>NZ_JCAXEL010000031.1:0-63306 GCF_059759055.1 Paenibacillus sp. GQ49
AGATCAAACATTCAATTTAGTGCTGTTTTTCATGTTGTCGTCGTTTCAGCGGCGACTTTTATAATATATCATGTTGAAGTTCTCTTTGCAAGCATTATTTTTTCAATTCTTTTCAATCGCTTTATTTTCATGCTTGTTTCGGTGAACCGCTCCTAAAAAAGGAACGAAAATTAATTTACCATATGAAATTAGAAAGGTCAACCCTTTTTCGACAAAAAGTATGAAACCCCCAACAATTTCACATTTTCATGGTTCAGAGGTACAGCACCCGCTATTGAGAGCCGCACCTCACTTCCACTACTGTAAATCGAATATATGACCAGCTTCAGCATTACGGCTTCGACTTTTTCAGCTTACCACCTCTTGCATACTTGGACAATTCTTTTGGCGGGGCAAAGCGTGCATACATGCGGAACACAGTCTTATATCGGCTCGCGATAGCATATTTGATCTCTTGGTCAAGACGATTATCACTTAGATCGAAAAGCATCTCATCTAATTCTTTACGCAGCACATAGTCCAGTTCCTTGCATTCCTTCTCGTTAAACAACATACCCAGCATTAGAGTTCTCCTTTTTGTGCATAGCCTCTTTATCACACTTACACAAGTTTCATGCTACACCCTGTGCATTCTCGCTTTTGTGGGTGCTGCTGGAACCCGTTTTATTGTTATGGTCAACTTTCTGAAAATTTATGAATGCCAACCAACACAAAATTTTATCCTCTCACCAGAGTATACGTAAGTGTGCTTTCGATGATTGCTGCAACAAGAAGCAAGATGACAACCCAGAAGGATGCCGTTAACGTCCTATTCATGAATGCTCTCCACCGGGTGCCCATCGTATTTCGCTTGTCACTTCCAAGTTGTGCAAGGCTTTTGATAACCAGACCACCAAACTTCAGTCCGAAGGCGCAAGCAATAATAATGACCGGAATCTCAATAATGCCATGCGGAAGTAAACCTTTAACCACAATATCATAGAAGCTTGCTCCATAATTCATCGTGGTGTGCACCACAAATCCAAGGACCATCCCATTGATCAGCAGGAAGATGACAGGCAGAATTCCGAAGAATATACCAGCATAGATGACAAGTACACTTTTGATGGCATTATTGAAAAAGATAAACAGGAAGAAGTTCCATTGCACATTGCCCCCCTGCTCCAGCCGTTCACTGACTTCACGTAAACCTCCGATTTGGTTCAACAACAGTTCTTCCAGTGGTCCTGTACTCACCCACCCTGCCCCTATTCCAACAGCAAACAAAACTACGGACCAGATTAATGCACTGCGGATGGAACCAAGATCTTTAAGAAATGTACTGAATTTTAACATAATAACCTCCTGTAGAATCTAAAATGATGGACAAACAAGGTTCCGTTACGAATAACTGGGGAGTACGAGCATACATTGGAGAGTAAACAAGCATTTCTTATGGGAGAGGGGCGCTTATTGAAATGAACTCGTTCTATGTATTTAGCGGCAAAAAGATTAAACGGTACCTGATTGTCTTCGTTGCTGCCATCTTTGCGATCGGTATTATTTATCTGGAGCGTGGCAATGTCTCCGTATTCTCGGAGGAAGCACCATCGGCCGTCTACAGCGTTCCAACCGAGAAGAAGGTAATTGCACTTACCTTTGACATCAGCTGGGGAGATAAACGGACAGAGCCGATTCTGAAAGTTCTTCAGGAAAATAAAGTGCAGAAGGCAACCTTTTTCCTTTCGTCCCCCTGGAGCAAGACACACCCCGAAATTGTTACTGCCATCAAAGAGGCAGGATATGAAATTGGCAGCCATGGTCACAGACATGAGAACTACAGCAGCCTGACCGAGGAAGAAATACGCAAAGAAATTTCGACAGCTCATAGCATTTTAACCGATTTAACGGGAAAAGAACCGAAATTAATACGTCTGCCCAACGGGGACTTTGACAAGCGAGTGCTTCAGGTAGCCAATAGTCTGAATTATCAGGTTGTGCAGTGGGATACCGACTCCTTGGATTGGAAAAACCCTGGTGTACAGACCATTGTTGATCGTGTAGTAAGCAAAGCACATCCAGGGGACATCGTACTGCTGCATGCTAGCGATTCCTCTAAACAAACTCATGAAGCACTCCCTGTCATTATCGACAAATTAAAAAACCAGGGCTATGAATTCGTAACCGTGTCTGAGTTGCTTAACCATTCCAGTGTAGAAGGTAAGGAAGTTCGTGATCAAGCCAGCGGTCAATGATTACTAGATTATTTGAGCTATAGCTCAAATAGGTGCGTAAAAGTTGAAAAGAGCTAACCAGGTTAGCTCTTTTTGGTATGTTTTTATTTTCAAAATAAAATCTATGCTCGACTTTCCTTCAACGGCTCTGTCTTTCCACTTTCATTTACGCTCTGGTTCGTCGATACATCCACCAGCCTGTGCAATATCAGCATTTGGTACGCATTACATAGGAGCAAGGGAACAACAATAAATATGGTTGCAGCATTCACATCAATACGTAATACGCCGATCGTCTCCACTATGGTGACGGCAATCATGAAAAAGAGTGTGGGTACTAGCGCGGAGATATGAGTCAGCTTTACTTTAACGTAAGCGGTAACAATTGCTGCTGCCAAAATAATGATACCTAACACAATATCAGATATGCGCTCTCGGTCTCCCCCAACAAACAAGCGTAAAAACATCACGTCAAGCAGGGCTAACACCGTTAGTACAATCTGCACGATCTGCCAACCGCGCTTTGGAAATACACCTTTACCCATATAATTCAATATCAGATATGCAAAGAAACCCATTTGTGAATACACGCTGATCATAACCCCTGATCCAAATAAGATCAAAAGATACAGAAGAAAATCATTCAATCCATTTGTTTTCTCCCCGTTCACCAGCATCATAATCAATCCTGTACCGAATGCTCCCGCGGCCCCAATAAGCAAGGCTGTCCAAAACAGGAAAAACCATTTACGTAAATTCAAAAGTTTTCCACCCCCGAGTGTTTATTTTACCAACCTTCTCAGCAAAAAACCATCATTGCTCAACATATTTCCCCCTTTCCCATCACATACTACATCCAGTATCTAATCAAGGAGGGATTGTACACATGAAACGGCCTTTGTGGCAGCTATGCTGTGTCGTACTGGGGCTATCCGTCATGCTTGCCGGCTGCGGTTCAGATCAGAGTTCTTCGCCTCCTCAGGGCAGTTATAAAGAGATGAAAACAATGGTTGTAGATATTTTGAAAAGTGACGAAGGCAAGAAAGCGGTGGAGGAAGCTCTTACCGGTCAAAGCTCATCCAGCGGTGAAAGCGGCGGTTCAGAAGAAGGTGGCGGCGGATCGGGTGGTGGTTCGGGAACCATTGGTATGAAAATGTTAATGCCTGTGCAATCTTCAGAACAAATACGCATTGCAGTAAAAGACACCATCACAGCTCCCGAATACCAGAAGGAATTCGAAAAGATCATGACAGATCCACAGTTTGCCGGGGAATTCGCCAAAGTGATCAACGCCCAAAGCAAACAACTTCATATGCAATTGATTAAAGATCCCACGTATCAAAAATCTGTTGGAGACATCATGAAGTCACCTGAGGTATCCAAGATGTTCATGGATATGACGAAGACTCCCGATTATCGTAAACAGACGATGACTGTCATGCAGGAAGTGATGCAAAACCCGTTGTTCCGAATGGAAGTACTCACTTTGCTCAAGAAGGTAGTACAGGACGAATTGCAACCCAAAGTGGAAAGTGGCGGAAAACAGGGGGAAGAGCAAGGCGGACAGCAAGAGGGTCAGGGCGAAGGTGGCAGTGATGGCGGAGATGGTGGAAGTGGAGATTCTGGCAGCGGTGGAGGTTCATAAACAGTAGATGTTGGTATATTACAGAAACTGAAAAGCCTGCATCCGAATGGACGCAGGCTTTATTTGTATATATAACACTCATGCCATTAGAATTTGGATTCAATGGACCGGGCAACTTCATCGTAGATAGCCCCTATACGGGAATCTGCTTTGTAAACAGAAGGTGAGAAATCAGGCTCAGAAGGATGATTATCCGGCGTGCCTAATGGAATCTGGGCAAGCAAGCTTGTATGCAGACTTTCCGCAAGTCTTCCCCCGCCTCCACGACCAAAAACATAATCCTTCTCTCCGCAACTGCCACACTCATAATAAGCCATATTCTCAACCACACCAAGTAACTCATGATCGGTCTGAATGGCCATCGCCCCCGCACGTGCTGCGACAAAAGCTGCTGTTGCATGCGGCGTGGTAACGATGATTTCCTTGCTCTGTGGCAACATCTGATGCACATCCAAAGCAACATCTCCCGTACCTGGTGGCAGATCCAGTAATATATAATCCAATTCGCCCCACTGGACATCCGTAAAGAATTGACGCAGCATCCGACCCAGCATGGGTCCACGCCAGATTACCGGGTTGTTCTCCCGAATAAAGAAGCCCATCGACATAACTTTGACGCCAAAACGTTCAACCGGTTGAATAACGCCATCTTCCACGACCGGATATTCTTCAATCCCCATCATGTCGGGTACACTGAAGCCATAGATATCCGCATCAATCAAGCCCACTTTCTTGCCTTGACGTGCCAATGCTGCAGCGAGATTAACGGTTACCGTTGATTTACCAACGCCACCTTTACCACTGGCCACAGCAATAAAACGAACACCTGATTCAGGACTTAACAACTCATGTCCATCTAGACCCGCTGCGTGACCTTTTACGAGCACTTCGTCCCGATCTGGCTCATCATCGGGTTGTCCCATATTCAGGCTCTCACGATCATGCTCAGAAGCTGCACGCACACGAATATGTACATCCTTCAGTCCGTGCTGGGACAACAGATTACGCGCTGCATCACTCAAGGCTGTTGTATCCTCAGGTCGATTTTCCAGTGTCACTATGGTCAGAGCCACATGATTTTCTTTCACCATAATATCTCGAACCCATTCCAGTTCGGTCAGACTTACTCCCAATTGCGGTTCTTGTAATGGCTGTAATAGTTCAAGTATCTGTTCTTTTGATAACATCAGACAGCACCTCAGCTTTATCTATTGGCATGTAATTAGGTATGCTGATCCAATTATATCATTACCTTTCTTGTTCTGACTAACTTTTAGGCCGTTCTCCTGAGGAATATCTGAGAATCCCATTATAGATCGAAGCCGCTACCTTGCGTTGATAAGCTTCGTCGGCAAGCATACGTGCCTCTTCCGGATGAGAAAGGAAACCCACTTCTACCAACGCTGAAGGGATCTTCAGAGCCTGTAACAGATAAACCGTATTCACCGTTTTGGCGATTCGATCTGTATTCTCCAGATTACGAACCATCTCTTGTTGAAGCAGATTAGCCAAACCTTCGTTATCCGGATGGTTCGTTGTATAGAAAACCTGCGCTCCACTCCATCGGTTGGAAGGGACACTGTTCATGTGAATGCTAATAAAGAGATCCGCTTGCTTATCCTCTATCCGCCGTACTCTTTGTTTCAGATCTTCCGTCTTGCGTTTGGAGTACCCCTTGGTGTCCGATTCCGCCAGATCGGTGTCTATTTCTCGTGTCATCACCACTAAGGCCCCTGCCTGCTGCAAATAATCTCTCACATACAGGGCGATAGACAGGTTGATATCTTTTTCAATAACCCCCTGTTTACTTACTGCTCCTCCATCTGGACCTCCGTGTCCTGCATCAATAGCAATGACTTTACCCGCCATCGGCAAACTCCAATAACCTGACGTCTTTGCGGAAGGCAGTTCATAGGACATTACCGCCACTAACATGGCCAGCAGACAGAGGCTCAGCATGACCCTTTTGATTGTTTTTAACCGGATCCAGACTACAAAGTGCTTCCCCATATTTTCACGCATAAAAAAACCACCTCGTCCCTATAAATGATTCTAATCATCTATATGGGACAAGATGGACAAATATACCGCTAGGACCGGACTTGCTCCGCCATTCCTTCAATCAGCACCTCAGCTACCTCAGGACGTGTAAATTCAGGTGGAGGGCACTGGCCGTCACGGAGCAAACCGCGTACTTTGGTGCCGGAAAGCGCCATATGGTGTTCTTTATCATGTGGACAAGTTTTGCTGGATGCCATGTTTCCACATTTGGTACAGAAGAAACTATGTTCGAAGAACAGCGGTGTGATCCCCAGTTCCTCTGCCGTAAAGTTAGTAAAGATCTCCTGTGCTTCATATGTTCCATAATAATCACCCACACCGGCATGGTCACGACCGACAATAAAGTGGGTACATCCGTAATTTTTGCGAACCATCGCATGGAAAATAGCTTCACGTGGACCGGCATACCGCATCGCTGCGGGGAACACACCAAGGAACGCACGATCAGCCGGGTAATAGTTCTCCAGTAATACCAGATAACTCTTCATCCGAACATCTGCGGGAACATCGTCCGACTTCGTCTCTCCAACGAGCGGGTTCAGGAAAAGTGCGTCGACAATCTCCATAGCACTCTTCTGGATGTACTCATGAGCCCGATGGACCGGATTACGTGTCTGAAAACCAACTACCGTCTTCCAACCCTTCTCCTGAAAAATCTTCCGGGTATCTGCAGGATCATAATAGAATTCTTCGAATTTCGAAGGTTTTGGACGATTCAACACTTGGATTGGACCTCCTACGTATGTTGCAGGACGCTCCAACAGTTTTTTAACACCCGGGTGCTCGGGATCATCTGTTTTGAATACACGCCGGGCTTCTTCACCCTGATCCACCTGGTATATACTTTGGACTTCAAGCAATCCATATGTGACTCCATCTTGATCACCAACAAGTTTCACACGTTCACCAATCTGGAGGGATGCGGCTTGTTGATCGTCAACAGCAAGTGTGATTGGTATACTCCAGACTGTTCCATCGGCGAGACGCATGCGAGACACCACCGAGAGGTAATCTTCCTCATTCAAGAAACCTTCTAGTGGTGAGAACGCACCCACACCAATCAGATCCAAATCTGATATCGTCCAAGTATTAATAAGCAAAGAGGATAAGTTTTTACTGTCTTGCAACAACTGCTCCCGTTCTTCTCCTTGTACGATACGCTGAACCAGCGTACCTCCATGAGGCAGAATCGATGTCATCTTGTCAGCTCCTTGTATAACTATTATTTATGAAGGCCACATTCCGTTTTATCATTACCAGACCAGCGTCCGGCACGTGGGTCCTCTCCAGGCATAACTTGACGTGTGCAATGCTCACAACCAATACTTGGGTAGTTCTGATCATGAAGGGGATTATATACAACGTTATTGTCACGAATATATTGCCATACATCCTCAGTCGTCCAGTGCGCAATCGGATTAAACTTCATCAGGCCAAATTTAGAATCATATTCAACCTTCTTCGAGTTTGCACGAGTTGGTGCTTGATCTCTACGAATACCTGTAATCCATGCATCATACTGAGAAAGAATACGTGTTAACGGTTCGACTTTGCGAATGTTACAGCACCCATTGGGATCAGACTTCCACAACTCTTCACCGTGCTCAGCTGCCTGCTCTTCCGGAGTAATCTTAGGTGACACGCGTACAAATTCAAGGTTGTAGTTCTCCTGCATCTTATCACGTGTTTCGTATGTTTCTTTAAAGTGAAAATCTGTATCCAAATAAAAAATATCTGTGGATGGGCTGATTTTCTGCAACATATCTACAAGTACAACATCTTCTGCACCAAAGCTACATGCAAAAGTGATATTTGGGAATGTTTCAATAGCATACCGAATAATATCCTCTGGACTAGCATGTTCCAGTTCCTCTGCCTTCGTCCGTGCCAAATCTTCTTTCTCCAACAAGTTCATCTGTAAATTTCCCCCATTCTGCAATTCAATACATCTTAAAGCCGACTAATCTAATATGAATTATGTTTAGTATAAATCTTTCGTTGGGGATGTCAATGCCTGCCATATGGTAAAATAAATCAGTTTTTGTCCATTTTTAATCGTCGCTCTCAAACAATATTTTGGTTCAATTTATCCATTTCTCTGTTAATGAGATAAAAACAATGATGTTGGCCCAGGTCACTAGGCAAGTAAAAATACATCTCTTAGCCCGGAAAACCTTTGCTGTTACTGGGTTTGGACAGTTCTTGTCGTCAAGAACAACATCCAAAAATCACTAGGTGATTGAAAATGAAGGAAGAAAAGCTAAAGTTTTAAGGGGAGCAACGTTGCGAATTTTAGCTGTTGATATGTAAGGGACTTTTATCGTTTCCATAAGAAATACTGATAAGGTTTGCAATAAAGAATTAAGTGCAAAAACAGTAAGCCGAGTGCATTCAAGAAATCACGCATGAGTTCTAATCGATGATTATAAAAGAGCTGTTATAAAATGTGTGGTGAGTGGTGAGCGATGGGTATGAGCATATTCAATGATCTAAACGATTAGAGAGGTTCAGTAAAATGTGGATGTATTAACGTACATATTATAGGACTGTATTGAGGGACATTAAGGGCACATTGAAAAGGCAATGAAGGAAAAATGCAGAAGCTTGGGGAGAGACATCAGAGATATAAGAGCTATCGCATAAACTAATATAATATATGGCGTAATAATCATGAATATATAAAAAAGCCTTTGACCGAGGCCAAAGGCTTTTAATATTAACGTTTGGAGAACTGAGGTGCGCGACGAGCCGCTTTAAGACCGTATTTTTTACGTTCTTTCATACGTGGGTCACGAGTCAGGAATCCTGCTTTTTTCAGGGATGCACGGTATTCCGGATCTGCTTTGAGCAGAGCGCGGGAGATACCATGACGGATTGCGCCGGCTTGGCCGGAGATTCCGCCACCATGAGCAATAACAAGAACGTCATAGTTGTTGAGTGTTTCTGTCAAGTTCAGTGGTTGTTTTACGATCAGTTTGAGTGTTTCCAAACCGAAGTATTCATTAATATCACGTTTATTGATGACAATGCGTCCTTCACCCGGTACAAGGCGAACACGTGCTACCGAATGTTTACGACGACCTGTCCCATAGTATTGTACTTGTGCCATGAAACTGTCCTCCTTTTAATTAACCGCGAAGTTCGTAAACTTCTGGTTTTTGTGCTGCATGTGGATGCTCAGTGCCTCTGTACGCTTTAAGTCTCAACTTCATTTTCTCGCCCATGCGAGTTTTAGGAAGCATACCGCGAACAGCCAATTCCAACATACGCTCAGGTTTGTTTTTAACCATCTCTTCAGCTGTAGTTACTTTCAAACCACCTGGGTGCATTGAGTGACGGTAGTATTTTTTACCTTGCATTTTCTTACCAGTCAATACGATTTTCTCAGCATTGATGATAACAACGAAATCGCCAGTGTCCACATGTGGAGTGAATTGTGGCTTGTGTTTGCCGCGAATCAAAGCTGCTGCTTCGCTCGCCAAACGTCCGAGGGTTTTGCCTTCAGCATCAATGATGTGCCATTGGCGCTCAACTTCGTTAGGCTTCGCCATGTACGTAGTACGCATGAAAAGTTCCTCCTTAAAATGTTCAAAATCATCATTTTCATTTATCTTCGTTCGTTAAGTTATAACTTTAGGTGTTGATGGATTGTAAATTTGATGTGAACCTCTTAATTGGGGCTGTGGGAAAGCCATTAAGAAAACACAACTTTTATATTACATGATAGGCGATTAAATCGCAAGTGTTAATTAAGCTTTTCACTCACCAAATTTAATCTTTTTTGTATTCAAGATCCCAGAGCATTAAACCGCAGCTAACTGCAGTAGGTCCTGCAGCAGATCGATTACATGCAGCAATCATATTTGGTACATCAGAGGCTTTCCGTTTGCCCTCTCCGATCTCCAGCAGTGTCCCTACAATGATACGAACCATATGCTGCAAAAAGCCGTTACCACTCACATAAATGTGAATGACACCCTGATCGCGCGGATGGTCTCTGCACATTGATCGGTCCACTTCCATCCATGCTTCGTATACCGAACGGACATGATTCTCTTTCTGAGACTTGCGTGAAGCAAAAGAGGTAAAATCATACGTCCCTATGAAATGTCGTAGGCCCTCCTGCATTGCCATAATATCAAGCTTCGCATGATGATGATACTGCAGTCTTCTGTTGAATACATCCGGAAATTGATTCGCATTGACTGTATAACGATACGTTTTCTTTTTCGCTGCATACCGAGAATGAAAATCAGCCGAAACTTCAATCGCATCAATAACGACAATATCGGAGGGTAGTCTGGAGTTGAGTGCAATACACCAACGTTCAATCGGGATCTGGGACTCCGTAGGAAAATTGAAGATTTGTCTGCGGGCGTGAACACCTGCATCTGTTCGGCCTGAACCTGTAATTTTAACCTTCTCACCGGTTAAAGCACGAATCGCATCTTCAAGATGATCCTGAATGGTATTCCCACCCGGCTGTACTTGGAAGCCGTAATAGGCAGTGCCATCATAAGTTAACGTCATACATAAGTTCCGCATTAATACCACACCTTTGTTCCATACTATACATATCCCTATCCCGAACAGCAAAAGAAGCCCCTTACGGAGCTTCTATTACAGCACGAATTACGAAATGAAGAGAAAAAAAGGGTTAATCCAGAATCGTTGATTCTGTCCCCTTTCCTCATCTCATCTGTTTTACGCGCGGTCTACCAGTTCCAAGTAAACCATTGGCGCTGCGTCACCACGACGAGGTCCCAGTTTCAAGATACGAGTGTATCCACCTGGACGCTCAGCGTAACGACCGGACAATTCGCTAAACAGTTTTTGGATTGCATCTTGCTCACCATCGATAGTTTCGCGGCGAACATAAGCTGCCACTTGGCGACGGGCATGAAGATCTCCCTTTTTCGCTTTAGTGATCAGTTTTTCAGCAATAGAGCGAACCTCTTTTGCTTTCGCTTCAGTTGTCTGAATGCGTTCGTATAAGAACAGGTCGGTTACCAGGTCACGGAACAAAGCTTTACGTGCGCTGGAATTACGGCCCAACTTTTGGTATGCCATTGTTTTCCCTCCTTCACTTCAAGCACTCGGCTGTCTATTCTTCTGTACGGAGTCCCAAACCAAGTTCCTCAAGCTTCTCTTGAACTTCTTCCAAAGACTTGCGTCCGAGGTTACGGACTTTCATCATGTCTTCTTCCGTTTTCGTAGTCAGCTCTTGCACGGTATTAATACCGGCACGTTTGAGGCAGTTGTAGGAACGAACAGAGAGATCCAGCTCTTCGATCGTCATTTCGAGTACTTTTTCTTTTTTGTCTTCTTCTTTTTCGACCATGATTTCTGCATCTTTCGCTTCGTCTGTAAGACCCACGAAGAGCATCAAATGCTCAGTCAAAATTTTAGCGCCAAGGCTTACAGCCTCTTCAGGACGAATACTTCCATCAGTCCAAACTTCCAACGTGAGCTTGTCATAGTTGGTCACTTGACCGACACGCGTATTTTCCACAGCGTAGTTAACGCGACTGATCGGGGTGAAGATGGAATCGACTGGGATGACGCCGATCGGCTGGTCATCGCGTTTATTCCGATCTGCCTGGACGTAGCCGCGACCGCGATTGGCAAAAATACGCATGTGAAGTCTCGAACCTGGTCCGAGCGTAGCAATATGCAAATCCGGGTTAAGAATTTCCACATCGGAGTCAGCACGGATATCTCCAGCCGTAATTGCTCCTTCGCCTTCAGCATCAATCTCGAGCACTTTCTCCTCGTCTGAATGAATCTTAAGCGACAAAGCTTTCAGGTTAAGAATAACCTCCGTTACATCTTCCATTACGCCAGGAACTGTAGCAAATTCATGCAGAACGCCATCGATTTGAACCGAAGACACTGCCGCACCCGGCAGTGACGAGAGCAAGATTCGGCGAAGCGAGTTTCCAAGCGTCGTACCGTATCCGCGCTCAAGCGGTTCTACTACGAATTTCCCATAGGTGCCATCATCGTTGACGTCTACCGTCTCAATTTTCGGCTTTTCGATTTCAATCACTGCAATACCCCTCCTTCAAAACGTCGGTCCTCTATGAAACATTTACCTTCTCTTGCGAAAACATGTAGTAGTATGCCTAAACAACCATTATTAGCAGATTGTGCCGGAAATATACCACACGCAGGGGCAAATCTCATTAGACACGACGACGTTTTGGAGGACGGCATCCGTTATGCGGGACTGGAGTTACGTCTTTGATCAGGTTAACTTCAAGACCAGCAGCTTGCAAAGAGCGGATCGCTGCTTCACGGCCTGCGCCTGGTCCTTTAACCATAACCTCAACGGCTTTCATCCCATGTTCCATTGCAGCTTTGGCAGCAGTCTCAGCAGCCATTTGTGCAGCAAACGGAGTCGATTTACGGGAACCTCTGAATCCGAGGCCGCCGGAGCTTGCCCACGAAATTGCGTTTCCGTGAGGATCCGTAATAGTAACGATAGTGTTATTGAAAGTGGAACGGATATGCGCCACGCCAGATTCAATATTCTTACGGTCACGACGTTTAGTACGTACGACTTTTTTCGGTTTAGCCATTTTCTCTTATCCCCCCTTATTATTTCTTCTTGTTCGCTACTGTACGACGAGGACCTTTACGAGTACGAGCATTCGTTTTCGTACGTTGTCCACGAACAGGCAGACCACGACGATGACGAACTCCACGGTAACAACCGATCTCCGTCAAACGTTTAATATTCAAAGAGATTTCTCGACGCAGGTCACCTTCTACTTTGACCTCTTTATCGATACTTTCACGCAATTTGCTGACTTCATCTTCCGTCAAATCACGAACACGAGTGTCCGGATTGATGCCTGTTGTGCTCAGAATTTTCTGGGAAGTCGTTTTACCGATTCCGAAAATATAAGTCAAGGCGATCTCAACGCGCTTATCACGTGGCAAATCCACACCAGCTATACGTGCCATTTTACGCTACACCCCCTTCTTTAACCTTGTTTTTGTTTGTGTTTCGGATTTTCACAGATAACCATAACATTCCCTTTGCGGCGAATGACTTTGCATTTTTCGCAAATCGGCTTGACCGAAGGTCTTACCTTCATGTGAATTACCTCCTCAAAGTTTTGCTAAGCAAAACCCTCTTCGTAAGCATTGACCTTGTTCTACTATTGTAAAACCGGCTTCGAAGCTTTCGCAAGTTTTGCCGGGCAAAACCCGCTACATAAGCTTCACAGTTCATTGCAACTGTCTACTACTATTTACGGTAAGTTATGCGACCTTTTGTTAAATCATAAGGCGACAACTGAACAACTACTTTGTCTCCAGTCAGGATACGGATAAAGTGCATCCGCAGTTTTCCGGAAACGTGAGCGAGAATTTGATGACCGTTCTCAAGCTCAACCTTGAATGTTGCATTCGGTAGCGGTTCGAGAACCGTACCTTCCACTTCAATGACATCTTCCTTGGCCATTAGTCAGTCTCCTTTCTCTTCAGCTTGAATGTTGGTGGATTCCAGAAATGAATGAACCGCGTAACGGAGCTTTCCATTTGTCACCCGACCACTCTCGTTTAAACTGTTCACAACCTCGCTGCTAATCATGGGCTGGAGTTCAAGATGAAGAAGATTCTTCTTCTTTGGTTGATCAAACTTACGTTTGTCTCCATCCGCAATATATACGAACTTACCGTCCGCTATAGCAACAATTACTGCGGCTTGGTCCGCATTGCGGCCTTTACGGATCTTCACAAGTTGACCGAGCTGCGGATTAGACTGACTGTTCATGCCTCATCACCTACGCATTCAGTTTCGTGAAAATTTCCATACCATCTGGTGTAACTGCTACGGTGTGTTCAAAGTGGGCACATAACTTACCATCAACCGTGACGACAGTCCAGTTATCTTCCAACGTTTTCACATACCGTCTACCTACGTTAACCATCGGCTCTATGGCCAGCACCATGCCCGCTTTAAGCCGTGGTCCCCGATCGGGAAGACCATAGTTCGGAATCTGTGGTTCTTCGTGCAGATCTGCGCCTATGCCGTGACCGACATATTCACGAACTACGGAGAACCCTTCATCTTCAATATATTTCTGAATCGCATGAGATATTGTAAACAAGCGAACGTCCGGTTTTACCAGCGCCAGACCTGCGTATAACGAAGCCTCGGTAACGTCCAGAAGACGACGGGCTTCTTCGGAAATACGGCCGACCGGATAAGTCCAGGCGGAATCTCCATGATACCCCTGGTACTGCGCGCCAATGTCAAACGTAACGATATCGCCCTCGTTCAACTTGCGTTTGCCGGGAAATCCATGTACCAACTCTTCATTTACTGAAGCGCACACACTGGCAGGGAAACCGTTATAACCTTTGAAAGACGGCACAGCTCCTTGACTGCGGATATATTGATCAGCCATATGGTCAAGTTCTCCAGTCGTAATACCGGGAGCGATATGCTCTGCCAAGAGACGATGCGTTTCCGCAACAATTCTCCCTGCTTCCCTCATCAAGCCCAGTTCCGTTTCGGACTTACCAATGATCATCAATTAACCTCTCAGTAAGGACACGATTTCTTGAGAAACTTGATCGATATCCTGTTCTCCGTTCATTTGACGAAGAAGACCTTTAGTCTCATAGAACGTGAGGAGTGGTGCTGTTTTGTTGATATACTCGTCCAGTCGTGTACCTACACTCTCTTCATTATCATCAGAGCGTTGATACAACTCACCAGCGCATTTATCACAAATACCTTCCTGCTTAGGCGGATTGAATACCACATGATAAGTGGAACCACAGTTTTTACAAATTCGACGACCCGTCAAACGAGCCAGCAATTTGTTGCGATCCACTTTCAGGTTGATTACATGATCGAGACCTGAGTTCAATCTATCCAGAATGCCATCGAGCGCTTCTGCTTGGGAAAGGGTTCTTGGAAATCCGTCCAAGAGAAAACCTTCTCTGCAGTCAGGCTGCTGCAAACGTTCTTCAACGATGCCAATGGTTACATCATCTGGTACAAGCAATCCTTGATCCATATATTCCTTGGCTTTCATGCCAATGGGAGTTCCCTGTTTGATCGCGAGACGAAATGCATCGCCTGTTGAAATATGGGGAATACCGAACTCTTTCACGATGACGTCTGCTTGCGTTCCTTTTCCTGCCCCCGGAGGGCCCATGAATAGGATGTTCACGTTATGTCACTCCCTCCAAGACTACCCTACATCAACAAACAGCACAATAGGTGCCGGCAAGTAAATCTTCACTCGACCGGTACCTATTGCCTATTTATTGATAAAACCTTTGTAGTGGCGTTTGATCAATTGGCTTTCGATTTGCTTCATCGTATCCAGCGCAACACCGATAACGATCAGGAGGGATGTTCCTCCAATTTGCGCAGATTGAGGCAAACCAGAAAGTGCCCCTAAGAATACAGGCAGAACGGAAATGACTGCCAAGAAGATGGCTCCGGCCATTGTCAAACGAGTCATGACACGGGTCAGATATTTCTCGGTTGCTTTACCCGGGCGAATGCCTGGGATGTAACCGCCGTTCTTTTTCATATTATCAGCCATCTGCTGTGGATTCATCTGTACGAAAGTATAGAAGAATGTGAAACCGAAGATCATCACGACATACAGCAACATACCCAGAGGTTTGTGTGTAGTCAGGTTCTGTCCGATCCACTGTGCCCAGAGGCGATCTGCCCAGAAGTTGGCGATGATCGTTGGGAACATCAACAGCGATGAAGCAAAGATGACAGGGATAACACCTGCTGCATTAATTTTCAGCGGGATATGTGTATTCTGTCCACCGTACATTTTGTTACCTACGACACGTTTAGCGTACTGTACCGGAATCTTCCGAATCGCCTGCTGAATGTAAATGACTCCTATGATGATCAACACAATAACAATTGCGATGATAACACCTTTAAGAATATTCATAAACAGTTGGTCAGGTTGAATGAAGTCAGATTCGACCGTTTGTTTGATAATGTTAGGTACCGTAGATAGGATACCCGCAAAGATCAAGATCGAAATTCCGTTTCCTATGCCCTTCTCGGTGATCTGCTCACCAAGCCACATCAGGAATGAAGTGCCGGCCGTAAGTACAATCGCGATCAAGATATAATCTGCAAATGTAGCGTTAGGCACCATCTCTGTATTGTACAAGCGGTTGAATCCGATCGACGTACCAAACGCTTGAATCAATGCCAGCCCGATGGTTAAATAACGGGTTAACTGTGCAGATTTCTTCTTACCTTGTTCACCTTGCTTTGCCCACTCCGCTAATTTAGGAATAACGTCCATGGAAAGCAACTGTACTATGATAGACGCAGTGATGTAAGGCACGATCCCGAGCGCAAATATCGAGAACTGGAAGAGCGCTCCACCCGAGAACGTATTGAGAAGTCCAAAAACTTCTTTACCCGCAGAATTTGTCGCTTCGAACACATCTTTGTTAACTCCCGGCACGGGGACAAAGGAGCCGATGCGGTAAATGATCAGTACAAAAAGGGTAAATAATACCCTTTTGCGCAGATCCTCAACCCGCCAGATATTCTTTAGGGTCTTGAACATTAAATCACCTCAGTTGTACCGCCGGCAGCTTCAATTTTCTCAATAGCAGATTGAGAAAACTTGTTAGCTTTAACAGTCAGCTTCACAGTGACATCACCGTTACCCAGGATTTTGATTCCGGATTTAGCGTTTTTAACTACGCCATTCGTCATCAAGAATTCTGGAGTTACTTCAGTACCCGCAGCAAAACTGTTCAGGTCTTCAGTATTCACAACTGCATATTCTTTGCGAGTTGGGTTTACAAAACCACGTTTTGGCAAGCGACGATACAATGGATTTTGTCCACCTTCGAAGCCTGGACGAACTCCACCGCCAGAACGAGAATTTTGTCCTTTGTGACCGCGACCTGATGTTTTACCTGTACCACTACTTGGACCGCGACCAAGACGTTTACGTTCTTTGCGGGATCCAGGAGATGGTGAAAGCTCATGTAACTTCATCGTTCGTTGCACCTCCTTAAAGATTTGTGGGATTAACCCGTTATTAAGCTTCTACTTCTTTAACAGCAACCAAGTGGCTTACTTTGTTAATCATACCACGGATGGCAGGATTATCGTTTTGTACCACTTTGCTATTGATTTTGCGCAAACCCAATGTTTTCACAGTTGTTCTTTGCGTCTCCGGACGTCCGATCAAGCTGCGGACGAGGGTAATTTCTAATTTAGCCATGAGAATTCCCTCCTTAACCCAGAAGCTCTTCGACGGATTTTCCGCGCAGTTTAGCCACGTCTTCAGCACGCTTCAAACGGGACAAACCTTCCAAAGTCGCATTGACCATGTTCATGGAATTCGAAGAACCCAGAGATTTTGTCAAAATGTCACCTACACCAGCAAGTTCGAGAACCGCACGTACAGGACCACCAGCGATAACACCAGTACCTTCAGATGCTGGTTTCAACAGCACGCGTCCTGCGCCGAACTTACCTGTTACCAAGTGAGGAATCGATGTTCCTACGAGTGGAACGTGTACAAGGTTTTTCTTAGCGTCTTCAATACCTTTGCGAATTGCATCAGGTACTTCGCCCGCTTTACCGATACCAGCTCCAACCCAGCCGTTGCCGTCGCCGACTACAACCAGTGCGCTAAAGCTGAAACGGCGTCCGCCTTTTACTACTTTAGCTACGCGATTAATATTTACAACTCTTTCAGTCAGTTCCAAAGTATTCGGATCTACACGCAAGTCGTTAACCTCCTTTTGAAAAATATCTTAAAACTCAAGTCCTGCTTCACGAGCCGCTTCAGCCAATGCTGCGATACGACCATGGTACAGATAACCGCTACGGTCAAATACGATGTTGGAAACACCTTTGTCTTTAGCACGTTTAGCAACGAGTTCGCCAACTTTACGAGCTGATTCAACAGATGCACCATTTTTGATGTCAGTGCTCAATTCTTTGTCTACGGTAGACGCGGAAGCGATTGTTACACCAGCAACATCATCGATGATTTGAGCATACATATGTTTACCAGAACGGAATACGTTCAAACGAGGACGTGCTGCCGTTCCTTGGATTTTCTTACGAACACGAAGGTGTCTTTTCAGACGAGCCTTATTTTTATCTGGTTTCGTAATCATCTCAAAGATTCACTCCTTTCAGGTTACCTCGCTGGCTTCAAAGCAGAAGCCACGGGGTATATTAGAAACACACGAAGCAAGCAAGCCGAAAGCCGCGCAAAGGCGGTAAGAGAAATCTTATTTCTTCTTACCGGCTTTACCTTCCTTACGGATGATACGCTCGCCTTCATATTTAATACCTTTACCTTTGTATGGCTCAGGTTCACGTACGGAACGGATTTTAGCAGCGTAAGCACCTACACGCTCTTTGTCAATTCCGCGAACGATGATTTTTGTATTCGAAGGTACTTCGAATTCAATTCCCGCTTCCGGTGTAATTTCAACCGGGTGAGAGTAACCAACGTTCAGAACGATTTTATCTCCGGATTTGCTTGCACGATATCCGACCCCAACCAATTCCAGAGATTTCGCGAATCCTTCAGTAACGCCGCTCACCATATTGTTTACAACGCTACGCGTTGTGCCGTGCAAAGAACGGTGAGTTTTGTTATCGGAAGGACGCACAACTGTGATTTCGTTATTTTCAACTGTAACCTTCATGTCTTTATGAAGCTCACGAGTCAAAGTTCCTTTAGGTCCTTTTACCGTAATAACGGTGTTGTCCAGGGTGATGTCTACACCACTTGGTACTGTGATTGGTTTGCGACCAATACGAGACATATGTTGCACCTCCTATCTTGTGACGTTATATTACCAAACGTAGCAAACGACTTCTCCGCCGGATTTCGATTGACGAGCTTCTTTGTCCGTCATGATACCTTTAGATGTCGAGATGATCGCGATTCCCAGGCCACCAAGTACACGAGGTACTTCGTTGCTTTTCGTGTAAACACGAAGACCAGGTTTACTGATTCTTTTCAGACCAGTGATAACGCGCTCGTTATTTTGACCGTATTTCAGGAAAACACGGATAATCCCTTGTTTGTTATCATCGATAACTTCAGCGTCACGGATGAAACCTTCACGCTTCAGGATATCGGCGATTTGTTTTTTCATTGTCGAAGCAGGCATTTCTACCGTTTCGTGACGAACAGTGTTCGCGTTACGAATACGAGTAAGCATATCTGCAATTGGATCAGACATAGTCATTGTGAGTTAACCTCCTTCCCGTTCAGGACTTTTTACCAGCTTGCTTTTTTCACGCCAGGGATCTGGCCTTTATAAGCTAATTCACGGAAACAAATTCTGCAAATTTTGAACTTTTGCAGGACCGAATGTGGACGTCCGCAACGCTCACAGCGTGTATATGCACGTACTTTAAACTTAGGTGTACGTTGTTGTTTAACTTTCATCGAAGTTTTTGCCACTTAGCCTGACACCTCCTAAATAATTTCGGAGAAAAGGGAGTCTTTCCAGACACCCGGAAACGTTATGCCAACATTACTTAACGAAAGGCATTCCCATTTGCGTGAGCAATTCGCGGGACTCTTCGTCTGTTTTCGCCGTTGTTACGATGACAATATCCATACCGCGGACTTTATCAACTTTATCATACTCGATCTCTGGGAAGATCAGTTGCTCTTTCAGACCCAGTGTGTAGTTACCACGTCCATCGAAAGCTTTACTCGATACACCGCGGAAGTCGCGGACACGAGGAAGCGTTACGTTGAGCAATTTATCTAGGAAGTAGTACATACGCTCACCGCGTAATGTTACTTTCACACCGATAGGCATATTCTCACGCAGTTTGAAACCTGCGATAGATTTTTTAGCACGAGTGATTACAGGTTTTTGACCTGCGATCAGTTGCAAATCGCTTACTGCGGAATCCAACACTTTAGAGTTTTGGACAGCGTCGCCCACACCCATGTTGATAACGATTTTCTCGATTTTCGGCACTTGCATTACCGTTGTATAGTTAAACTTCTGCATCAAAGCAGGAGCGATTTCTTGCAGGTAACGTTCTTTCATTCTTGATGCCATGAATCATAGCCCTCCTTTCTCATTCGGTTCAATTAGTCGATAATTTCTCCGGAACGTTTAGCAACGCGCACTTTCTTACCGTTATCCAAAACTTTGTAACCTACACGGGTTACTTTTCCGCTCTTCGGATCGATGTGCATTACGTTGGAAACGTGAATCGGAGCTTCCTTCTCGATAATGCCGCCTTGCGGATTTTGCTGGTTAGGCTTCTGGTGTTTTTTCACCATGTTAACACCTTCCACAAGGACGCGGTTCTCACGAGGATAAGCAGCGATGACACGGCCTTTTTTACCTTTGTCTTTACCGCTGATCACCATAACCGTATCTTCCTTTTTAACGTGAAGTTTGTTGTTATGGGATTCCAGAACTTTTTTCACTCTTGGCATTTCGTACACCTCCTGTTTCTAACATCACGAGATTAAGCTTTAGATAACTTCTGGAGCCAAGGAAACGATTTTCATGAAGTCTTTATCGCGAAGTTCGCGAGCAACTGGTCCGAAAATACGTGTTCCACGTGGGCTTCTGTCGTCTTTTACAACAACCGCTGCATTTTCATCAAAACCGATGTAGGAACCGTCTTTACGACGTACAGAACGTTTCGTACGTACGACAACCGCTCTAACTACATCACCTTTTTTGACAACGCCGCCTGGTGTTGCTTGTTTAACAGAACAAACGATCAGATCACCGATTTGAGCTGTACGACGTCCCGTACCGCCGAGTACGCGGATACACATCAGTTCCTTCGCACCGGAGTTGTCAGCCACAGTCAAACGTGTAAATGGTTGAATCATTTAGTATTCCTCCTTTCAGCAGTGCTGCTGAGCATTAGATGATAACCGCTTTTTCTACGATTTCAGTAAGTCTCCAGCGTTTATCTTTCGAAAGCGGACGAGTCTCCATGATTTTCACCGTGTCACCGATTTTCGCAGTGTTTTCTTCGTCATGTGCTTTGAATTTTTTAGTAACCTTAATGCGTTTATGGTACAAGTTGTGTTTTTTGTAAGTTTCTACAGCAACAACAATTGTTTTGTCCATTTTATCGCTGACCACTTTACCAGTTTGCACTTTACGTGCGTTACGTTCTTCGCTCATTGTTGGCCTCCTTCCTGATTACGGACGGATTGTCCATCCTATCCCTAATTAACCGATTCCCAATTCTCTCTCACGGATAATGGTTTTAGCACGAGCTATTTCTTTCCGCACATCACGGATGCGAGTCGGGTTATCCAGCTGACCGGTAGCTAATTGAAAGCGGAGGTTAAAGAGTTCTTCTTTAAATCCGGCAATCTTTTGCTCAATTTCAGCAGAGGTTAGGTTGCGAAATTCACTAGCTTTCATTTGCTTCACCACCCAATTCTTCACGTTTCACGAACTTCGTTTTGATTGGCAGTTTGTGAGCGGCAAGACGCATTGCTTCGCGTGCAATTTCCTCCGGTACACCAGCAAGTTCAAACATGATCTTACCTGGTTTCACTACTGCAACCCATTTTTCTACGTTACCTTTACCGCTACCCATCCGAACCTCGAGAGGCTTTTGAGTGATTGGTTTGTCTGGGAAAATTTTAATCCAAACTTTACCACCACGTTTGATGTAACGAGTCATCGCAATACGAGCCGCTTCGATCTGACGGTTCGTAATCCAAGCCGGTTCCGTAGCTTGCAGACCGTATTCGCCAAAGTTCAGAGTCGTTCCGCCTTTAGCTTGGCCTTTCATATGTCCACGTTGTTGCTTACGGTGTTTTACACGTTTTGGTACCAACATGATTAGTTGCCTCCTTCCTTAGCAGCTTGTTTCTTAGCCGTAGGAAGAACCTCTCCACGATAGATCCATACTTTTACGCCGATACGTCCGTAAGTAGTATGAGCCTCTGCAGTACCATAGTCAATGTCAGCACGCAGTGTGTGCAGTGGAACAGTTCCTTCGCTGTAGCCTTCAGAACGTGCGATCTCAGCACCGCCAAGACGTCCGCCTACTTGAGTTTTGATACCTTTAGCACCGGAGCGCATAGTTCTTTGAATTGCTTGTTTCAGAGCACGACGGAAAGAAACGCGACGTTCCAATTGTTGTGCAATGCTTTCAGCTACAAGAACAGCGTCCAAGTCCTGGTTCTTAATTTCAGAAATGTTGATGTGTACTTTTTTACCGCCAGCAATTTTCGTAATTTGGTTACGAAGATTTTCAACTTCCGAACCACCCTTACCAATAACCATACCTGGTTTAGCAGTGTGAATCGTTACGTTTACGCGGTTAGCCGCTCTCTCAATTTCTACACGAGATAAAGCGGAGTCTTTCAATTTATTTTTCAGGAATTCACGAATTCTCACGTCTTCCATCAAAAGATCACCGAAGTCTTTGCCTGCATACCACTTAGATTCCCAGTCACGGATAATTCCGACACGGAGTCCGACTGGATTTACCTTTTGGCCCACACATTTCCCCTCCTTCTACTTCTCAGATACCACCAAAGTAATGTGGCTAGTACGTTTGTTAATACGACTTGCACGTCCCATTGCACGAGGGCGGAAACGTTTCATTGTCGGTCCTTGGTTCACGTAAGCTTGCGAGATAACCAAGTTGTTAACATCCAAAGAATAGTTATGTTCCGCATTCGCAATAGCGGAGTTAAGCAACTTCTCAACGATTGGAGAAGCGGATTTCGGAGTGTGACGGAGAATGGCAACCGCCTCACCTACTTGCTTGCCGCGAATCAAGTCAACAACGAGTTGAACTTTACGAGGAGCAATCCGGATAAACTTAGCATGTGCTTTTGCTTCCATTGTGTAACCTCCTCTCAAACATTAAAGATGTTCATTTATCTTCTTGTTTTCTTATCATCATCAGTATGGCCTTTGTACGTACGGGTTGGAGCGAACTCACCCAGTTTGTGTCCGACCATGTCCTCAGTTACATACACTGGCACGTGTTTACGACCGTCGTAAACGCCAAATGTGTGACCGATGAATTGTGGGAAAATTGTAGAACGACGGGACCAGGTTTTGATTACGTTCTTCTTGCCTGAAGCTTCCATCTCTTCTACCTTTTTGAGCATGTAGCCATCAATGAATGGCCCTTTTTTCAAACTGCGACCCATGTGGAGATCCTCCCTTCAAACGTAGCTATTATGCATCCGCAGATGCCTCACGAAGTTATGCACAGTGTGTATTACTTCGTGCGGCGGCGAATGATGTATTTATCAGAAGCTTTATTTTTCTTACGCGTTTTGTAACCAAGAGTAGGTTTACCCCATGGTGACATTGGCGATTTACGTCCGATTGGAGCACGACCTTCACCACCACCGTGTGGGTGATCGTTAGGGTTCATTACTACACCACGAACCTCAGGACGTTTACCCAACCAACGGCTACGACCGGCTTTACCGATTTTGATGAGCTCGTGGTCTTGGTTACCAACAGATCCGATTGTCGCGCGGCAAACTTTCAAAATACGACGAACTTCTCCGGAAGAGAGACGAACGGAAACGTATTTTTCTTCTTTACCAAGCAATTGAGCTTCTGTACCAGCAGCACGAACCAATTGTCCGCCTTTACCTGGTTTCAACTCGATGTTGTGGATAACGGTACCTACTGGAATGTTTTCGAGTGGCAGTGCGTTACCGATTTTGATGTCTGATTCAGGTCCGGAGAATACTTGATCTCCAACTTTCAAACCTTTAGGAGCGATGATGTAACGTTTCTCACCATCAGCATAGTGAATCAAAGCGATGTTGGATGTACGGTTCGGGTCATACTCAATCGTAGCAACGCGGCCCGGTATTCCATCTTTAGTACGTTTGAAGTCAATGATACGGTATTTACGTTTGTGTCCACCACCATGGTGACGAACTGTAATTTTACCTTGGTTGTTGCGGCCTGCTTGTTTGCTCAACGGGGCCAACAACGATTTCTCCGGCTGATTTGTGGTGATTTCCTCAAATGTAGAAACGGACATGTTCCGTCTTGCCGGGGATGTTGGTTTATACTTTTTGATTGGCACTGGGTTTCCCTCCTTACTTCAAAAATTCAATTATACAGTTTCAAAAAACTCAAGCGTTTTGCTGTCTTTTGTCAGCGTTACAAACGCTTTTTTCCATTCGCTAGTATATCCGGAATAACGTCCGTACCGTTTCGGCTTAGCTGGAACACGAAGCGTGTTCACGTTTTTCACTTTTACATTGAAAATAGCTTCTACTGCCTTTTTGATCTCGGTTTTGTTTGCACGGATATCGACTTCAAATACATATTTCAAGTCGTTCATCATGTCAGCAGTACGTTCCGTAATAATCGGACGTTTTACAATATCACGAGGATCCTTCATTACGCGAGCACCTCCTCTACCTTCTGAACTGCTTCTTTCGTAATGATCAATTTGTCGTGCGAGAGCACGTCAAGAACATTAATACCGTCAGCAGCTACGAATTTCACGCCTGGAATATTCCGTGCGGAAAGAGCTACATTATCATCATAGCTAGGAGCTACGATCAAAGCTTTACGTCCCACTTTGAGGTTACTCAAGATGGCTGCAAATTCTTTAGTTTTAGGCGTACTCAACGTAAGAGCGTCCAAAACGATAATGTCATTGTCAAGCACTTTGGATG
Organism: Paenibacillus sp. GQ49; assembly: GCF_059759055.1. Lineage (NCBI taxonomy): Bacteria > Bacillati > Bacillota > Bacilli > Caryophanales > Paenibacillaceae > Paenibacillus > Paenibacillus sp. GQ49. The sequence continues at coordinate 24,600 of NZ_JCAXEL010000031.1, forward strand.
AAAGGGCTGATTTGATCGCCAAGCGGCGAACTTTCTTAGGCAGTTTATACGCATAGCTCCGTGGTGTTGGACCAAATACGATACCGCCGCCTTTCCATTGTGGTGAACGAATTGAACCTTGACGAGCGCGACCTGTACCTTTTTGTTTCCAAGGCTTACGTCCACCGCCACGAACTTCAGAACGTCCTTTTACTTTGTGGGTACCTTGACGAAGGGAAGCGCGTTGCATAAGAACTGCATCGTACAGAACGTGTTGGTTCGGCTCAATTCCGAAAACCGCATCGTTCAATTCAACTTCGCCTACTTGGCTACCATCTACATTGTAAACTGATACTTTTGGCATTTTGTGTTCCTCCTTTCTTCAGTGGTTATTTTTTCACCGTTTCTTTAACTCTGATGAGACTGTTTTTCGGTCCAGGAATGGAACCTTTCACGAGCAACACGTTACGCTCAGCGTCTACTTTAACTACTTCAAGACGTTGAATTGTAATAGTATCATGTCCCATGTGTCCTGGCAGGCGTTTGCCTTTAGGAACGCGGTTAGCTTGGATCGAACCCATTGAACCAGGGCCACGGTGGTAACGCGAACCGTGTGACATAGGTCCAGTGCTTTGTCCCCAACGTTTGATAACGCCGGCAAAACCTTTACCTTTAGAAATACCCGTTACGTCAACGAATTCGCCTTCAGCGAAAATGTCAGCTTTCAGTTCTTGGCCAACTTCATATTCTGCGATGTTGATACCGCGAACTTCACGAACGTAGCGCTTAGGGGCAGTGTTCGCTTTTTTAGCGTGACCTGCTTCTGGCTTGTTAGCATTTTTCTCTTTCTTATCGGAGTAACCGATTTGAATTGCTTCGTAGCCATCGTTCTCAATGTCTTTCTTTTGCAAAACAACACAAGGGCCTGCTTCGATAACCGTTACTGGAACGACGTTACCTTCAGGAGTAAATACTTGAGTCATTCCGAGTTTTTTTCCTAAGATTGCTTTCATGTTGACACCTCTTTTCCTTTATACATGGTCTTTGTTGTAGCTTGTATTACAATTTAATTTCGATATCTACACCGGACGGCAGATCCAAGCGCATCAAGGCATCCACAGTTTGTGGAGTCGGGTTAACGATGTCGATCAAACGTTTATGTGTACGTTGTTCGAATTGTTCCCGAGAATCCTTGTACTTGTGCACCGCACGAAGAATAGTAATGATTTGTTTTTCAGTAGGAAGCGGAATCGGACCGGATACACCAGCACCCGAACGTTTTGCTGTTTCAACAATTTTCTCCGCGGATTGATCAAGAATTCTGTGGTCGTAAGCTTTCAAACGAATACGAATTTTTTGCTTTGCCATTTTAGTCCCTCCTTCTATCGCCCAATTTTTTATCGGACATACTCCGTGAAAATTTTCTAGCCACTCTCCCATGGCAAAGGGGCCGGGTGTGCCAGTAACCTCTCACATCATCGCAACGTCACAGAACAACATTCATTATTATATAGAAAAGATAGGCGTATTGCAAGCATATTTAAGAAAAACATTTAAACTTATCTTTTCTGATGAAATGACTTCGTTTATTGCAGTGTTAATCTTCAATATCCAGGCTGCCTTGCCAATCCTTCTAAACTCGTAAATGATGTTCATCTTGTATGACGCAGGTTCCGAACTTTAAACATAATAAAAGAGTTCTCTATCCGATGTCGGATAAAGAACTCTTCCGAAGCTTCGTTACAATACAATGTTACTCGTTCCAGTACACTGTTACATATGCTTTATTCAGCGTTAAGCCGAATTATTTTTGGATAGATGCTACGGAACCGGCACCTACTGTACGTCCGCCTTCACGAATGGAGAATTTAGTTCCTTCTTCAATCGCGATTGGGGAGATCAGGGAAACAGTAACAGTGATGTTATCACCAGGCATTACCATTTCAGTACCTTCAGGCAAGTTGATGATGCCTGTTACGTCAGTTGTACGGAAGTAGAACTGTGGACGGTAACCAGTGAAGAATGGTTTGTGACGTCCGCCCTCTTCTTTAGTCAGAACGTAGATTTGAGCTGTGAATTCTGTGTGTGGCTTAACAGAACCTGGTTTTGCAAGTACTTGACCACGCTCGATTTGAGTACGGTCAACACCACGCAACAATGCACCGATGTTGTCACCCGCTTGAGCGGAATCCAACAATTTACGGAACATCTCAACGCCTGTTACAACGGATTTTTTAGTTTCTTCAGTGATACCAACGATTTCGATCTCTTCGCCGACTTTAACAGTACCACGCTCTACACGGCCAGTAGCAACAGTACCACGACCAGTGATGGAGAATACGTCCTCGACAGGCATCAAGAAAGGCTTGTCAGTTTGACGCTCAGGCAGTGGGATGTAAGTGTCGATCTCTTTGAACATCTCAACGATTTTTTGAGCCCATTCGCCATCTGGGTTTGCCAGAGCTTCACGAGCGGATCCACGAGTGATTGGAGTATCGTCACCTGGGAACTCATATTCGTTAAGAAGGTCGCGAACTTCCATCTCAACCAATTCCAACAACTCTTCGTCTTCAACCATGTCACATTTGTTCAAGAATACAACAATGTAAGGTACGCCTACTTGACGGGAGAGCAAGATGTGCTCACGAGTTTGTGGCATTGGGCCGTCTGCTGCGGATACTACCAAGATAGCTCCATCCATTTGAGCCGCGCCAGTGATCATGTTTTTAACATAGTCGGCGTGACCTGGGCAGTCAACGTGAGCGTAGTGACGAGTGTCAGTTTCGTACTCAACGTGTGATGTGGAGATTGTGATACCGCGTTCGCGCTCTTCTGGAGCTTTGTCGATTTGGTCGAATGCAATTGCAGCACCACCGTAAGTTTTGGACAATACAGTTGTGATTGCAGCAGTCAGAGTTGTTTTACCGTGATCGACGTGACCAATAGTACCGATGTTAACGTGGGGTTTATTACGTTCGTATTTAGCCTTTGCCATTTGAACGTGGCCTCCTTAAAATTATAATTTTATGTTTTCACTGAATGAAGTGCTCCGAATTGAATTCTTATGCACTTGCATCCAGTGTGAGAAAACTACTCGGTGCCTTTTGTTTTGGCAACGATTTCTTCAGCGATGCTCTTAGGAACTTCTTCATAGTGAGAGAGTTCCATGGAGAATACGCCGCGTCCTTGAGTACCGGAACGAAGAGTTGTAGAGTAACCAAACATTTCAGACAAAGGTACCTTAGCACGGATGATTTGAGCTCCACTACGGGAATCCATACCTTCGATGCGGCCACGACGGGAGTTCAACATACCCATTACGTCACCCATGTACTCTTCTGGAACAGTTACTTCTACTTTCATGATAGGCTCAAGCAGAACTGGTTTACACTTGTCTTTAGCCGCTTTAAGCGCCATAGATCCAGCAATTTTAAATGCCATCTCATTGGAATCGACATCATGGTAAGATCCGTCTACGATTGTAGCCTTAACGTCAACAAGCGGGAAGCCTGCAATAACGCCGTTTTTCATTTGCTCTTCAATCCCTGACAGTGCAGGTTGAATGTATTCTCTTGGTACGGAACCACCGACAACCTTACTTTCGAACTGGCTGCCTGTACCCGGCTCGAGAGGTTCGAATTCAACCCATACGTGACCGTATTGACCACGACCACCGGATTGACGTACGAATTTACCTTCAACGCGCGCTGGAGCACGGAATGTTTCACGGTAAGCTACTTGTGGTTTACCCACAGTAGTTTCAACCTTGAACTCACGACGCATACGGTCGATGATGATATCAAGGTGAAGCTCACCCATACCCGCCAAGATTGTTTGACCTGTTTCTTCGTCAGTATGAGCACGAAGAGTTGGATCCTCTTCAGTCAACTTACCGAGAGCAACACCCATTTTATCTTGGTCAGCTTTGGTTTTAGGTTCAACGGCGATTTCGATAACCGGATCAGGGAAGTTCATTGACTCCAGGATAACCGGATTTTTCTCATCACATAGTGTATCACCTGTACCCGTATCTTTCAAACCCACGGCAGCTGCAATATCACCGGAGTAAACTACAGTGATTTCTTGACGGCTGTTCGCATGCATTTGAAGGATACGACCGATACGCTCACGTTTGTTTTTAGTGGCATTCAATACATATGATCCGGATTGAAGAACACCAGAGTATACGCGGAAGAATGTCAATTTACCAACGTAAGGGTCTGTCATGATTTTGAATGCCAATGCGGAGAAAGGCTCTTCATCGGATGACTGACGGACTGCTTCAGTTCCATCTTCAAGATGTCCAGTGATCGAAGGAACATCTGTTGGAGCTGGCAAGTAATCGATAACAGCATCCAACATCAGTTGAACACCTTTGTTACGATACGAGGATCCACAGATAACCGGGAAGATCTTAACATCTACAACACCTTTACGGAGTACGGCTTTGATCTCATCAATTGTGATTTCTTCGCCTTCCAGGTATTTCATTGTCAAATCTTCATCCAGTTCAGCAACGCGCTCAATCAACTCGTTGCGAAGTTCTTCAACTTGATCTGCAAATTCTGCAGGAATGTCGGTTTCTTCGATATCTTGACCAAGGTCATCTTTGTACATATGAGCTCTTTGTGCAACGATATCGATGATACCAGTGAAATCATTTTCAGCGCCGATCGGAAGTTGAATCGCAACTGCGTTCGCTTGAAGGCGATCACGCATGTCAGATACAACGTTCAGGAAGTCAGCACCGATGATATCCATTTTATTTACATATGCGATACGAGGTACGCCGTACTTGTCAGCCTGTCTCCATACGGTTTCGGACTGAGGCTCAACGCCTTCTTTCGCACTGAATACACCAACTGCTCCGTCCAATACACGAAGGGAACGTTCAACTTCAACAGTGAAGTCAACGTGTCCCGGGGTATCAATAATATTAACGCGGTGGCCTTTCCAAGCAGCGGTAGTTGCAGCGGAAGTAATCGTAATTCCGCGCTCCTGTTCCTGTTCCATCCAGTCCATTGTCGCAGCGCCTTCGTGTACTTCACCGATTTTGTGCGTACGTCCTGTGTAAAACAGGATCCGCTCAGTTGTCGTGGTTTTACCCGCATCAATATGAGCCATGATCCCGATATTACGTGTATTTTTCAAGGAGAACTCTCTAGCCATGAAATGGGTCTCCCTTCAAAATTGAAGTTTTTTTATTGTGAACTGAATCCTACCAACGGTAGTGAGCAAACGCTTTGTTCGCTTCAGCCATTTTGTGCGTATCTTCACGTTTTTTAACGGAAGCGCCTGTGTTGTTGGAAGCGTCGATGATCTCAGCCGCCAAACGCTCTTCCATTGTTTTCTCACCGCGGTTGCGGGAGTAGTTCACGAGCCAACGTAATCCCAGAGCAGTACGTCTCTCTGGTTTCACCTCGATTGGTACTTGGTAGTTGGCACCGCCGACACGGCGAGCTTTAACTTCCAGGACTGGCATGATGTTCTTGATTGCTGCTTCAAATACTTCCATAGGGTCATTACCCGTACGTTCTTGAATCAACTTGAACGCATTATACAGAATGCTTTGAGCAACACCGCGTTTTCCGCCGATCATGATGCGGTTGATTAAACGAGTAACCAACTTGCTATTGTACAATGGATCAGGCAACACGTCTCTTTTCGTAACTGGACCTTTGCGTGGCATGGATATCCCCCTTTCTTTCTTGTTCAGCAGACCCTGTACCTTCCAGACCTAAGCCAGAAGGCTTTCAGGTTCTCTGCTTATAATGGTTTAGGCTTTTTTAGCTTTTGGACGTTTAGCACCGTATTTCGAACGAGCTTGCATACGGTTGTTTACGCCTGCAGTATCGAGAGCTCCACGAACGATGTGATAACGAACTCCTGCAAGGTCTTTAACTTTACCTCCGCGGATCAATACCACACTGTGCTCTTGAAGGTTATGTCCGATTCCCGGGATATAAGCAGTAACCTCGAGACGGTTCGTCAAACGAACACGGGCATACTTACGAAGTGCAGAGTTTGGTTTACGTGGAGTCATTGTACCTACACGAGTGCAGACACCACGTTTTTGTGGGGCACTGATGTTAGTAGATTCACGTTTCAAAGCGTTGAATCCTTTTTGCAAAGCTGGAGATTTTGACTTCTCAACTTTTGCTTGACGTCCTTTACGAACCAGTTGATTAATAGTTGGCATGTGATTGCCACCCCCTTCCTGAAATATTCATGTTTCTTTATAAACCTCTTTTCGCTAAGTCCACAGACCCAGGCGGTTCATAAAAAGACAAATGAAAAGTTTTTGCCTTAGAGAATCCCTAAAAGTTCTCGGACAAAAACGTTCCTTACACTATCATTTTACGACAGCAGCCATAGCTGCTCCCACTCCAATCCCGCAGGCTTTGCCGAGATTTTTCATTGTATCCACTTTCGTGTACTTCACATTGTGTTGTTCACACAAAGCAATGATTTTGGAAGTGAGCTGCGGATCACTATCTTCTGCGACATAGACTTCAGAAGCCATAGCTGTCTGCACCATCCGCATGGTCTGTTTGGTACCTATTTTGACATGAGCATCTTGCAAGGCTTTTTCATTAGACATTGTGCATTCCTCCGAATGGAACCATGTACAATCAGCTGCCCACGCACCTTTGATATATTAGCATCTAGCGCAAGCATTGTCAATGCTAATCCTAAAACATTTTTTAAAAGTTTACGCACATCAGGATTCGTCCGCCTTCATTGTACAAGCGTCCGCCTCCTGACGTACAAAACCTTCATTCCCCTCTAAATGAGGAGGATTCTATTTAATCTACCGAAACTGGCTCAAGTTCTTCTACTGAAGATTGGCCATCTTCTGGCTCAGCAAATTTGATGCTGCGGTAACGGTGCATACCTGTACCAGCAGGGATCAATTTACCGATGATTACATTTTCCTTCAGACCGAGCAACTGATCGACTTTACCTTTGATCGCTGCGTCTGTCAGTACACGTGTAGTTTCTTGGAACGAAGCCGCCGAGAGGAAGGAGTCTGTTTCCAGGGACGCTTTCGTAATACCGAGCAAGATTGGTTTAGCAACCGCTGGCTCTTTATCACTAAGAATCGCAATTTTGTTAGCTCTTTCGTACTCATGCATATCCACGAACGATCCCGGCAACAGCGTTGTATCTCCTGCATCTACGATGCGGATTTTACGCAGCATTTGACGGATCATAACTTCAACGTGTTTATCGTTAATTTCTACGCCTTGGTTACGATATACGCGTTGTACTTCCTGCAGAATGTAGTTTTGTACACCACGTATGCCTTTAATCCGTAACATCTCTTTTGGATCAATGGAGCCGTCTGTCAACTCGTCACCTGCTTCAACTTCCGCGCCTTCGCTTACGCGCACACGGGAACCGTAGGTAACGGAGTAAACTTTGGATTCCGCCTCACCTTGAATTTCGATTTCACGACGATCTTTCGCTTCGCGAATCTCTTTAACTACACCATCAATCTCACTGATCGTTGCTTGACCCTTAGGATTACGAGCTTCAAACAACTCCTGGATACGCGGCAAACCTTGCGTAATATCGTCTCCGGCTACACCACCGGTGTGGAATGTACGCATTGTAAGCTGTGTTCCCGGCTCACCAATGGACTGCGCTGCAATAATACCAACTGCTTCACCAATCTCCACGTGTTTACCAGTCGCGAGGTTGCGACCATAACACTTCTTGCAGACACCATGACTTGCACGGCAGCTGAGGACGGAGCGGATTTGCAATTTAGTAATACCTGCTTTGATGATCGCTTCTGCTTTATCGGAGTCAATCAATTCATTGCGACCTACAATGATTTCTTTCGTTTCCGGATGACGAACTGTCTCGAAGCAGTATCTGCCTTCAATACGATCGTAGAGATCTTCGATAACCTCTTTACCATCCTGGATACGACTTACCGTAAAGCCTTTATCTGTACCACAATCATCATCACGCACGATTACGTCTTGGGCTACGTCTACGAGACGACGAGTCAGGTAACCTGAATCGGCTGTACGCAGGGCTGTATCCGCCAAACCTTTACGCGCTCCGTGAGTGGAAATAAAGTACTCGAGTACCGTCAGACCTTCACGGAAGTTCGATTTGATTGGGAGTTCGATAATTCGACCGGATGGGTTGGCCATCAGACCACGCATACCGCCCAATTGGGTGATTTGCGATTTGTTACCCCGTGCTTTGGAGTCTACCATCATCATGATCGAGTTGTAACGATCCATGGACTTCATCAGAATCTCAGTGATGTCATCTTTGGATTTTGACCAGATGTCAATGATACGGTCATAGCGCTCTTCATTCGTAATCAGACCACGACGGTACTGATTCGTAACGATTTGTGCTTTTTCCTCAGATTGTCTAAGAATTTCAAACTTCTCAGGCGGAACGATAACATCAGATACCGCAACCGTAATACCGGCACGTGTAGAGTATGTGAATCCAAGTTGTTTGATTTTATCCAAAATAACGGCTGTTTCCGTTGTGTGATAAATTTCAAAACAACGTGCAATGATGGAGCCGAGGTATTCTTTACCGACACCGCCAGCCAGAGGAGCATTCATAATAGCTTCTCTGAGATCAGCACCCTTTTCATATACAAATGAGTGATCTGCAGTACCTTGGTACAGGTTAGCACGAGTCGCATCATTGATATACGGGAAGCTTGCCGGGAAAATTTCATTGAAGATAATTTTACCGATAGTTGTCAGCAACATTCCTTCTTGCTGCTCTTCCGTGAAGCTTGTTTTACCAAGCGCCTTAACCGGAATAGCCACACGCGCATGCAGACCAGCAGTACCACGTTGGTATGCCGATACAGCTTCGTTAACTGTACGCAAGATCATACCTGTGCCCTTTTCTTCCTTGTTGTCCATAGTGAGGTAGTAAGAACCAAGCACCATATCCTGGGAAGGAGTAACAACCGGTTTACCGTCTTTCGGGTTCAAAATGTTACCAGATGCAAGCATCAGGATACGTGCTTCAGCTTGAGCTTCAGCGGACAGCGGAACGTGCACGGCCATTTGGTCACCGTCAAAGTCGGCATTGTATGCCGTACATACGAGCGGGTGAAGACGAATTGCTTTACCTTCAACGAGAATCGGTTCAAATGCTTGAATACCGAGTCTGTGAAGCGTAGGGGCACGGTTCAACAGAACCGGATGCTCCTTGATTACTTCTTCAAGAACATCCCATACTTCAGGACTTACACGCTCAACTTTACGTTTCGCGCTCTTGATGTTGTGGGCAAGCCCTTTATTTACAAGCTCTTTCATAACAAAAGGCTTGAACAATTCAAGTGCCATATCTTTTGGCAGACCACACTGATACATTTTCAGGTAAGGTCCAACAACGATAACGGAACGACCAGAATAGTCAACCCGTTTACCGAGCAAGTTTTGACGGAAACGTCCTTGTTTACCTTTCAGCATGTGGCTGAGAGATTTCAATGGACGGTTACCAGGACCCGTTACCGGGCGTCCACGACGGCCATTATCGATCAATGCGTCAACAGCTTCCTGCAACATCCGTTTTTCATTTTGCACGATAATATCTGGCGCGCCCAGATCAAGCAGGCGTTTCAGACGGTTGTTCCGGTTGATTACACGGCGATACAAGTCATTCAGGTCAGACGTTGCAAAACGTCCACCATCCAACTGTACCATTGGACGAAGTTCCGGCGGGATAACAGGAAGTACATCCATGATCATCCACTCTGGCTTATTGCCGGAGTTGCGGAATGCTTCGATAACTTCCAGACGTTTGATTGCACGATTACGACGTTGTCCTTGCGCAGTCCGGAGCTCTTCTTTCAGGAACTCGAGCTCTTTGTCTATGTCAAGGTCTTGAAGCAATTTTTTAACTGCTTCTGCGCCCATGCCAGCATGGAAACCATAGCCGTATTTTTCACGGTAGCTGCGGTATTCTTTCTCGGACAACAGTTGTTTTTTCTCCAGTGGAGTTTCTCCTGGATCAGTTACAACATATGATGCAAAATAAATAATCTCTTCAAGAGATCTTGGAGACATATCCAGAGCAAGACCCATACGGCTCGGAATACCTTTGAAGTACCAGATATGCGATACCGGAGCAGCGAGCTCAATATGCCCCATCCGTTCGCGGCGTACTTTCGCACGTGTTACTTCAACGCCACAACGATCACAGACAACGCCTTTATAACGGACGCGTTTGTATTTACCGCAATGACATTCCCAGTCTTTTGTAGGGCCAAAAATCTTTTCGCAGAACAGCCCTTCTTTTTCCGGTTTCAACGTACGATAGTTGATCGTTTCCGGTTTTTTCACTTCTCCGCGGGACCAAGAACGAATTTTCTCTGGGGAAGCAAGCCCGATCTTCATGTATTCGAAATTGTTGACGTCCAACAAGGAGCAACCCTCCTTAACCAATTCCTGTAATCTAGGTTACGTCCACTCCGGCCGAAGCCGGAGCAAGACGCGAGCCTGATGAAAAACGCCGGTCATCATGCGCTCGAAGCGGTTTATTCCGCTCCGACCTCTGTACCCTCAAGGTTGAGGCTGAGCTTATCGCTCGCAGCGTCATCTTCATCGTCCATTTCTCTCATTTCAATCTCTTGCTCATCTTCGCTCAAAATCTTAACATCCATACCCAAGCTTTGCAGCTCTTTGATCAATACTTTGAATGATTCAGGAACGCCTGGTTCCGGAACATTCTCACCTTTGACAATGGATTCATACGTTTTAACCCGACCAACAACGTCATCGGATTTAACAGTCAAGATTTCTTGCAGTGTATAAGCTGCACCGTATGCCTCAAGCGCCCATACTTCCATCTCCCCGAAACGCTGTCCACCAAATTGGGCTTTACCACCCAATGGCTGTTGCGTAACAAGTGAGTAAGGACCTGTGGAACGGGCATGGATTTTATCATCAACCATATGTGCCAATTTGATCATGTGCATGACACCTACGGTAACTTCACGTTCAAACTCTTCACCTGTACGACCATCATACAGGACAGTTTTACCATTACGTTGCATACCTGCTTCTTCCATCGTATCGAAGACGTCATACTCCTTCGCTCCGTCGAATACAGGAGTTGCTACGTGAATACCCAGTTGCATCGCGGCCATACCCAAGTGAACCTCGAGTACTTGACCGATATTCATCCGGGAAGGTACGCCCAGTGGGTTAAGAACGATCTGAACCGGTGTACCGTCTGGCAGGAAAGGCATATCTTCTTCCGGCAAGATGCGGGCCACGACCCCTTTGTTACCGTGACGTCCGGCCATTTTATCACCCTCGGAAATTTTCCGTTTTTGAGCGATATATACACGAACGAGTTGGTTAACACCTGGGGGCAGCTCATCACCGTTTTCACGGGTAAATACTTTCACGTCTACCACGATACCGTCAGTACCATGTGGTACACGCAAGGAAGTATCACGTACTTCACGTGCTTTCTCACCAAAGATTGCATGCAAGAGACGTTCTTCTGCTGTAAGTTCCGTTACACCCTTAGGTGTTACTTTACCAACCAGAATGTCGCCAGCACTGATCTCAGCACCGATTCGGATAATACCGCGCTCATCCAAGTTACGCAACGCTTCTTCCCCAACGTTAGGGATGTCACGTGTGATCTCTTCAGGTCCGAGTTTGGTATCACGTGCTTCTGACTCATACTCCTCGATATGGATGGATGTGTATACATCTTCCTTAACGAGTTTTTCACTGAGCAAGATCGCATCCTCGTAGTTGTAACCTTCCCAAGTCATGAAGGCAACAACAACGTTACGTCCCAGAGCCAATTCACCCATTTCCGTTGAAGGACCATCAGCGAGGATATCGCCAGCTTTGACAGCGGCACCTCTTTTAACAATCGGACGTTGGTTAATGCATGTTCCTTGGTTCGAACGCATAAATTTGTGTAATTTATATTTAACGATATCGCCTTTAACTTCCTGACCGTCCACTTCTTCAACACGACGAACCCAAATCTCGTTCGCAGTAGATCGTTCAATAATTCCGTCATAATCGGAGACAATACATACACCGGAATCTTTCGCGGCTTTGTGTTCCATACCTGTTCCCACAAGTGGTGCTTTAGGAATCAAAAGTGGAACGGCCTGCCGCTGCATGTTCGATCCCATGAGCGCACGGTTGGAGTCATCGTTCTCAAGGAACGGAATAAGCGCTGTAGCGACGGATACAACTTGTTTAGGAGATACGTCCATGTAGTCAACGCGCTCACTCGGCATCGTAAGGATGTTATCCGACTGTTTGTTATAACGTACAATGATCGCTTCTTCTTCAAATGTACTATCTTCATTCAGCTTCGCATTCGCTTGAGCGATAACATAGTTGTCCTCTTCGTCAGCTGTCAGGTAATCAATTTGCTCGGTTACAATACCTGTCTTCGGATCAACCCAACGATATGGAGCTTCAATGAAGCCATATTCATTCACACGGGCGAACGTAGACAAGGAGTTGATCAAACCGATGTTTGGTCCCTCTGGCGTCTCGATTGGACACATACGGCCATAGTGGGATGGATGGACGTCACGCACTTCCATACCTGCGCGCTCACGCGTCAAACCACCGGGTCCGAGTGCGGACAAACGACGTTTATGTGTCAACTCACCCAATGGGTTCGTTTGATCCATAAACTGTGACAACTGGGAGCTACCAAAGAACTCTTTAATGGATGCAATAACAGGACGTATGTTAATCAAAGCTTGTGGTGTAATTACGTTAGCATCCTGAATGGACATTCTCTCACGAACCACACGCTCCATACGGGACAAACCGATACGGAACTGGTTCTGCAGGAGTTCACCCACCGAACGCAAACGACGGTTACCCAGATGATCGATATCATCCGTGCTACCAATTCCCTGCAGAAGGTTAAGGAAATAACTGATGGACGAAATAATATCCGCCGGTGTCACGTTTTTAACGGACTTGTCAATGATTCCATTGGCAATCAGTTTGACCACTTTACCATCTTCAGTTGGTGAGAACACATCAATCGTTTGCATAGGGATATCATTGGCATCCAAAACGCCGTTACCCACGTGATACGTGCGGAATCCAACACTCTTCTCCAGATACGGCATGATTTCATCCAACAAACGACGATCAACCATTTGACCTGCTTCAGCAATGATTTCACCAGTCTCAGCGTCCACAAGTGACTCAGCCAAGCGCTGGTTGAACAAACGGTTTTTGATGTGCAGTTTTTTATTCATTTTGTAACGACCTACATTAGCCAGGTCATAACGTTTTGGATCAAAGAAACGTGCTACGAGCAAGCTCTTCGCATTATCCAGCGTTGGAGGCTCGCCTGGACGAAGACGCTCATAGATCTCAATGAGTGCTTTCTCCGTGGAATCCGTGTTGTCTTTGTCCAGTGTGTTGCGGATATATTCGTCATTACCGAGCAGATCCAGAATCTCAGCATCTGTGCCAAAACCAAGTGAACGCAGGAGAACCGTAACCGGTATTTTACGTGTACGGTCGATCCGGACGTAAACAACATCCTTCGCGTCCATCTCCAGTTCCAACCAAGCGCCGCGGTTAGGAATAACTGTAGCGGTATACGTTTTTTTGGCGTTTTTATCTACTTTGGTACTGAAGTAAACGCTAGGAGAGCGAACCAACTGGCTGACAATAACCCGTTCCGCACCATTAATAATAAATGTGCCCGTGTTGGTCATCAGCGGGAAATCTCCCATGAATACTTCCTGCTCTTTGACTTCGCCGGTTTCCTTATTAATGAGCCGGACTTTGACCCGAAGCGGTGCTGCATACGTAACGTCACGCTCTTTCGCGTCGTCTACTGTATACTTCGGTTCACCGAGACTGTAATCGATAAATTCCAAAATCAAGTTACCTGTAAAATCCTGGATCGGCGAGATATCCTGGAACATTTCGCGCAACCCTTCCTCCAAAAACCAATCATAGGATTTTTGTTGGATTTCAATCAGGTTCGGAACTTCGAGTATCTCGTTAATTCGTGCATAACTGCGCCGAGTGCGTCGACCATATTGAACAAGATGTCCTGCCAACTTAAACTCACCCCTCAATGTCTACTCACTTTAAAAATTTCGTTGCGAACCTCTGTTTGTAACCTTATAATGGTACACATACAGAGCAAAGCAATGCATCCACAAATAAAGAAAAGCCCTTACTCGAAATGTCGTTCGAAAAAAGAGCAACTTTGATCGGCGGATGTCTTTCCAAATCATTCTTATCCCCAGTTTGCCCAAAATGTACATATTATACGCCAAACGTAGGCATAATAAGCCCGTTCGGCGTAAAAAAAGGTTGACATTTTTAGTTAGCTAAAGCCAAGTAGGGCATCTTAATACTGACATTTTACAACTATACCACGACCTGAATTTCAAGTCAATAGTCCTATTGCAAAAAAAATGATCCCCTGCTTACTTTACAAACTCGGATTCAGCTTTTAGTAGATACCTATTCCGATTTCACCGCTTTGAAAATCCGATAGCCTTTATCCTTCGTCACTTCTTCCACTCTCCCAAACAAAGATTCCAATTTCGCTTTCGCTGACGGTGCTCCTTGTTTCTTCTGAATGACAATCCACAACGAACCGCCTACCTTCAGATGGCGATGTGCCTGTTCGAAAATAGTATGAACCGTCTCTTTCCCAGCCCGTATAGGCGGGTTGGTTAGAATAACGTCAAAATCTTGCTTTTTTACTTCAGACAGTAGATTACTTTGCAATACCGTAACATTGTTAATTCCGTTCGCTTTTGCATTTTCCCTGGAAAGTTCAACGGCTCTCTCGTTGATATCGATCATGGTGACATGCCCATCCGGTACAAGTTTGGCTGCTGTAAGACCCATTGGCCCGTATCCACAGCCCACATCGAGAACATGAGCCCCTAATGGCAACTCTATCGCATCAATCAATACTCTGCTGCCATAATCGATTCCGTTTTTGGAAAACACACCGGCATCCGTCACGAATCGCAGACTGAATCCGCGAAGAACCGCTTCAGTTGCTCTGCGATCATGCGCCACTTGCGGTTTGTCCGAATAATAATGATTGGACATGCCCTCACTCACTTTCCATTTACAATTACAGCAACAAACCCCTTGATATAAGTCAAGGGGTTTGTTGTTTTGTTCATTTAGCTTGTAATAGCTAAATTATTTAACTTCAACTGAAGCGCCTGCTTCTTCAAGCTTAGCTTTAACCGCTTCTGCTTCTTCTTTAGCAACTTTTTCTTTCAATGCTTTTGGAGCGTTGTCAACCAATTCTTTTGCTTCTTTCAGGCCAAGACCTGTGATTTCGCGAACTGCTTTGATAACGTTGATTTTGGAAGCACCAGCGCTAGTCAAGATTACGTCGAACTCGGATTGCTCAGCTTCAGCAGAAGCTACTGCACCTGCAGCAGCTACTGGAGCTGCAGCAGTTACGCCGAATTCTTCTTCGATTGCTTTAACAAGATCGTTCAATTCCAGTACAGTCATGCCTTTGATTGCTTCCAAGATTTGCTCTTTACTCATGAGTGAACCTCCATATATAATATTATTTTTTTTTAATTCATTTACTGCCTAAGCAGCATTCAGATCAAGTTGCTTACGCGCCTTGTTCTTCTTTTTCTGCAACTGCTTTAACCGCAAGCGCGAAGTTGCGCACTGGCGCTTGAAGCACGCTGAGGAGCATGGAGAGGAGTCCATCGCGGGATGGCAGTTCTGCCAATGCCTTAACTTCTTCTACTCCGATTACGCGACCTTCTACGACTGCACCTTTCAATTCCAATGCATCGTTCTTTTTCGCGAAGTCGTTCAGAATTTTAGCTGGAGCCACAACGTCATCTACGCTGAATGCAATTGCAGTAGGACCTGTAAGAACACTATCGAGTTCTGTCAGTTCTGCTGCTGCAGCTGCACGGCGAAGCAACGAGTTTTTCAGCACTTGGAATTCGATCCCTGCTTCACGAAGTTGCTTACGCAACTCAGTTACTTGGGCAACGTTCAATCCGCGATAGTCAACAACAACAGTTGTAACGCTCTCGCGCAATTTTGCTGTTACTGCATCAACGGATTCTTGTTTTGCTTGAATCACTTTTGCGTTTGCCAATCTGTACACCTCCTGATCAAATTTATCCCATTAAGAAAAGCCTCCGTAGAATCACGAAGGCTTGATATATACTCATCATCGATTTGCATCGTTCTAAGTTCTATAATCACACCTCGGCAGGAAATTAAGCCAAATGGCACCTACTGTCTACGGCAAGCATATTCAAATGTCAACGGTCAGTCACTCGGACTCACAACTTTTATATCTTATCAAAAACAGGACAAGCCTGTCAAGAGATATTATCTAAAAGCTGCTGCGTTCACGCGTGCGCCAGGGCCCATCGTGGAAGAAAGACTAACATTCTTCAGATAAACACCTTTTGCTGCCGCTGGTTTAGCACGATTCAGAGCTTCCATGAGAGCTTTGAAGTTCTCATTGAGTTGCTCAGAAGAGAAAGAAGCTTTACCAATCGGTGCATGAATTTGACCTGCACGATCCAGACGATATTCGATTTTACCGGCTTTAATTTCTTGAACAGCCTTAGTTACATCGAAAGTTACCGTTCCGGCTTTAGGGTTAGGCATCAGACCTTTACCGCCGAGCAGTCGGCCCAATTTACCTACTTCACTCATCATATCTGGTGTCGCTACGCAGACGTCGAATTCGAACCAGCCTTGTTGGATTTTGTTGATCATGTCTGCATCACCAACATAGTCCGCGCCAGCCGCTTCCGCTTCTTTCGCTTTGTCACCTTTTGCAAATACCAATACGCGTTGTGTTTTACCTGTGCCGTGTGGCAAGACAACAACACCACGTACAGCCTGGTCTTGCTTACGAGGGTCTACACCCAAACGAACTGCTGCTTCGATTGTTTCATCGAATTTTGCAGTAGCTGCCTTTTTCACAAGCTCTACAGCTTCTGAAGGCTCGTAAGTTGCTTCGCTGTCAATCAGCTTAGCAGCTTCCAGGTATTTTTTACCGTGTTTAGCCATGTTTTATTCCTCCTTTGTGGTGTTAGCGGATATACCTCCCACATCAACCGGTCGCGAATCGACCGGTTTTACGAAGCCATGTTTCTTATGAAAATTAGTCTTCGATGGTGATACCCATGCTGCGGGCAGTACCTTCGACCATACGCATAGCGGACTCAACGTCTGCTGCATTCAGGTCAGGCATTTTTGTTTCTGCGATTTGACGTACCGCATCACGTTTAACAGTAGCAACTTTTTTCTTGTTCGGTTCGCCGGATCCTTTTTCAACTTTAGCTGCCACTTTCAACAGAACTGCTGCTGGTGGAGTTTTAGTGATGAAAGTAAAGGAACGGTCCTCGAATACAGAAATTTCAACTGGAATAATCAATCCCGCTTGATCAGCAGTACGAGCATTGAATTCTTTACAAAATGCCATGATGTTGACACCTGCTTGACCCAAAGCTGGACCTACTGGTGGTGCTGGGTTTGCTTTACCTGCTGGAATCTGCAGCTTTACCATTTTAATAACTTTTTTCGCCATGATTGACACCTCCTTGCAAAATAGTGGTTAACGGGTTTTTCAACCCTCCCACAAGAAACTTGAAGAAACTATATCTTCTCCACTTGCGTGTATTCCAACTCAAGCGGCGTTTCCCGTCCAAACATGTTCACGTGCACTTTCAACTTGCTTTTGTCTACCAAAATTTCTTCCACGGAGCCTACGAAATTCGCAAAAGGACCGACTTTAATACGTACGGATTCCTTAATATCGAACTCAATTTTCGGCTTAGGTTCAACCATTCCCATGTGCTTCAGAATTTGTTCCACTTCTTCAGGCAACAATGCAGTTGGTTTGGACCCAGAACCTGTCGAACCGACAAATCCTGTAACACCTGGTGTGTTGCGAACAACATACCAAGAATCATCCGTCTGTACCATTTCCACCAAGACATAACCGGGGTAAACTTTACGCATAACGGTTTTTTTCTTACCATCCTTGTTTACCACTTCTTCTTCCATAGGAACAAGAACGCGGAATATCTTGTCTTCCATGCCCATAGACTCTACGCGTTTTTCCAAATTGGCTTTGACCTTATTCTCATACCCTGAATAGGTATGAACGACGTACCATCTTTTTTCCATATCAAGCCACCGGAACCCTTCTTAAATAATCGCTTCGATCACAAAGGAGATGCCAATGTCAATGACCCAAAAAAACAGCGTCATAACCACAACAGTACCAAGTACGATCAATGTGTAGTTGGTCAGCTCTTTACGATTAGGCCAGCGAACTTTTTTAAGTTCAGCCCAGCTTTCTGAGAAAAAGGAAATCAGAGATTTGAAACTTCGTTTCACGCCGACACCTCCAAAAACTATCTGGTTTCGCGATGAGAAGTCTGCTCGTTACAAAACTTGCAAAATTTCTTCATCTCCATGCGGTCGGGGTGATTACGCTTGTTTTTTGTCGTAGTGTAATTTCTTTGTTTGCAGTTAGTACAAGCCAAAGTAATAATTACCCGCATGATGTACACCTCCCGAAGACTTCCACATTCAAGCAGAGTCTCTAAATTGATCCTGAAAAAAAGCCATAAATTTAGGCCTACCTAAAACACTTTATCACAAGGGTATAACCATGTCAATGAAAGAATAGCCTTTCATTCATTGGGTATTACTTCCGTACAACGTACATTCGTTTCTCATCTCTGTTTTTTCTCTTCTCCTGCATGGACCGAGCGATTACTAGTATAAACATTCTTAGATTTTATAAACTTGAGACACTAAAAAAAGACTCAAACACCGAGCCTTTTCCGTCAACGACAACATGTGTTTAATTATCTCGAACTTCCAGGTACTTTTCAAGTTTGCGCTTGACGCGCTGAAGTGCATTATCAATGGACTTCACATGTCTGTCCAAATCTACTGCAATCTCTTGATAAGATCTCCCGTCCAGATACAACATCAATACTTTACGTTCCAGATCACTCAGAATCTCGGACATTTTATCTTCCAGGCCCACAAACTCTTCCTGATTAATGATAAGTTCTTCCGGATCACTGACCTGGGTTCCACAAATCACATCGAGTAACGTACGATCAGACTCTTCGTCATAAATAGGCTTGTCCAGAGATACATAAGAATTAAGCGGAATATGTTTCTGACGTGTTGCTGTCTTAATCGCCGTGATGATCTGTCTTGTAATACACAGTTCGGCAAAAGCCTTGAACGAAGCCAGCTTGTCCCCTTTGAAATCTCGAATGGATTTGTAGAGGCCAATCATTCCTTCTTGAATAATATCTTCCCGGTCTGCCCCAATCAGAAAATAAGATCTTGCCTTGGCGCGTACAAAGTTACGATATTTGTTAATCAAAAACTCTAACGCTTCGCTTTCGCCTTCACGGAAAGCTTCGACAATGTCTTCGTCACTTTGGTAATCATACTTAGATAACATGATATCTTTGAGGTCGACACTCACAGACAATCCCTCCGGCTGCAACGCAAGGTACCCCGTTACTCTACTCTATGAAATATAGGATCAGTATATATGATGGTACCTCACACCGTCAACCACGCTCTGCCTAAAAAAGAACATCAATAACATAAATGTCAAGAGTTTCAATATTCTAAATTTTGTAAAAACGTGCTGTTATTCCCGGCGCCATCGCTCGAACTCTTTTAATACATCCGGACTCAACTTGCCCCCGAGTGTGTTACGCGTGGTCTTCGCCTGATCTTCTTCCAGTCGTTTTTTTAATTCTTTTTCGTTCTGCTCAACTTCAATTAGCAACTCCCTCGCAGATACACGTAGCGCTCCCTGTCCAAATATGACATGTTGCTCTACCATATCGCTCGTAGCCACATAGATTTGGCGTCTTCGCATGCTTAGTTCCCGAACGAGTCTCTCAATGCATTCGTCTGCCGTCTCTTTTTCCTTTGTAAAATAGATCTGCACTTTGCTCTGAGTAAAGGATTTACCGAGTCCAGGCACGAGGTAGGCGTCAAACACAACAATGACTCGACGGCCGGAGAAAGCCTGGTAATCTGCAAGACGAAAGAGAAGCCTGTTTCGCGCCTCTTCCAGCCCACTTTCCGCCAGTTTGGTTAATTCCGGCCAGTCGCCAATCATGTTGTACCCGTCTACAAGAAGCACATCACGGGAATCAGCCATACCTTCTATTCCTGCGCTTGACGCGAACGGAGCACTTCATACATGACAACCCCGGCTGCCACGGAAGCATTCAGGGAATTAATCTGACCTTGCATTGGTAATTTGATCAGCACGTCGCATTTCTCACGAATAAGTCGTCCCATTCCCTTGTTCTCATTTCCGATTACCAAAGCCACAGGGCCAGTAAAGACCCCATTACCAAAGACACCTTCATGAGCCGTGACATCTGTCCCTACAACCCATACACCTTCCTCTTTGAGGCGATCAATGGTCTGTCCAAGATTACTTACACGAGCCACTGGCACGTACTCCACCGCGCCTGCTGATGTTTTGGATACGGTCACGGTTACCGCAGCCGAGCGACGTTTGGGTACAATGACGCCATGCGCACCCGTGCAGTCCGCTGTCCGCAAAATGGACCCCAGGTTATGCGGATCTTCAATCTCATCCAGCAGAATCAGGAAAGGATGCTCATTCTTCGCTTTTGCTGCGGCAAGAATGTCTTCTACCTCCACATAAGCGTAAGGTGCTGCTTGAGCAACTACCCCCTGATGCTGAATGCCTGGTACCGTTTGATCCAGCTTACGCTTGTCCACGTGTTGAATGACAATACCTAGTTTTTTAGCTTCCGAGATAATAGGTTGAGTCAGATGTTTCTGTGCTGTATCGGCAATCCATATTTTATTAATGGTCCGGCCTGAACGCAGCGCCTCCGTCACGGAGTGTTTACCGGCGATCCATTCTTCTTCCATCGTTGTTCGATCCTCTCTGTAATGCGTTGTTTTGTTGAAATTTCTATTTTTTTGTCGGAGATGGCGATTGTTGTTCCGCGTGCTCAATGCCAAGCCCGATCAGTTCAATCATGCGATCATGATGACCACTGCTATAGAGGTAACCAATGAGACATTCAAAAGCCGTGGCATGTCTGTACTCCAACACATCTGCATTTTTGGGTACACTACCCGACTTGGCATTCCGCCCTTGCCGGACGATATCACGTTCTTCCTCTGTCAGTTCATCCTCAATCGTTGTAAGTATGCGGCTCTGTGCCTTCGCTGATACCAACCCGGTTGCACTACGGTGCAAATGATTAGGACGCATGTTGGCTTTCGACAACAGATATTGACGAACAGCTACCTCATATACCGCATCACCAATATAGGCCAGTGCAATAGGTGGAATCAACCTCGCAGGTCTGGAAGGAGGATACGGGAACCATCCTCCCTCTGTGGCCTGCTCCTGTTGTTTTGGTGTATTTGGATGTCCTTCGCTCATTTGCGCCGCCATCTCATGCCCTGCGCCGTATCTTCAAGCAGAATGCCACGTGCAGACAATTCATCGCGAATTTCATCCGCTCTTGCCCAGTTTTTGGACTTCCGCACTTCTACACGCTCTTCAATCAGACGTTCTACTTCCTCGTCCAGAAGTTCTGGCTCTGCGTCAGTATAAATGCGCAGCACAGCATTCAATTCACTGAACAACTCGAGGAGTGCACGAATGTCTGCCGCATTAACTACCTCTTGCTGCAACAGTTGGTTGGCTTCCCCTGCCCACTCAAACATAGCAGTAATCGCATCAGGCGTATTGAAATCATCCTGCATCTTCTCGTGATACTGCTGACGAATTTGGTCGAGTCTTGCCGCAAACTCTGCTGTGATATCCTGATCAACAGTTACTGCATTCAGACGATGGTTCAGGTTACCTACCGCATTCGCAATCCGGTCCACACTGTTCTGTGCCTGCTCCATCGTATCATCTGTGAAGTTCAATGGGTTACGATAGTGGGTAGACAACATGAAATAACGAATCGCTTCGCGTTTATATTGATTCCGCAAGTCTTTAACCAGAACACCATTACCGAGTGATTTCGACATCTTCTCGTTATCAATCCGGATGAATCCATTATGCATCCAGTAGTTCGCAAGTGGTTTACCTGTTAATACCTCGGATTGGGCGCATTCGCACTCATGGTGCGGGAACTGCAAATCCTGCCCACCCCCGTGAATGTCCAGTGTATCCCCAAGGTACTCCCTGGCCATGGCGGAGCACTCAATATGCCATCCTGGTCGACCATCGCCCCAAGGACTGGACCAATAGATCTCACCTGGTTTGGCAGCCTTCCAGAGCACAAAATCTTCGGGATGCTCTTTGCGCTCGTCCACACCCACACGGATTCCAAATTGCAGCTCCTGCAGGTTTTGTTTCGAAAGTTTGCCATATTCGCTGAATTTGCCTGTGCGATAATAGACGTCACCGCCATTTTCGTACGCAAATCCTTTTTCAACCAGCTCACGGATAAAATCAATGATCAGCGGCATGTTTTCCGTTACTCTCGGATTGCTGCTTGCCTTGGGAATACCCAATCCCTCAAGGTCTTCATAATAGGCAGCAATAAATTTCTCAGCTACATGAGGAACGTCTGTTCCAAGTTGTTCTGCTTTGCGAATCAGCTTATCGTCCACATCCGTAAAGTTCACCACATAGTTCACATCATGTCCTGTCTGTTCCAGGTATCCGCGAACTGTGTCGAAAAAGATAACCGGGCGTGCATTCCCGATATGAATGTAGTCATACACCGTTGGTCCGCATACATACATTTTTACTTTCCCTGGCTCTTGGGGAACAAATTCCTCTTTGGTACGACTCATCGTATTATAAATCTGAAGCGTCATGGTCACTTATCCTTTCATCCTATACTGCCTTTATTTATTGTATCACGTATCACGCACAGTCTCATTTTCACGGGCATTCTGCAGTGTACGTACTTCTTTCTGCAATCGTTCGAGTTCTTTTTGCATACCGCGCAAGGAGTCAACGACCGGATCGGGCAATTGCTGACTGAGGCGATCTACCCGTCGGCCATCCTGTTTAACAATTCTGCCCGGTATACCTACTACGGTACTATTGGAAGGGACCTCCTTAAGCACAACGGAGTTCGCACCAATGTTGCATTGATCCCCCACGCTAAATGAACCCAGCACCTTGGCTCCGGATGAGATAACCACATTATTACCAATGGTCGGATGTCTCTTCCCTTTTTCTTTCCCTGTTCCGCCCAGGGTAACCCCCTGATAGATAACGACATCATCGCCGATCTCACATGTTTCTCCAATAACGACGCCCATTCCATGGTCAATAAACAACCGATTTCCGATCGTAGCTCCAGGATGTATCTCGATTCCTGTCATAAACCGGCTAACCTGCGAAATGAACCTGGCAACCGAGAACCATCTTCTCTTGTATAAAAAATGAGCCATCCGGTGTGCCCATATCGCATGCAGCCCTGAGTAGGTGAATACCACCTCTAACCAACCTCGGGCCGCCGGATCGTTTTCAAACACCGCCTGGATATCTGATCTGATCTTCTTGAACATGCTCGTTCCCCTCTTGTTCAGGTTCCCGTCCTCCGGCTTACCGGACGGCGCGTTCCTTGGTAGTGTACTGCACACTCGCCTAAACAAAAAAACGCCCCTGCAGCATTTAGCTGCAGAGGCGTTTATCGCGGTCCCACTCTGCTCGGTTCATTCTTAAATAGAATAAGCCCTCAAGCGGTTTGGTAACGGAAACCAATCGTCACAACCTATCCTAACGTTTTCCCTTGTCATGATCGACAAAGGCGGGGCTGGATTCGGCTGTGCAGCTCACGGGCGCATTTCGACTGATGGACAGTGGATGGTTCACAGCCACCGCATCCAAAGAAATCTCTCTTTGCTGCGGGACCATCCTCTCTGAATCTGTCCGGGTCAGTCTACTCCTCCCGATCTTTGCTGTTCTATTAGATAAATCATATCAATTATTCGTTGTGTTGTTATTATAGCGAAAAGGCCTCAGACTGACAACAGCCTCCTACGTAATCCATACTTCATAGGACTGTGTTCAGATTCCAAATAAACGGAATGCCTTCGACTAAGATTATTTTACTTGTGCAAGCAAACGTTTGATCACCGTATCACGACCCAGAAGCACGATCGTTTGGTTCAGATCCCGTCCATGCGTCTGTCCAGTCAAGGCTACACGAATTGGCATAAAGAGCTGTTTGCCCTTAAAGCCGGTTTCTTTCTGTACTTCCTTGATCAATGCAGCCATTTTGCTTGGAGTAAACTCTTCGCTCGCCTGTACTTTATCCGCAAATGCCTTCAGTACGGTTGGCACCTGCTCCTCAGCAAGCACTGCTTCTCCTTCACTTTCAAGCTCCAGATTGGAACGGAAGAATACTTCCGACAATCCGACAATATCGGAGGCAGAATTCATCTGCTCCTGGTACAGGTGTACCAGCGTATAAGCCCATTCTTTTTGTTCAGCAGACAGCTCGGAAGAAATACGTCCAGCCTTTTGCAGATGCGGAATGGCCATCTCGGCAATACGTTCCGGGTCAGCATGTTTGATATAGTGGTTGTTCAAGTGAGCCAGCTTGTGGGTATCAAATACCGCCGGGCTCTTGGACAGACGTTTCGTATCAAAAATGGAGATCAGCTGCTCTTGCGAGAAGATTTCTTCCTCCCCTTCCGGCGACCAGCCGAGTAAGGAAATGAAGTTAAACATCGCTTCAGGCAAATAGCCGAGCTGATCATATTGCTCAATAAACTGAATAACGGATTCATCCCGTTTACTCAGCTTCTTGTGATTTTCATTCACGATCAGCGTCATATGACCAAATTGCGGCGGCTCCCAGCCGAGCGCTTCATAGATCATCAGTTGACGCGGCGTGTTCGAGATGTGATCTTCCCCACGCAGGACGTGGGAGATCTTCATCAAGTGATCATCCACAGCAACAGCATAGTTGTACGTGGGAATGCCGTCTTTTTTCACAATGACGAAGTCACCGGATTCCTTGCTGTTGAACGAGATTGTGCCTTTAACCATATCATCAAACGTATATGTGCGCTCTTCCGGCACACGGAAACGAATACTCGCTACGCGGCCTTCCGCTTCAAACGCACTAATTTGCTCTGGAGTCAGGTCACGGTGTTTGCCAGAATAACGCGGTGTTTCTCCACGTGCTGACTGTTCCTCGCGCTCTTGCTCCAATTCTTCCTCCGTGCAGAAGCAACGGTAAGCCAGACCTTTATCCAGCAATTCCTGCGTATATTTACGATAGAGGTCCAGACGTTCCGTTTGACGGTATGGTCCGTATTCTCCGCCCACGTCAATACTTTCGTCCCACTCAATTCCGAGCCATTTCAGGTATTTCAGTTGGCTTTCTTCACCACCGGCAATATTCCGTTTCACGTCTGTATCTTCAATACGAATAATGAATTTACCGTTATTATGTTTGGCATATAAATAGTTAAACAACGCCGTACGAGCATTCCCGATATGCAGATGTCCCGTTGGGCTCGGCGCGTAACGCACACGAATTTCCGTGCTCATATGATCCCCTCCGTCACTAATTGATTGATGATATCACACACGTACAAGGCAAACAACGGATTGAGCGGCAATGCCCTCTCCCCGTCCCGGGAATCCCAGTTGCTCTGTCGTTGTTGCTTTCACGTTCACCTGTGTTACATCCGCTTCCAGTGCTTTGGCAATAACCTCAGCCATCTGTGGAATATAAGGAGCCATCTTTGGTTTCTGGGCAATAATCGTTGAATCGATATTCCCAAGCTTATACCCGCGATCCTTCACAAGCTGCCATACATGCTCCAGCAACTTCAGACTGTCGGCATCTTTGAATTCCGGATCGGTATCAGGGAAATGCTTGCCAATATCCCCAAGTGCCAGCGCACCCAAAATGGCATCACTAATCGCGTGCAACAGCACGTCTGCGTCCGAGTGACCCAGCAGTCCTTTTTCATAAGGAATCGTTACTCCGCCAATAATACACGGGCGTCCCTCTACCAGCTGATGTACATCAAATCCCTGTCCTACACGTATCATCTCTTCTTCTCTCCCCCCAGCAAAAACGCAGCATATTGCAAATCTTCCGGCGTTGTTAATTTGATATTGGTATAATTGCCTTCCACAACCTTGACCGACATTCCCTGACGTTCAGCCAGCATGGCATCATCTGTCCCCAGAAATCCGTCCTGCTCTGCTGATTCGTAGGCGGAGAGCAGGGAAGAAAGACGAAAAGCCTGCGGGGTTTGAATGCTCCACAGACTGCTGCGGTCTGGCGTCGCCGTAACGACTCCTTCCGCATTCACTTGTTTGATCGTATCCTTCACGGGAACCGCCAGTACAGCTGCTCCACCACCGGACATGGCAGCCGCCATGCATCCCTTGATCTGCTCATGGTTCACAAAAGGACGTACCCCGTCGTGAACGAGAACCCAATCCGTCCCAAGTGCCCCAAGGCCTTTATGGACAGAATGTTGTCTCTCTTTCCCTCCGGGGATAACACGGACACGTGAATCCAGTTGGTATTCTTTTACCCAATCCTGGCAGCGTTCAACATCTGCGGTTCCTGTGACCAGCACCATCTCGCGGATCTCGTCCAGCACAGCAAATACCTCAAGCGTATGTATGAAAACGGGCTTGTCCTGCAGCAACAGAAACTGTTTGCTCTCGGTCGTCCCCATCCGGGTTCCGCGACCTGCTGCCACAATGACAACGCCCCACCCTTTATCCATGCCGCAATCCCTGCCTTGTCTGTCAGTTTATCGTCCGAAGATATACAATATCATTCAACGATACACTACCCATCATACCGCTTTATTGGGCTTTTTCCAACAGTTTAGGCTTGGCAAAAATCATTCGTCCCGCTGAAGTCTGCAGCACACTGGTCACCAGCACTTCCATCATCATGCCGATATAATCGCGGCCGCCTTCCACAACGATCATTGTGCCATCATCCAGATAAGCTACACCTTGACCATGCTCCTTGCCATCCTTGATGATCTGCACCATGATCTCCTCACCTGGCAGAACAACCGGCTTAACCGCATTGGCGAGATCATTAATGTTCAACACAGATACACCCTGGAGTTCGCACACTTTGTTCAGGTTAAAGTCATTAGTGACTACTTTGCCCTGAAGCACTTTAGCCAGTTTAACCAGTTTGCTGTCCACCTCGGAGATTTCCTCGAAATCCCCCTCGTAGATCAGGACTTTTACATCAAGTTCCTTCTGGATTTTGTTCAAAATGTCCAGTCCACGCCGTCCTCTGTTCCGCTTGAGCAGATCCGATGAATCAGCAATATGCTGTAACTCCTCCAGAACAAATTCCGGAATTACGATTGTGCCTTCAATAAATCCGGTTTTGCATATATCAGCGATACGCCCATCGATAATAACACTGGTATCCAGAATTTTATGTTCTTCCATCCGTCTGTCCTCGTCCACCTCGGGATGACCCCATCGTCCAGACATCCAGAAGGCCCCCAGATCGTCTTTCTTCGCCATGGCAAGGGTATAACCGGAATAAGCACTAATCACCGTCAGCGCCACTTGCAGCACTTCTCCTGCCGTCCCCATCCATCCCACAACAGGGTAAAGTAACAAGGCCACGAGCAATCCTGCAACGGTACCTGCGGCACCTGCAGCCAATTCGTTCATAGGTACTTTTGCCAATGAATCAATTCCACTATGCAGCCTGTCTGCCATCAATGTTCCACCAATATTACATACAGCCATAAACATTACAGCTCCCAGCAGCGTCGATATACCAGCTCCCAGTAATCCTGCTGACTGAATCCACTCCGCCATCCATGGGACCGATTTTCCTGCCAGATGATATGCCGTGTAGCCGAACCATGCACCGCACAATCCTGTAAAAGTTAAAATGCCTTTTTTCCACATTAGTCCCTGCACCTCCTTCAATGTATCTTGATCTTTATATCCAGTATGATCCAATTCCTGAATTGCTAATCCCATCCAGAAGAACTTTTTGGAAATGTTGCAATCGTCAGTTGAAAGTAGGTAAATTATTGGCATATAATGAATTCAATTCATATCCCGAGGTGAGTGGCAAAAATGAGTACGCTAAGTTTACAGGCTTTCCAGGATCAAGTTTCTGAACTGTTGTTGCGTCATCGCAGCCTGATTGATGTACTGTCCAAAACGGGACAAGCCGGAGCGTCTGTTAACCGTGCCGTGTCCAAAGCCATTACCGAATGCGGCTGCATCGAGCTGCACGCCACCAAGCAGAAATATGCCCCGGAGAGCGATATCGCTCAAACCAAGGGCCTGCTGGAAACGCATGTGGAAGGTGAGTTGTGTGAGAACTGCAGAGAGGTCATCAGCTCTGAGCTAGGGCGGAACCTGTTCTACATGTCGGCTCTCTGCAATCTGCTGGACATTAACATGGAAGAGGTCGTAAATCACGAATCACAGAAGTGTTCAACGTTAGGGATGTTTAATCTGTCGTAAGAAGATATGTATGTCGTCCGTAAGGGTTTCTTTTACCGTAAATAGATCTGAATAAACAAAAAGCACGCATTCTCCAGTTCAGGAGAGTACGTGCTTTCTTTGTATAGTGTCTGTCCCCAAGGCGACTTAACGATCAGAAGGACGGGAAGATTTCTCATCCTTGCGCTTTTTCGCCCGACTACGTGAGGCCGCCGTTCGCACATTATGCTTCATTCCATACAGGGCGTATAATACCAGCGGAATAAAGATCAATTTGGATAACTGCTCTGGGAAAATAACGGCTACGGCTATGGCAAATAACACAACCCATGGTGCAATCCAGATTGCCTTGCGTGGCAACCCGACCTTTTTGAAATTGGGATATTTAAGCGAACTCACCATCAGATACGATAACAGCAACGTAGCAATCATCATGCTAACCGGGCCAATATCCTTATTGAACAAGGACAGTGTGGCCAGTACCCCGCCGGCTGCCGGTATCGGCAGACCTGTGAAGTATCCGGGAATACCCGGACGAACGTTAAACCGTGCAAGACGAATGGCTCCACAGATCGGAAAAGCCGCTGTTGCGATCCAGGCGAGGATCGGCATCGAATCTTGAAATGACACCATAAATATGATCAAGGCTGGTGCTGCACCAAAGGAAACCATGTCAGACAAGGAATCAAGTTCCTTGCCGAATTCACTTTGAGCATTGAGTGCACGTGCCACTCGGCCATCCAGACCATCCAGCAGCATCGCTACAATGACCATAATGGCAGCCAAACTGTAATTTCCATCAATCGCAAGCAAAATTGCCATCATTCCAAGAAACAGATTACCCAGGGTAAAGAGATTCGGAATGAATCTGGTTAGCATCGTTGTTTCACCTCATCCATTTCAAGCCTTTATATAGGCAAACCCTTACATCTGTCTGTCGATAAACATTTGCTCCTGCAAACGTTTGAGGCCTTCCTTGATGGTCCGGGCACGAACTTCACCAATACCGTCCACTTCGTCCAGTTCTTCAATTGTAGCCATAATAACATGAGGCAATTGTTCGAATTGATCCACCAGATTATGGATAATGACATTGGGCAGGCGGGGGATCTTATTTAATACCCGGAATCCACGAGGGGCAACCGAATCCTCCGAAGTAGCCGCTGATGAAGGATAGCCGAGAAGACGGACAATATGATGTGCATCCAGCAACTCATCGTCCGACAACCTTTTCAGTCCCACGATAATCTCACGGATTTTGTCATCACTGTCGTCACGGGCATAGTCTTTATACAGCAACCAAGCTTCTTCTTCCGTTGTACCCACAAGTTCTTCCATTTGCATGGAAATGAGTCGTCCCTCATTCCCGAGTTCATGAATGTACCGTTTGATTTCCGTTTTGATCCGCATCACCATTTCGGTACGTTGAATCACATTAACCACTTCAGGAATCGTTACTAATTCCTCAAATTCCGAAGCACTCAGATTCGTAAGGGACTGTGTTAATACCGCTTTGTATTTCTCCAGGGTTTGAATCGCTTGATTCGCTTTGGTCAAAATAACCCCGATTTCCTTGAGGGAATAACGAAGTGTTCCCTGATACAAGGTAATGATATTCCGGCGCTGTGATATGGATACGACCAATTTACCCGTTTGCTTCGCTACACGCTCTGCCGTCCGGTGACGAATCCCCGTCTCTGATGATGAGATCGACGAGTCGGGGATTAACTGGGTATTGGCGTAAAGAATACGCTTCAAATCCTCGCTAAGAATAATGGCTCCATCCATCTTGGCGAGTTCGTACAGATAGTTCGGGGAGAAATCACAGTTAATCGAGAATCCCCCATCCACCACTTCCATTACTTCAGGGCTGTATCCTACAACAAGCAGTGCGCCCGTCTTGGCGCGCAGCACATTTTCCAGACCTTCGCGGAAAGGTGTACCTGGTGCGATCAGCCTTAACAACTCATTCATATTATCCAGTTGGCTCATATCTTTCATCTTGTTATGCCCCCTAATCTAAAGCAACCGCTAGTGCATCTGCCACGGTATTCACACCGATCAGTTGTATCCCGCGAGGATGTTTCCAGCCCTTTAAGCTTTTTTCTGGTAAAATGACTCGTTTGAAGCCCAGCTTTGCGGCTTCCTTCACTCGTTGTTCGGCCCGTGATACGGCTCGAACTTCACCTGTCAGACCAATCTCGCCAAAGATGACGTCATCTGGCTTGGTCGGCACATCTCTCAAACTGGATGCAATGCTGACGGCAACCGCCAAGTCTACAGCGGGCTCATCCAGCCTTACTCCTCCAGCTACATTCAGATATGCATCCTGGGTCTGTAAGAACATACCCATCCGTTTCTCCAGCACTGCAATGATCAGATTTAATCGATGCAGATCTACCCCTGTTGCCATACGGCGGGGAGAAGGAAAATGGGTAGTCGAGATCAACGCCTGCAATTCCACGAGCAGAGGACGTGTCCCCTCCATACTGGCAACTACCGTTGAACCTGCTACACCAAGTGGACGTTCCGATAAAAAGAGTTCGGACGGATTGCCCACCTCACGAAGTCCATCCTCACCCATTTCAAAAATGCCAATCTCATTGGTGGAACCAAAACGGTTCTTCACCGCACGCAGCAGGCGATACGTATGATGCCGTTCTCCTTCAAAATAAAGCACGCAATCCACCATATGTTCTAACATACGTGGACCGGCAATGGCACCTTCTTTGGTAACATGCCCCACAAGAACCGTTGCAATGCCTCTGCCTTTGGCAATCCGCATGAACCTTGACGTACATTCCCTTACCTGTGCTACACTACCCGGCGCACTGGTAACTTCGGGAAGATATACCGTCTGAATGGAGTCGATGACAAGAAAATGCGGCTGGATCTGATCCACCGCTTCCTCTACACGTTCCATATTGGTTTCACACAGTACATACAACTCGGCAGAGAGTGCCCCGAGACGGTCTGCCCGCAATTTGGTTTGCTTGACTGATTCCTCACCGGAAACATATAACACACGCAAACCCGAATGCGTCAAAGCATGAGACGTCTGCAACATCAACGTTGATTTACCAATACCCGGATCTCCGCCCACCAGAACGAGTGAACCCGGAACGATTCCGCCACCCAATACCCGGTTCAACTCTCCGATTCCAGTCTGTACACGCGGTTCCTGACCGCTATCTATATCTATGATAGGAAGCGGTTTATCTTTACTGTCAAACAGAGGAGAATTTCTCCCTTGTGTTTTGACCACCGTCTCTGTTTCTTCCACCATTGAATTCCATGACTGACAACCCGGACACTTACCGTACCACTTGGGGGCTTCATAGCCGCATTCCGTACATTGAAACTTGGTTTTAACTTTGGCCACTTCAGCACTCCTATAATTTAGTTTTATAACAGCATTTTGCATTATTCGACGAATTTCACCCAAACTCCCTGACGTGCAGGGTTACTAAAAGTTTACCATTGTTTGAGATTTTTCGTAAAGGATTATCGCAAACTTTACACATGTTCCTGACATAATCATGTCCGTCTTCTGTCCAAAGTGCAAAAAATCCTCCCCGGCCGAAGCCGAGAAGGATTTGATTAAGGAATAAGGATTAATACAAGCTGAAGTTTAACTCCAAAGCTTGCTGTATATTATTTGGTTTCGATTTCCTCATTGGACGGAACGACCACGTCTTTTTTCGTAACAGACAGTGCACCGTTCTCTTCGTCGATGAGCAATGAATCCCCTTTGGTAACGTTACCTGTGAGCAACTCTTCGGACAATTTGTCCTCGATATGCTTCTGGATCGCCCGACGTAGCGGACGCGCACCGTAAGCTGGATCAAAGCCTGACTTCGCAAGGAAAGACTTGGCATTATCAGTGAGTTCGAAATCGACCTCATGTTCGAGCAGTCGTTTACGAAGTTCTTCACTCATAAGCGTAACAATTTCAGCGATGTGTTTTTCTTCGAGTGAGTGGAACACGATAATTTCATCAATCCGGTTAAGGAACTCTGGACGGAAGCTTTTCTTCAGCTCATCCATCACTTTCCCCTTCATGTTGTCATAATCTGCTCCTGCATCTACAACTGCAGTGAAGCCCAGTGTAGAGTTACGTTTGATCGCTTCGGCACCCACGTTGGATGTCAAGATAATCAGCGTATTGCGGAAGTCAACGACGCGACCTTTGGAATCCGTCAGTCGACCATCCTCAAGCACTTGTAACAAGATATTGAATACTTCTGGATGTGCTTTCTCGATTTCATCAAGCAGGACTACCGAATATGGTTTGCGACGAACTTTCTCTGTCAGCTGGCCACCTTCTTCGTACCCAACATATCCTGGAGGCGCTCCGACAAGTCGGGAAGTCGAGTGCTTCTCACCATACTCGGACATATCAATCCGGATTACTGCATTTTCATCGCCGAACATCGCTTCAGCCAGAGCACGAGCAAGTTCTGTTTTACCTACACCTGTAGGGCCGAGGAAAATGAATGAACCCATCGGACGTTTTGGATCTTTAAGTCCCGCACGAGCACGACGAACCGCACGGCTGACAGACTTCACTGCCTCATCCTGACCGATGACACGTTCATGTAGAATAGACTCCAGATTCATCAGACGCTGTGTCTCTTCTTCTTTCAGTTGGTTCACAGGGATTCCTGTCCAGCTGGCTACCACTTGTGCGATATCCTCAGGAGTAACCTCGGAATCGGTGCGACCTTGTTTCTCTTTCCACTGGTTCTTCGTTACATCCAGCTCTTCACGGATTTTTTGTTCCGTATCACGCAGAGCTGCTGCTTTTTCGAACTCCTGACTTTGAACTGCAGCGTCTTTTTCCTTACGGATATCTTCCAGACGGCTTTCCAGTTGTTTCAGGTTTGGTGGGATCGTGTAAGAGTTCAATCTTACTTTGGAACCCGCTTCATCAATCAGGTCAATCGCTTTATCCGGCAGGAAACGGTCTGTAATGTAGCGGTCAGACAGTTTAACCGCCTGCACAATTGCTTCGTCCGTAATTTTCACGCGGTGATGCGCCTCATAACGGTCACGCAAACCGTGCAAGATTTGAATCGCTTCTTCCGGAGAAGGCTGATCTACAGTAATCGGTTGGAAACGACGCTCAAGCGCTGCATCCTTCTCGATGTATTTACGATATTCATCCAGTGTTGTCGCACCGATACATTGCAATTCTCCACGAGCCAGAGCCGGTTTCAAAATGTTAGAAGCATCGATGGCACCTTCGGCTCCGCCTGCGCCAATCAAGGTGTGCAATTCGTCAATAAACAGGACAATGTTACCTGCTTGGCGAATCTCATCCATGATTTTTTTCAGACGATCTTCAAACTCACCACGATATTTGGTTCCAGCGACTACAGAACCCATATCCAGGGTCATTACACGTTTGTCGCGCAATGTTTCCGGAATCTCATTTGCAATGATTTTTTGTGCAAGGCCTTCAGCAATCGCTGTTTTACCTACACCTGGCTCACCGATCAATACCGGGTTGTTCTTCGTACGACGGCTGAGCACCTGGATGACACGTTCAATTTCTTTACTACGTCCAATGACTGGATCCAGGTTGTTCTCTCTCGCATAAGCCGTGAGGTCACGTGCCAGACTGTCCAGCGTTGGTGTGCTTACATTGGCAGGTGTGCCATTATGGCTGGATACAGCTTCACTGCTGCCAAGCAATTGCAGCACTTGTTGACGTGCTTTGTTCAGGCTGATCCCCAGGTTATTGAGCACACGTGCTGCAACACCCTCGCCTTCACGAATCAATCCGAGCAGGATATGCTCTGTGCCTACATAGGTATGGCCCAATTTACGAGCTTCATCCATAGACAGTTCAATTACTTTTTTCGCACGTGGCGTATATGCAATGTTGGTAGGTTGCTCTTGGCCACGGCCAATCAGCGTTTCTACTTCATCCTGAATTTTTTCCAATCCGAGTCCCAGGCCGATCAGTGCTTTGGCTGCGATGCCTTCGCCTTCACGAATGAGGCCGAGCAAAATATGCTCAGTACCGATGTTATTATGACCGAGACGGACAGCTTCTTCCTGCGCGAGTGCGAGCACCTTTTGGGCCCGTTCCGTAAATCTTCCAAACATCATATCTCCTGCACCTCCATGGTTTTGGATAAAACGAGGTCATGTAAAGAAATAACCGTCGTATTCTTCATATCATTTTTGTTTGCAGCCGTGCTGCGAATAAAGTCATTCGGCATTTGTACATGCCTTATTATATAAAAGCCGCAATGCGGCATGAAACCATAATTCAATACTATATCAGGCTAAACTAGGACTGCTTCGCTGCATTGATCGTATCACGAATCAACTGAGCTCGGTAGATGTCACGCTCATCTGTGCGCATATCTTCCCCGAATGTTTTCTGCAAAAATCCCGGCTGTGTCATCACATTCAACTCATTCATTACCGTGATGGACAGTCCATCCAACAAGCCGAGATCCACGCCAAGGCGTACATCCGATAAGCGCTGTGCAGCTTCCTTGGAATCAACAATAGCTGCATGAGACAATATGCCGTAAGAACGCATGACCCGATCCGTAATTCGAAGTCTGGAGTCGGTAATTAACCGTTCTCTGGCTGTACGCTCATGACCTATCATCTGTAACACAACACCATGCAGGTTCTCGATGACTTCCTGTTCGGTCTGTCCCAGTGTAATCTGGTTCGAGATCTGGAACAGGTTACCCATCGCCTCGCTACCTTCACCGTATATTCCTCTTACCGTCAATCCCACTTGGGAAACTGCGGTTAGAATACGGCCAATTTGCTGCGTCATCACCAGGGCAGGCAAGTGCATCATAACCGATGCTCTGACACCTGTACCTACATTAGTAGGACAGCTGGTTAAGTATCCTCTGCGATCATCAAAAGCATAATCCACATGCGCTTCAAAAGCATCATCTATTGCGGAAGCTTTCTCCCAGGCTTCTTTCACCTGGAACCCCGGATAGAGGCACTGGATACGAAGATGATCCTCTTCGTTAATCATAATACTGACTGACTCATCCTCACTGAGAATAACCGCACCATTCCTGGATTCATTCGCAAGACTTGGACTGATGAGATGTTTCTCCACCAGCACCCGTTTGTCGAGTTCGTCAATATCGATCAGATCCAACGTATGAAAATCCCCAAAGGCATGAACGTCATCGTATTGAAGCACTTCGCTCAGCTTATTCAGCACCTCTTCCGATTGCTCATTGGAAGCCAGCATCGGAAACGGAACATGCTGAAGGTTGCGTGCAATCCGGACACGGCTGCTAATGACAATTTCGGAATCAGCCGCATCACTGCGCATCCAGTCGCTGAGCGCCTTCTCTGTAAAGCGCAGATTAGGCATTACGCATCCCTCCTACTCATGACAAACTTTACTCCTGAGCTATTCCTTTTTCAAGTCCTCTGATCTGGTCACGGATCTGAGCCGCCTCTTCAAATTCCTCTTGTGCGATGCTCTCTTGTAGCTCACGCTTCAGATCAGCAATTTGCCGTTTCACCTTGATGCGACCACCAGCTCGTGCAGGCACTTTGCCTACATGGGACGTATTACCATGAACCCGCTTGAACAAAGGATCCAGACGACTGTCAAAATATTTATAACATGAACTGCAGCCGAATCGGCCTATCTTACTAAATTGTGCGTACGTCATACCACACTCTTCACATTGAAGAGCTTTTGCAGGTGGTGTTCCTGCCGATCCACTTTTGCCGGCTGGATCAAAATCAAGCAATCCGGACAACAAGTTGTGAATGGAAAACCCACCTGCTGTTCCAGGGATCATTTCCCCTTTTTCACGGGCACATGACTCACAAATATGGAATTCCGTCTTCTCTCCATTTACGATCTTCGTAAAATGAAGTGTCGCCGGACGTTTATTGCATTCTTGGCACAGCATATTGATGTACCTCCTTTGACCCCGATAGTTTTCATTTACCGAGCAAAGATATTAACATCGCCTTCAACATTCTGGCACGAATTTGATCCCGGTAAGGAAGTTTGACCAATATAACCTCTCTAGATACAGCAGCTCGCATCAACCCGGCTTCCCGCTTGCTCAAGAAG
The DNA here is from genome assembly GCF_059759055.1 of Paenibacillus sp. GQ49. Lineage (NCBI taxonomy): Bacteria > Bacillati > Bacillota > Bacilli > Caryophanales > Paenibacillaceae > Paenibacillus > Paenibacillus sp. GQ49. The sequence goes on from NZ_JCAXEL010000031.1 coordinate 61,165, forward strand.
CGCGCTTCTTCCAATTGATAGATCAGACCTTCGGCAGCTGTCTGCCCGATCTCTTCACCAATACTATGGTGCAAATGATTATGCAGAGCTGATTGGGCCGGTAATTCAATGCGCTGTATGCGAACATAACCACCACCGCCGCGTTTACTCTCTACCAGGTATCCCTTCTCGAGTGTAAAACGTGTGCTGATGACATAATTGATCTGGGAAGGTACACATGAGAATTGATCTGCCAGATCATTACGCTGAATTTCAACCATTCCTTCGGGACTTTCATGCAAAATACTCTTCAGATATCGTTCGATAATATCAGAGATATTACGCATCCAATCATCCTCCACTGTCTGAAACGTTAAGTCAATAAGGACCCACACGCCCCCACAGAGTACACCTTCTCTACCCATTTAACCAATCAGGGAAACAGCGAATCTTGCTTCCACAGGTGTCAACAGGAGAGCGAAGGAAGCACGAAGGTCCTTTAATATTCCCTTGATCCTCCAATGAAATGAATCCCGTATATCGGCGATCATGCATCAGATTGTAGAAAGGAAAGCTACTTAAGTATTAAACCTTTAGTTGACTTTGACTTTCTTTGACTTTATAACCATTATAGCATATTTTGTGGTTTTGCCAAGTGGGGTCACTATTCATTTTTTACGATTTTACACGAAATATTCCCCGGACACAAAAAAACCTCTCCAAAATTGCTGGAGAAGTCCATTTGTCTTTCAATCACGCCGTATTTCTATATAAGCTAATCAAGTTAAATGGAGCAGTGGGAATAGTCATCAGAAGAAATCGAGCAGATAGGTTTCCCGTTCAGGAATCGCTTGTTCCAAAGCCTTGATTGCTGTGTTCGGTCCGTGAATTCTTCCGATTCGCGCCATTTCCGTTGGTCTGCGATATCCCATCAGGACCGCGGTAAGGGATTGAATATCCACCTTAATGATCTGATCATCAGTAATTGGCTCCGATGTTTTCCATATGGACGCCGTTCCGTTCATTGCCACGTTTAATTGCCATGCCCCTTCATTCCATGGAGCGTGGGCATCTTCTACCTGAAGTACAATCTGCACCGGTGAGTCCTGGCTTGCAAATGGATACTGGGATATAAACTGCTCTACACTAACGATACGCGCCATAAAATAAGGTACAATCTCCTGCTGAATCCGCGGGTTATCCAATTGGAAGGCAAGCGTATCACTGGCAGGTGCCTGCAACGTTACTTCCTGGATCATGGAATCATGGTTGGCAATGAAGGTCCACAGCCCTTGCCTAGCCTCTTCATTCAGATAGATGATCTCTTTAATGGTAAATTTATTTTCCTTAACCTCATATAAAAGATAACCTTGTGCTGCATCAGCTTCATCGTAATATACAGCCTTCTGGCTGGTCCCATTAACAAGAACTGAATTCTCCCACCTTGCATCATCCCGGACCAGAGTTCCGTTATAACGCTCAGCATAAGCACTGTATACTTCATTTAATATGCTGAGGCCTGGATCCCCACGCCGAATTGTTCCAGGTGTCGCTTTTTTCGAAGGCAAATGAGCTGTAGGTACTTTATAACGTTTAAATTCAACATAAGTCTCCCATCCATACTTCCGATAGAAACCAAAAGAGAATGGATGCAAGAATGATATGCTCTGTTTGTTACGATTCATTTCTTCCAACGCATGCTTCAGCAGACCCGCTACCCAGCCTTTGCGTCTATACTCTGGCCAGGTGGCTACACCCGCAATACCGCCCATCTCGAACGATCTGCCATGAATATAGGTTTGAAAAGGAATGATGTGAAGTTTGGCTCCTAGCTGCCCGTCCTCATATACACCCCATATATCCTGTGACGAAAATTGACTCCGCCGCTTTTCTTTCTGTTCTTCACTCATTACTACTTGAAAAGCATATTCGGAGAGTGCCATCGCCGGTTCAAAATCATCTACCGTCAATTTCTGAATTTGCATGTTGTCTTACACCCCATTCGCTAGAGTTATATCAATCCAAATCATGGCCTGATATCTGATATATGTACTCCTTAGAGTGTGTCAGAGGATTCTTACAAAGTCAAATAAGAGATGCTTCCGCATCCCCTAAAATAAACAAATAAAAACCACCACCGAATAACATCGGCAGTGGTTCTTC
>NZ_JCAXEL010000032.1:0-55250 GCF_059759055.1 Paenibacillus sp. GQ49
GGGAATACGTGACCCTCTTCTTATACTCTCTGCCCTTAAGCCTTGAATCAATGTTCTCTCCAGACTCTCAGACTATACTCCTTCTAATGCTGCACCAGTTTCCCATTTTCCAAAAAAAGAACCCGGCTACAGAGCGGCAAAACCCGCTCATCATGTGTAACCATCACTGCACTCTTGCCCTGCTCTTTCATAAGCCGTGCAATCATGCGGACAATATCCAGCCCACGTTCCGCATCCAGGCTGGCTGTCGGTTCATCCGCGAGCAGGACAGCCGGATCGTTCATCAACGCCCTTGCAATGGCGACCCGCTGACGTTCTCCGCCTGACAGCTTCTCCGCATATGCCTTCCGCCGATGGGTCAAGCCTACCGTATCCAACAGCTCATTCACTCGTTTCTCCGCTTTGTTTTTATCCGTTCCGGCGAGTTTCGCGACCACCATCAGTTGTTCTTCTACTTTCAGATACGGAATGAGGTTCGCACTTTGAAATATAAAACCAAGCTGCTGAAGCCGCATATCCGATATATCCTGTTTGCTTTTGCCCATAATAGAAGCACCGTCCAGTAGAACCTGCCCTTCGGTCGGTTCAAGAAGTGCACCAGCAATGGACAAGAATGTACTTTTGCCCGAGCCGGAAGGCCCCATCACAGCCACTAGTTCCCCTTCTGCTACTTCAAGGTCCAGTTTGTCCAGAATCACGCGTTTGCTGCCGCCATCTTCAAAGGTCTGTGTAATTCCCTGCAATACCAATCGGTTTCTCATGCTGCAGTCCTCCCAATCGCATCAAGTGCATCAATTTTGGTAACCTTCCACACTGAGAATAATGAACCAGCCACAGACATGAGTATGAATAACACACAGGTCAGTGCGAGGGTGGATAAGCCTAATTGAAACGGCATCGATGCTGGCAATATGGACTCGAACAGTCGAACCAACAACACGCTGATCACCAGACTGCCAATCGACAGAACCAACACTTGCAACGAAACACTACCCGCCAGATAACCATTCCGCGTTCCGATGGCTTTTAATATGCCGAACTGACTTGTTTTCTGAATCGTGATGACGTAGAAGAATACTGCAAGCACAAACGCTGAGATGACATATAGAAATGCGATCATCATGAGTAACGATCCCTGCTCTTCCTTATATCCAGGAATGGCCGATACGGCCTCCGATTTCGTAATAACTTCCGTATTAGGCAATGTAGTACTCACGCGGTCTAGCTGATCGCCCCCATCCTTGATCGCAATAGCATTGTATATCGGAGCATTGGCCTTGGTGTCTGCTGAAGCTTGAGAAGTCCGTGAACTTCCCTGGAGTGCGAGCCATTCCTGTTCATTCAGGAATACGACCGGGGAGTGACTGAAGGACTCATCTTGTACAAATCCACCCACGGTCCACTCCGTACCCGAAGCTTGATCGACCAGGACGGTGCCAATCGTTACTCCAGATTCAGACAACTTATGATCTACCACAACCTGCCCTTTTGTCTGATCCGTAATCGGAGTTCCTTCGGTAATGGTTGGAGCAAGCCAACCTTCCGGGTTAACCATGAACAGCGTGACATCGATCTTTTTTGTGTCGCCGGTTGGACTGACGGTTGTCATTTTCACACCGAGTGGCTCAGCGTTCTCTTGCCCCACTACGGCGCGAGCTTGATTAAGTTGATCCTGATCCACTTGTGACCGGGTAAATCGATGATTCGAATCCTGCTCCAGCACAAAGTGGGTTGCTGCCATATTTTTGACCGAAGCTGCGTTATCATACGCCAGCCCCTGTGCAAGACCTGTAACAAACAGTACCAGAAATGAAACCAGTACCATGATTGTAGCGATTAAGGCATAGCGCCCTTTGGCATACCTCATTTCCCGAATAGCCAAGTACATGTTCTGTGACCTCCCTCTTGATAACCCAAGTATAGGAGGCGAAAATGAACGGCAAATGAATAACAGATTACATCTGCGGAAGTGTCACGATAAAGACCGTACCCTCAGGCGAACTGGAAACCTCGATTGTACCGTCATGAATTCGGATAATTTTCTGCACAATGGCAAGTCCAAGCCCGGTTCGTCCAGAAGAACGTTCCCGCGCACGATCCACCCGATAGAATCGATCGAACAGGAAAGGCAGATGCTCCGCAGCAATTCCGTCTCCTGTATCCCGAATCTGAATCACACACTGGTTATCTGTCTGCTGGGCATGAATCTCAATGCTTCTTCCCTGTGGTAGATGGTTCACCGCATTGCCCAGTAGATTCATCCAAACTTGCATGAGCAGCACTTCATTGCCAACCAGCTGGATGGATTCGGGTACCGAAATCCGAAGCAACAGTTCTTTTTCTTCCAATTGCCATTGCAGCACCTGAACGGCTTGCCGGAATTGATCTCGCAGAGAGAACTTTACTTTGGACAGATCTTCGTTGCCTTGTTCAAGGGAAGACAGGAGAAGCAGTTGTTTGCTGAGCAAAGAGAGATGACGACTCTCCTCCTCTATGATTGATGCATAGTGCTCCCGTTCCTGTTCAGGCAGATCCCGATCCGCCACCAATTGGGCAAAACCCTGAATCGAGGTCAGCGGTGATTGAATCTCATGCGATACGTTGGATACAAACTGCTGTCGCGCCTGATCTACCCTTTCCAATTCACGACTCATGGTCATGAAATGCTGGGCCAGCTGTCCAATCTCATCCCGCCGTGCGGTAGGCAATTTCAGATTATATTTTCCTTGCGCAATCCGTTTGGTTGCCTCGGACAGACGTTCAATCGGATTGACCAGATAACGGGTACTGATCAGAAAGATCAGGATACTAATGCCTATCGTCAATGCTCCAATCAGTGCAAAAAAGATCCGTAGCTCACCGAATTGCAGAATTACATCCGGACGCATAAAGAGAGCGTAATTTGCATTGTCCAGCTGTAGATGAACACCCACGGTATTGCTTAATTGATTATCGAAGAACCCGGTAATGAATGGTTTACTCGGAAACTGGGCGACGCCATGGTACACCTCACCATTCAGCACCATTTCAACAGCTTGCTTGTCCAGATCTTTCTCACGGAATTCGCGGCCGTAGAATTGGTCAGTGCCTTTTCCATCCGTCACATAGATTTCGTACCCGAGTGCGGCAGCATTGTTCAGATAATCCTCCATCGTGCCGGGTTGCTGCTCCACAAATTGCTTCATTTGCGTCGCGATGCCCACCAGCTTCTCATCATTGAAATCCTTGAGTTTCGTATGATAGTAGATGTTGGACAAAAGAAAACCGAGCATGCCGCTGACCATAATCACGGCAATTGTAATGAGGAATACCCGGACGTACAAGGTTCTCAAGGTGCTTTCACCTCCATCTTGTAACCAATACCCCGCACAGTCTGAATGACAAAATCTTCCGTATAATCGGCAAAACGATCACGAAGCCGCTTGATGTGCACATCAACGGTACGGTCATCTCCTTCGTAATCTGCTCCCCAGACGAGCCGAATGAGTTCATCCCGCGAGAACAAACGGCCCGGAAACTGGGCCAGCTGTGAAAGTAATTCAAATTCTTTCATTGGCAAAAAGAGAATGGATTGCCCATCGGTAACCTCCACATTGTTTCGGTCAATGACGATCCGGTTCATACGGATAATATCGCTGGATGTGCGATGGTACCGACGAAACAACGCTTTTACCCGATAGACCAATTCTTCAGGTTCAAACGGCTTGGTCACATATTCATCTGTTCCTCTCAAATAACCATCTCTCTTATCGGATAGCTGATCACGTGCCGTCAGTAGCATAATGGGAATATCGTAGTGCTGCCGAATGTAATCACATAACTCCAGTCCGTCCATGCCCGGCATCATCACATCGAGGATCGCCAGATCAATCGGCGTTTCTTGCATCAGTCTGACCGCTTCCAATCCATCCTGCGCTTCATGGACCCGATACCCTTCCTTGGTCATGACATGCCGCAGGAGTGCTCGAATATTGGCATCATCGTCTGCTAGCAGCAGATGTTTCATATCGTTGTCCGCCCTTCTATGTAGCGAGTACATCTCACTTTGATCCTGCACAGATGGTAGCATAAAAGCAATCTCATTCGCCAGCACATGCATGGAGACACCTTGGGCATGTTTATATTTTCTTGAATCTGGTTGACACTATTATGTGGCGCAACTATAATAAAACCATAACATATGAATAAGCGCTCATATATTCATTTGTAGGCGATTAAACATTGCTTAGTCTCATTTATAGTCACACTAGAAATCATATTACATAAAGGAGCCTCGCTCCAAAGGAGAGGATATAAATGTCCGGACATCATCACAGTCACAACCATGGGCACGATCATGGACACAACCACGCTCACACCCCCAATAACAAGAAAGTCCTGTTGTTTTCCTTCATTATTATTACCATCTATATGATCGTTGAAGCCGTTGGTGGATTCATCACCAACAGTCTCGCGCTTATCTCAGATGCAGGCCATATGCTGTCTGACTCCATTGCACTCGGGATCGCTTTACTGGCGTTCACCTTTGGTGAAAAAGCAGTAAATACCGGCAAAACCTACGGCTACAGAAGATTTGAAATTTTGGCCGCTACGTTAAACGGAATTACGTTAATCGCCATTGCACTCTACATTTTCTACGAAGCGATTGGGCGTTTTATCAACCCGCCAGAAGTCGCAACCGTAGGTATGTTAATCATCAGCGTCATTGGATTGCTCATCAATATTCTGGTGGCCTGGATCATGATGCGTGGTAGCGATACAGAGAATAACCTGAATATGCGCGGGGCTTATCTCCATGTCATCAGCGACATGTTGGGATCGGTTGGGGCCATTGCGGCGGCACTGCTCATGATGTTCTTTGGTTGGGGTTGGGCCGATCCACTGGCGAGTGTGATTGTCGCGGCACTGGTATTGCGAAGTGGTTTCTATGTCACCAAATCCTCCCTCCATATCTTGATGGAAGGCACTCCAGCCAATGTGGATGTGAATGAACTGGTGCAGACTATTAAACAAGTTGATGGCGTCAAAGGCGTTCACGATGTGCACGTCTGGTCCATCACCAGTAACTTGAACGCGCTGACCGCACATATCGTGGTGGATGGAACGATGGATGTTTATGCATCTGAGATCCTGGTTCAGAAGATTGAACATATGCTGGAGCATAAAGAAATCAAACATGTGACGCTCCAAGTGGAGTCCGAAAAACATCTGCACGACACATCGGTACTATGTACGGTCAAAGGCGACGCACCAGATGCCCATGCGCATCATCACCATTGAATGTTTACTAAGCATAACTGCTAAATGAAAACAGGGCTGATTCCCATCACTGGGAAAGCCCTGTTTTTGATTTTTATAATTTTTTGGTATGTCCTACGGCTTGATGAACACATCCCTGCCTTCTTTTCTGACAGGTTATTCCGCTGTATCATCGACATCTTCTCTTTTTCCATTCATTCGCTAGCTTCATACTTCATTAATCTCCGCCACCACCACAAGATGAACAGCTGGATGAGCTGCAAGAAGAGTCGGAAGATGATCCCGAGGATGATCCGGATCCTCCCGAGGAACTACTACTGTCGGTACATTGATCCGTATAACAGCTGGAACTGCTCGTGCAACCACTGCTTGACGAGGAACCATAGGCTGCCTTTTCCTGTGGAAGAATTTCCTGCTCTAGCCGGCCCATGTGTAGCCCATATGTTGCCTCGTTATGCATGGAGTAATACACCATGGCGCTAGCCATGACGAGAGCTACATCGCTACTTCCGGAAGATGCTGGAGATAGCTCTTCTTCACTTAGAGTTGCGCATCTACGTAGTTGATCAATCAAGTAGGCAATCACCTGAGCAGCTTCAGGATCCTCCTGCATGCGTCTGGCATGAAACAGTTCATTCACCAGTTCGGATTGACTTCCCTGTGCGATCAGCTTCTGTACATCACTTGATAATGGGTAAGTGAAAAAATCACCCCAGATTGCAGCACTGTAGGGAGTGAACTCGAATAATTGACAGTACACCCAGTCAAACCATGCACGTGCTCCTGGCGTTTCGCGGCGGTTGATTGCCGGCTCATGGTGTACCGTGGAACCCATTAATTCTGCACAAAAATCAGCGTAAGATTTCGTAAACATCAGCATCTCATGCCACAAATCATCAACTTCATCACTGAACATGGGCACCTGCTTAAGTAATGAAGCCATAATGAAATATCGCTTAAGCTCTATCAATTTCCACCGATACTCCAGCGTTTTCATGTGAGGATATTCCTGTTGAATTCGGATCTTGAGTTTGTTGGCAAAATGCTTATTGTAACTCTTCTCCAATTGAAGAATGGTTTGCTGATAGGAGACTTCTTCTCGAAGTCCAAGATTCAATGGTGCTTTTTTTCGTCTGTACGTAACTTTCGTCTGTTTTCTGCGTCTTCCTGCTGGACGGAAAATCTTGAGCTTACGTCGAACCAAATAGGCTGTTACAACTAATAAAACTGCTGCAAGGTAGTAGTAGATCGGCATAATAAAACCGCTCCTCTCCGTTGATCTTCTCTATGTAGGGTTAAACTATCATTAGTATAAATGAGGAACAGCAGTAATTCATAGAGCCCTTTGGCATACATGCCAGGGCTCTAGTTTAGTATATTCTATTGTTGCTCATTGTTATGAAATGGCAATGATTATACCCGTTATCAACATCAACAACGTTACGGGCGCCCAGATTCTTCGTTCCCATACACTTCTCGTGATCAGATTCAAAATCGTCCCCAACACCAAATACCCAACGATAAACCAAATTGCTATATCTGAGAACGAAGACCATCCAGGCAAAAGCAATCCTGATTTACTCAGGACAACGATACCCATGAATGCCAAAATTGCAATCTGAACTATGCAGGCAAAACGCATGGAGATGGGGTATTTCCCGGGAAACTTCCCACCCATGGCGTACTCTCCCCATGGCACACCTACTGCCAACGTAACCTGAAACAGAATAACGATCAGAATCAAGACAGTGAATACGATTGCTGATGTCAATACAATCATGACCACACTCCAGTATTCAAAGTGACAGTAGAATCACTCCCATAATAGGGATACCTTATTTTCCAATCGTATATCCTTCACTCTCTACAGAAATACAAACCTGATTGTTCTCTAAATTATACAGGATATGCCACTAAATCATACTTCCTTTTTCGCCTCATTTTTACCCGTTAAGCTGAGTCATCATTTCTTTCATATAACGTGTTCCATGGACCTTGTTTTGGGGACTTACCTTTTCAATGCGAGCTAAGTCATCTGGTGTAAGTTCAATCGTTGCAACGTTCGCGTTTTCCTCCAAATATTTGATTCGTTTCGTTCCCGGAATCGGCAATGCGTTATTAGCCATTGTCCAAGCTAAAGCCAATTGTGCAGGCGTGCAACTCTTCTCCATTGCGATCTCTTTGATTTTATCCACAACTTCTATATTTTTGGCGAAATTGTCTCCTTGGAACCTCGGCATATATCTGCGCAGATCATTAACATCCAAATCTTCGAATTTCCGTATCTCACCTGTGATAAACCCTCTGCTTAATGGACTGTATGCAATATGGGTAATACTCAGTTCTCTAGCAGTTGGTAGAATCTCGTCCTCAATATCCCTGCTCCACAGGGAGTATTCGCTCTGCAACGCAGAGATTGGATGAACGGCGTGTGCACGGCGTAAAGTGGAAGCCGATGCTTCCGACAAGCCAAGGCAGCGGACTTTCCCCTCTTTAACCAAGTCAGCCATCGCGCCAACCGTTTCCTCAATCGGAATCTGAGGATCTACCCTATGTTGGTAGTACAGATCAATATAGTCGGTGTCCAGCCTGTGAAGACTTGCTTCTACAGCCTTTTTCACGTAATCCGGATGACCATTCAACGTCTCATAGTTTGGGGTATACGCAAATTTGGTAGCAATAATGGCCTGATCGCGACGTCCCCTCAGCGCTTTCCCCAGTAGTTCTTCATTATGACCATTACCATACACATCAGCTGTATCCAGCAGTGTAACGCCAATCTCCAGCGCGTGATGGATGGTCTTTATTGACTCCTCATCATTGGTTTCGCCGTACATCCCCGGAGACATGCCCATAATTCCCAGTCCAATTGAAGATACGACGATATCGCTATTTCCCAGCACTCTTTGCTTCATATCTCCATCTCTCCATCCGTTAATATTAGTTTTTGCCGATGCTTTCCATTTGATCTAGCAACTTGCTCTCTGAAGGAAACTTTCCTGTTTCTATGTCTTCATAGATGGTCAATTTGTTATTCACCGCTGCAAGTGCTTCGGCAATTTCAAGTTGGCGGCGATGTAACTCCTCTTTGTATTCGTGAAGGATCGCTTTCCGTTGTGGAATCGTTGAATCACCATCCAGCGCCAGACTAACCATATGTTTCAGGGTAGCTACCTTCATACCTGTTGCCCGGAAACAAGACATCAGTCTCATCCAATCCAGATGTTCTTCCTCGAACATCCGATTTCCATGCTGATCCCGTTGAATGTAAGGGAGCAGTCCCTCCTTCTCGTAGTAACGAATTTTATGTGCAGGACAACCCAGCCGCTCCGAAGCTTCTTTTATCGAGAAAGCCATAATGCTGACTCCTCCTTTATGTTCATTTTTGGATGCATTTGGCTGGTTCTTTTACATCCTAAGGCTTAATGTTCACATTAAGGCAAGCACAAATTTCAAAAAAATGAAATGAACTAACGTTCACTATTTTTTAACAAATGGATGACATAACACACGCTTCAGTACTGGGAAGTAACGATTAGAGGAGATATGCCAAAAAGATCGGTGAAAAGCTGATATTCAGAGGAGGAGAGTTTGGAGATGCTGGGCTACTGTTTCGCTTACTTTAATCGCTGGGGCCATAAAGTACCCGGGCTTGATCACAGTTCAACGGTTCGTTAAAAGGTACTTCCAGGAAGTATTCCAGCTGCCATTGCTGCGTTTTTAGAGCCTGTTTACTTGTTGGTTTATCCCAAGGCGGATATACACGTATGGCACGCTTGCCACCTTTGCCTTGATCCGATAGGATATCTCGTTGCAACAATACATGCTTCGGAAATACAAATTGACCAAAGTTGCTACCTGTGCGCGTACTAATGACATACACATCTGCTGGATCTGATCCATCATATGGCTGTGTCGAACCATCCTCACTCCGCTGCCATAGGGTAACAAATTGTCCGATCTTGGTTGGCGTGGTTTTGGCGACGCGGAATCGAATGGAGAGAGAATTTAAGGTAAACACATATGCCCCATATTCAGCATTTTGTGCTTCTTCATGTGATTGTGAGCATACAAAGCCACACTTGTCATAGATAAGTTCTTTACTGGCAAGTAAGTCACCATGAAGCATATCGAAGGTCCATGCATTCGGACTATGCAAACTATTTTTGTTATCCAACTTGTGATATCTCTCCTGTCTTGTATAGTCTGAACTAAGGCATTTACGATAGCTGTAAAAAGTTTGTTAGTTCAAAGTTCCTGACATAATCGCTTCCATTCATGCCAAGCCTTCAAATACTCAGGAAGATCATCAGGATGATGCTTGTTACTCAGCCCAATTCGGCACAGTGGGTTGGCTTACCTTTCAAAATGGGCACGTTCTTCTTGATTGGAACTAAAAATATAATCTGGATACTGGTTTGCCATGGGTGGAAGCTGATCCTTGGGGAAAAACTGTAGATCCTTCATCTCTTCGTTATCGGGCGTGAGTTGCCCAGATTTGATCCTGCATTCAAATACGATAGTCAAATATTCAACCTGATGACCATTACTGTATGTAAACCGTCTTGCTTCACCCCCGTATACTCCGATAATCTTCTCGGGTTCAACAACTAGACCTGTCTCTTCCAGTGCCTCTCTAGCCATCGCTTGAGCCGGTGTCTCACCAAGCTCAATTGCTCCAGCAATCAACCCCCAGGTTGATTCGTTATGTTTACGACCGAACAGGATCTTCCCTTGTTCATTTCGGATAATCCCAGCCACACCCGGCATAAAAATAAGCTCGTTGCCGATCTTTTCCCTGTGGTTTTTGTAATAGTCTGACATGCCCATACACCGTTACCTCCTGTCTTTTATTTACTGAATTCTCTTCCATGAAGGATCCATTGTACGGCATCCCAAATATCCTCTGCGATATAATCAGGTTCGGTCTCCATCCATTTGTCTCTGAATTTGGTTAATGAAGATTCCCCCCAGCCTGTTCTCACCATGATCTTGGTCGCTCCTACGGCATGGGCAGCAAGCATGTCTGTGTCTCCTACATCTCCAATAACGATGCATTTGGATAAATCCAGACCGAGTTCCTCTGATGCCCGTAATAACATTCCGGGTTTAGGCTTTCTGCAGCTGCATTCTTGCTCATGCGGACATATATAGGAGTGATCGAATCCGTACTCGCGAAATTGCTCTTCAAAATCCTCAACACTTGCTTCTCCACGTGAGATTCGATATTGATTCGTAAAAGCCAGTACCATAATTCCTTCTCGTTTCAAAAGCATAATTGCTTCTTGAGCATTTGGGTATAATCTGAAATCTCTCGGATGAATAAAATGACCTGTACCACCGATAGTTCCATCTCTGTCTATAAAAACAGCTTGTACGTTTCCCTGTGGTTTCATCATGGTCTGTTCCTTTCTTAGAAAAATTTCAAGTCTTGTCGTTCATCTATACTTTCTCGTCAATAATATGCTTGCTACCATCTTGCTGCTTATGGTGTTGCAATTTTTTTATTTCAGTTTTCAGATAGTGCACTTCTTTGATCAATATATCCAGCTTTTTCGATGTTTTGGATGAATCTATCGCATAACGTACAATTGCAGCCAAGATAAGAACGACAATTAAACTTATAATTGAGATCACTAAAGCCCAGATAAATTCCGAAATGGTGTCCAACTCCTTGCTGTCAAAATAATAAGTCGTACAACTCTTCTGAAAACCAAAACCATATAATCCCCAGGATCACCATAATGGTGCCTAGTACTTTTAATATTATTTCGATATGTTTAGGGATATCACTATTAGGTGGGTTATCTTCAAACTCGTGATTAGGTTTTATTTCTCGATATCTTATCAGAACAAATATTTTGTATAGAAAATCAGGAAAGAAGTAACATGCAATGCCCACGACAAATACGGGAGTAGATAAATACCCAAAGGTACTGGTGGTCCATTCCATCTCTATTTCCTTCATATTCATCCTCTTGGCCTCTCTCATTCTACCTCTACGAGAATGTCAGCACAGCGAACAATCAGCTCAGGCATATTCTCTCCATCAAATAGAACATGAAGTTCATATCCATTATCGATCCGATACAGCTCTTGATATAACCAATAACTGCCGACAATCTCACCATCTTGCTTAAGGATTTCCGGCGCAACGAGCGTGAGTTTATTTATATTGGTGAAGCCCCCACGTGTGTCAAAACGAATGAGCACTTCATCCCCTGTCAGTAGTTCCATCACTGTACAATCATGAAATTGAACCCGACTACGGATTTCATCGGGAATATCCTGCGCTAAAATGGCTTCCCTGTATTCATTCGATACACGCTCCATCTCTCTCCTATTTTCTGCACTCTGTTTCTTCAGCTGGAGCATAACTTCTCTCGTGCAATAACCCAACGTAAATACACGGATATCCGCAATTTGCTCATATATTTCCTTTGGTAATCGTTCTTTCTGGTGTTTGTAATCCCATTCCTGCATCTCTTTAAATGCAATTCTATGCTGTAGCTTGTCAAAAGGAGGCCTCACATCATAATCCGCGATTAATTTTTCGATTCGCTCTCTTTCTTCAGCAGGCATCTGGTATACTCTTTTATCGTCTTCCGATATCTCATTCCCACTAAGAAACTTTTCGGCAGGTACAAAAACATGGCCATTTTGCTTCAGCAAAAAACGAGGATCTATATTGTACATCTCACGTTGAAGCTCTATATACTCTTTTTCTTTTCTTTTATAACGTCGTAGGAAAAGTGCTTCGTCAAATTCGTAAGCTCCTCTATGTACCCTCATCCCAAAATGAAGCCCTGTCCGCTGACACAGCTCATACCATTCTTTCGTTCGATATCTCATATGCATCTCTCCTGCTAATTTTTAGAAATCTAAATCTACTTTGCTATTGAAGCATAGACCTGATCTCGTTAGAAACTGCTCTATTGTTTGCATCGCTACTCCTCCAAAATCTTCAGCCCTAACGATTACTTATACTCAACAAACGTACTGGTCTACCCCAAGGTTTGAAAAAACTTGTGTTTTATCTCTTTGTTGTTTCGCGCCGCCCATTCATGCACTGCTTCTACGCCTGCGGACTCCTGACCTCGTTGAAAATAAAAACATAGATCCATCGGCACTAAGCGTTTACCATAGAGTTTGATGCCAATCCGTCTGTAATTCATATAAATACACTCAATCTGAGATGCATCATATCTCTGATGTTTCATAGAAATCACATGATCGCTTTCCAGCGTAATACTGGGTTTAGTGAAAAACAAACGCCAGATCAGGAAAACAATATAACTCAGAATAAAGGTCAATATAATGACCAGGGAGTACTTCAGAATACCATTTTTATCGTATATACCATCCTTGAAAAGTATAGCTTCAATGACCAACATACATAGTAGGCTCAACCATGCTCTTGGATAAATCGTCTTGTACGTGATGAGTTCCACCTCCTAATTATTCTCTTCATTAATCCGAAGCCACTCGGAAGAGGCTTTTCTGGCAAAATGCTTTTCAACAAAATCCAAAATATCATCAATGCCGGGTAATGCTGCATTTTCTTTAGCTTCGTCAAACGTCATCCATTGGTACTCGGTATGTTCATGATTTAACCGGACAGGCTGGCTTTCATCCACATATCCTACGAATACGGTAGCAGTATAGATATACTCCCCCATGGGTGAATAATATTGTTCGAATTGATTGGCAGAATACGACGGATTGTAATATGAAGTGCGACACCTACTGGAAATAAATAAAAAAGGGCCCATGGCCGGATTCGTGTAGAATGAAAGTTCTCACACCCCATTCACACAAGGAGAATCCACCATAAGCTACACACATCTTAGCATAATCGAACGCAGCAAGCTAGAAATCCTCCACCAGCAGGGCAAAAGCTCACGAGCGATCGCAAAGGAACTGGGCAGACATCCCTCGACCATTTGTCGTGAATTAGCGCGCACAGCTTCATCCGAAGCCTACGAAGCAGAACAAGCTCAGAATGCATATCAGGAACGTCGTCACGCCTCGGTTCCTTCAGGGAAATGGTCGGATACCTTGGCTACTTCGCTGGAAGTAAAACTTGCGGCCACATGGTCTCCAGAACAAATCACCGAACGTTTTCGTGCAGATGGCCTGCCTGTAGTCTCCTTCAAAACTATCTATCGCTGGATCTACGCAGGACGTCTGGTTCAAGGTACATTGCAGGTCTTACGTCACAAAGGGAAGCGTCAGAAACCCGCAGAAACTCGCGGTAAATTCGCCATTGGCAGAACCATTTCAGATCGTCCGAAAGAAGTCCGCTCCCGTGAAACCTTTGGGCACTGGGAACTGGATACCGTCGTATCAGGTCGTGGGAAGGAGTTTACTTGCTATACCAATCTGGAGACGACCCATGGCCTGCACGTTTATTTTGCTGGCCCGTATTCATCCTGGCAACGTGGTTCCAACGAAAATGGGAAGCTCACGAGTCTTTCACAGAGGAACTGTCGCACTCGGTTTGACAATCCGTCTAAAATTCGAAAATATCACAAAAACATCATTGACAATATAGAGTTCAATAGGTAAAAATAGTAATTGTATCAAGATTCAATATAAGGAAGATATTAGAAAAATATTCATTGATACTTCCGCTAATTACAACCTTTAGAGAACTAAGATTTATAGAGATCTATGATCGGGAGTAGCTTGAATTCATAGGTGGTGATAAATGAAAGTTCATTTAACGCTGTATCATAGTTTATCCATTCTATATAACTAGGAGGAGTAACACTCATGTTGAAAATGTTCAAATCAGTATTTGTGTCTTGTTGCATGGTATCGATTCTAACAATTCCACTTGCAAGTAACGCCTTTGCAACTGAATCGGTTGAAACCATCAGTGCATCTAACAGCATATTGCCTACCGTTGTCTCTGATTATGTCGATTCAATCAATAATAGAGACTGGAATTCATTTGTTCAAACTTATTCACCTGATCGTCAACAATTTTATCAAGGATTCCCAAATAAAGAACAAAAAGAAAATAAAACTGGTATTCTATCTGTAGAATCTATAAGTGTATTTGAGGCTAAAAAACTTCCTTCCAATAATATACTAAAAGTAGAGCCCTATTTTGCTGACATTAGCTCAGCATATACGGATATCGGATATTACTATGTTGGTTTTAATTATACAGTCAATAAAGAAAGTGAATTCTTCTACAATGGTGTTAAATATGAGTTAATTGCAACAGGGAAACTAAACGGACAAGAATATATTATTGGTCATGAAAATGTTTATAACATTGATGAACTTGTAGCTCTTGGTTATGCATTTAATTCAGCAGCTGAGCAACAAGCAAATAACGTAGTTAAAGAAAGAGAACAAGGGCATATAGTAAACTTTGAAAATAAATCTATCCAGCAAACTACTATTAAAGAAGATGCACAACATGAAGAATTGAATCAAATAGTAGATGAAAATAGTATAGATCTAAATCAGGATTTTCCCGAAACGACTACGATTAAGAAACCTAGAGAACAATTAAATTTGGAAAAAGCTAAGAACGGAGTTAACGCTCAGGGTAATTCGGGCGATATACAACCTCTAAGTGCTACTAGTACGCCATCAACATTCAAATTGTATATTACTGGTTCCGGAACAATCACCAATATCGGCTTTGACACTTACGCTAAGAATGTATTGCCAAACGAGTGGTATGGATCATGGAAATCAGAGTCATTGAAAGCTGGAGCAGTAACAATTAAGACATATGCATGGTATAACGCCACTTACCCAAGAAAACCTGCAACAGATTATGGGGCACACTTGACAGACCGCTGGCAAAATTACCAACATTATGTTCCAAATTCTGGACAAACAGCTACAAATAATGCCGTTAATGCTGTATCAGGAATTTTCATGGTCAATTCTGATGGCAAAGTTTTTGACGCTCAATATAGAGCAGGATCAGAAGGGGATATTGGTACAGTTTGGGGTGGAGTGTTAAGTCAATGGGGCACACAATATATTGCACAAAATTATCCAGAGTATAACTACTACACTATACTAAGCTATTATTACAGTTTTTCTGATAAAAGTAGTGGATACATCCAAACTGGGAACTATTAATCATTTAGTTCAGATTAAAAACGTCAAACGTAAAGTTTGGCGTTTTTTTGGAATTTTATTTAATTTTTTTCTATAATATAGATTATTCATTCAAAATTATAGAAGGAGGTGATAATAATGACAAAAAAAGCATTCTATCTGCTTCTTTTTTTCCTTCTTCTTCTCACTGCGTGCACTTCAGAAGACTCTGCGAAAAATCATGAGTCTGAGGATGTGCAAAGAAAAGAGTCTGCACCTATGATCATGAGTATTAAGACTAACTTCCCTGAAAAAGAAGGTTGGGTTGTAGTCCCTGCAAACAGTTCTGATTTAACTGTCACTGTAGAGACGACCAACGCGGAAACACTTCTTTTCTGGTCCGTTCCAACTGGGACAGAGACATGGGGAGAAAGAGAACTAATCGGATACGATACCAGTGGGAATGATGGTTGGAAAATAACGTGGAATATTGCGGGTAAGTCCTTACACAATCGTTTAGTGGTTCAAGCATTGGGGAGTGATGGAAAAACGATCACTGATGAAACGATAAATATTACGAATGAGTAAGTTTGACTTAGATAATTAATTTACGAAGATAAAATTAACAATGGATGCCCACTTTAGGTGATCGTCCATTGTTAATTATGCAGTTGTCTCTGAACCATTTAATCTTGGTAAGCAGCTTCTCCTTATTTTGCTCAAATTCATATTCAGTAATGATATTTTTTCTCTCAAATTTCTACTTGTGAGTTTGATGGACTTTAAATGATTGGTGCTAAGCCTTCTGATTGTAAAACTTCTAACTTGGCAGGTGGGATGCTTTCTTGCAAATCTCCACTCATAACATCCATCGCCTCCCATTCGACGAATACAACAAAGTTTTCCGTAAGTCGGGAGTAATCGGACCAATTCGTCGTTTCATTGAGGTCATACGCGACTTCCTTCCACAATCTCATTCCTTCCTCCCACCAATCTCCGTTGCTACGCCAATACATAATAAGAGTTCTAAGCTTCTCAATTAAATCATGATTTGTAAGTTCTTGTTGATCAATTCCAGGATGCTCTCCTGAATTCCAAATGTTGTAATAGTAATCTTCGTTTTCATCTTTCTCTTCAATTTGTTCTTCTCTTATTTCTTGCAAACCTGGATCAAAAATAGGTGAA
This sequence comes from Paenibacillus sp. GQ49, assembly GCF_059759055.1. Taxonomy (NCBI): domain Bacteria; kingdom Bacillati; phylum Bacillota; class Bacilli; order Caryophanales; family Paenibacillaceae; genus Paenibacillus; species Paenibacillus sp. GQ49. Next base: position 16,516 of record NZ_JCAXEL010000032.1, read on the forward strand.
TATACCGTATCAACTTCATCGTGTAAGTAGATGGACAGAAAACAATATCTTTTGTCCGATTGATTTTCACAGAGAACATCAATAATGTCTTTCACGGCCAGAATGAGTTCCTTTTTCACCGTTTCCCGGAGTATTAGAACTTCTTCAGGTGGCATCTTCACATAGATCACACCTTTGGTTCCATCTAACACTCGCTGGAGAATTCCTTGCTCATCATATTTGAAATAGGTGAGAAGAAGGTGATCAAAAAGAGCATTATTTTCGTATTGAGGTTGATATACTTCTACAAGTCTGTTGCTTTCATAGATATAATCCTCATACTCTAATTTATTGAATCGAGTAAAATACTCAACTGACCGACAGATTAACCCGTCTTGTATCAAATATTCCTTGACTGAGTCCAATTCGCCATCGACATACGTTCTTGTCGTTATATGACTTTCATCATATGAAACATACGTGTAGCCATCAATTAAATCGTCACAGGCCAAAATCCGTATTCTACCTTCATCATCAAACTCATAATAGGTATCTGTCACTTCATACGAGATATCTCCAGGAATTTCACCTTGGCGCGCATACCAGTACGGAGAAATGTCATACCGTTTACTTGTCGTATATTCTCTTCTATGTACCCGTGCTTCTGCTTCTTGTTTGTAAGATTGATACTGTTCTTGTGCATCTCGATTAAGCTTCACATAATATTCTTCGTTAATCATTTGTCTCACACCTCTTTCATTATTATGCCTCTAAACTTCTGAATTTCTCTAAAAACCTTCATATCTTCTGATCTCGAATTACATCTTCCCATCAATCCGCAGCCATTTCGACGGAGCCTTCTTGGCAAAATGCTTTTCAACAAAATCCAAAATATCTTCAATTCCGGGCAATGCCGCATTTTCTTTGGCTTCGTCAAACGTCATCCATCGGTACTCGGTATGTTCATGATTTAACCGGACGGGCTGGTCTTCATCCACATATCCTACGAATACGGGAGCAATATAGATATACTCCCCCATGGGTGAATAATATTGTTCGAATTGATTGGCAGAATACAACCGGACTTCTGTAATACCTGTTTCCTCATGAACTTCTCTGAGTGCAGTTTCCCAAGCCTTCTCGCCCTTTTCTATCCCGCCGCCAACATAACACCACTCGTTATGCAACATACGACCAGCCCGCTTTAGCATCAGTACACGGTATTGATCGAGGCTTTTCTTCAACAGAACTACAGCCACGCCTTCACAACGAATAGGGACTGCCTGTTTCACGTGCTCTGCACCATTCAATTTCTCGCCCCCTTCTCTTCAGAATCGAAATCCTCCAATACTTTAAACTTATCCCCGTGGATTTTGTCCAGATGCTCTTCTCCCCAATAACATAGATGATCCAGGGCAGGCTTGAGTCCCCAGCCGTAGTCCGTCAACTCATATTCCACTTTGGGAGGAACCTCCGAATATACCTTGCGCTGCACAATCTCGTCCTTTTCCAGACCTCTGAGCTGTGTTGTCAGCATCTTCTGCGTAATGTCCGGTATCAATCTTCGAAGCTCCGACGTACGTTTCCGCCCGGTCATCAAATGATAAATAATCAAAGGCTTCCACTTTCCGCCCATAACTTCCAAGGCCGCTTCCACGCCTACTTTATATTTTTTTGGAGCACTCGTTTCTCCATGTTCTGTCATTTTTGAACCCCTCCATAATCAGGCTGTATCCCAAGTGAAAATATAAACTTTTTGCTGCTCTTCTTTCTATTATTTAAGCCCATTTCGAGGCATCCATTTAGGGTACTTTAATGTTCCTATGGCACTTCATTCTTCCTATAGAACATCAAAGTGCGTACTTCCAGATGTTTTCATACCTGTTTATAATAGCATCAGCCACTGATTCATGGCTACAAGACTGCAATCCAGAAAGGTAGTGAAAGATAAGATGAACGTACTCGTTGTAGTATCCCATCCAAGAAAAGACTCCCTGACCTTTCAGGTAGCTCAACGTTTTGCACAGGGTCTTACCGATGCCGGTCACGGTTATGAGATATTGGATTTGCATGGGATTGGATTCGACCCGATTCTTCGTGAGATGGATGAACCAGACTATACCCAAGAAAATCAGGTATTCTCACCTGAGGTTGAAACCGAGATGAAGCGGTTGAAGAAACACGATGCTGTGGCTTTTGTGTTTCCTCTCTGGTGGTGGCATCTGCCAGCCATGTTGAAAGGTTATGTGGATCGAGTCATGAACAACGGATTTGCTTACGGCGCGAACAAGCTCTCTCATAAGCAGATATTGTGGATCGCTCTTTCGGGTGTGACGGAAGAACAGATGCAGAAGCGCAACTATGGTCAATCGATCGCCAACCTGCTCAATGTGGGGATTGCCGATTATTGCGGTGTGTCCCAATCAAGGGTTGAGTTTATCTATGAAACGTTGGAATCCAAGCCTGAGCATTATGAGGCACTGCTGAACCATGCACATCACTTGGGACTGAACTATGTCAACGATATTCCGACTCCATGATCGTATGAGAAAAAAGGTATGACAGAATATGAATTCTGAAGTTTTGTAGTACGTTCAATGGCGAATCACTACGCTTGAACAGGGCAAAAAGGTCGCTCCGAAGAGCGACCCTGCCTGTGTGTCTTGCATTATTTTACTGTCGAGAGAAGAAACTTCTCCAACATAGTGATATCAGTAATGCTATGGTTGCAAGCTGTGTTATCCATGCATACGTACTGGGCAATGGAAGAAAAGTTATCTGGCGAATGAGCCTTCGTCTTCACGTTGAAGAATCCAAGCTCCTGATGACGATGACAGAACATGCAGTACCCTTTTTTGTTCGTGGGTGTAATCCGTCCCTCAATACCGAGGAATCTGCCTTCGTACGGGTACACGATGAACAAACGGCTCGTCGCAATGTCAGTCCATCTCAGATAGGTAGTACGTGCGTAATCGACTAACTCCAGATCCGGCAATTTAAGCTTCTTCGCCTTAGGAAACAGCTTCTGAATCTGCTTCGCTGATACTTGCGGAAATAGAATCAGATATGATTCGAGCTGGTTCAGATACGTCTGCAATTCATGTGTCGTCTCATACGTGGATAACTGCTCCAGCAGTTGCTTCTGCTCCGAAGTGAGTTCATCGAAGATGCTCACCGCATTTGTGCCGACCGTATAACGGACGGTTTCCAATACTTTGGGATCCACAACCGAGCGTAGCGTTTTGAGCAGGAAATCAGCTTGTTTTTGAATATAATTGAATTGATGATTCTGAATAAATGGTGTTTGCATGGCGTTCAGCCCCTTATTTTTATTGGAAGAACAAATAAGGTGCAAAGCCTGCGGGATGTAACATTATGTTGATATTGATTCCAGGGCAACAATCTCATTTTTGTCGCGCCCTACACAAAGTCCGCCCCTATTCAGGCTTTGCGTAAGGCTTTCTAGCGAACGAGCAATCCGGCATCATCCATATTGCCACGTCATAACCCCCAATACGATAGATATATCGAAATTATAGCAGGGCAGCATAGTGTAGGCAACGGGCTTCGTTCCAATCTCCTCTGTTCAAGAAATTATTACATCTCAGGCTTTCTTCCCATTCTCCACGAAATGATCTATTGCTGACTGCTCAATGGCCAGTCCTTCCGTGTAACGCTCCATGAACAAGGCAAATCCATTCACATCCGCGCTATTTGGAGAAACCTCTTGTCCTTCTGCATCAATAAACACCTTGGTAGTAAGGTACTCCGCCAAACCCTCGTGCTGCTGCTTATTAACCATGTAGGAAGCCAAAATAGCCATTCCCCATGCGCCACCTTCACCAGCGGTAGACATGACCGACACGGGAATATTCAGTGCGGATGCGCACATTTTTTGAGCGACTAGTGGGGTTTTGAACAATCCGCCATGCGCCCAAATGTGCTCAATCGTTACGTGCTCCTTCTGTGTGAGAATATCCAGCCCGAGCCTTAGTGCAGCAAACGCAGCAAATAGATGGACTCTCATAAAGTTTGCCAGATTGAAGCGGCTCTCTGGAGAACGTACGAACAACGGACGACCTTTTGCAATTCCTGTAATGTTCTCTCCTGAATAGTAGCCATAGCTCAGTAAGCCACCGCCATCAGCGTCAGCTTTCAGTGCTTCATTAAACAACACACTGAATAACTGGTTCATATCGGGCTTCTGTCCCATAGCCTCATAAAACTCACGGAACAAGTCGACCCAGGCATTAATATCGCTGGAGCAGTTATTCGCAAGAACCATAGCCACAGGGTTGCCTTCAGGTGTAGTCACGATGTCAATCTCAGGGTATACCGTAGACAGGTTTTTATCTAATACAATCATGGCATAAATCGATGTACCTACGGAAATGTTACCCGTACGTTTTTGGACACTATTCGTAGCGACCATGCCTGTTCCAGCATCGCCTTCCGGAGGGCACAGTGGTATATTGGATTCCAAGTTACCTGATGGATCTAACAGTCGGGCACCAGCTTCACTAAGATATCCGGCATGTTCACCGGCAGTGTACACTTTAGGTAAAATATCTTTAAGATTCCACGGGTAGCCTTTGTCGGCAATTAAATCGTCAAACTTCTTCAACATTTTTTCATGATATCCCAGTGTGGATTCATCAATTGGGAACATACCTGAGGCATCCCCTATACCCATAGCTTTACTGCCAGTCAACAGCTGATGTATGTAACCTGATAGTGTCGTAATATAATTGATGTTAGTGACATGCTCTTCTCCGTTCAAAATCGCTTGATACAAATGTGCGATGCTCCAACGCTCTGGAATTTTAAACTGGAATTTCTCGGTTAGCTCTGATGCAGCCTTACCCGTTGTGGCATTGCGCCATGTACGGAACGGAACCAATAACTCCCCTGTTTGATCGAGTGCAATGTAACCCTGCATCATAGCAGAACATCCGATTGAGCCAATTTTTTGTATCGTTACACCATAATTTTTTTCAATCTCTTGCTTTAATTGATGATAGGTTTGTTGCAACCCATGAATCATTTCATCCATAGGGTAAGTCCAGTAACCGCCAATCAATTGATTTTCCCACTCATAACTGCTGGAACAGATGGTATTAAAATGGTGATCCATGAGTACAGCTTTGATTCGTGTGGATCCAAATTCAATGCCTAGCGAAGTTTCTCCCCTGATTATTGCTTGTTTCAAGTTTTGATTCACCATCGTATTCATCCTCTCGGCTTAATAAAACAACTCTTTCATCAACTTCCAATGTACCATTTTATTCAAATAAAGGTAATACACTACATATATGCAACGTTCTTTATCCATACACCAAAAAGAAGCCACCTCCCTGGCCTTCCCCAGTTCAGTGACTCCATTTTACAATCCTATTCATTCCCTACATTTAACTACTCCTTAACAGCACCAACCACGATCCCAGTAACAAAGTACCGTTGCAGGAACGGATACACAAGCAGGATCGGCAGCGCGCTAATAAAGATCTGTGAAGCCCGAATGGTCCGTTGGGACAGGTTCTTCACCGCTTCTGGATCAAGCTTCGACATATCGGCCTGCACGATGATCGTCTGCATGAATGTCGCGAGTGGCAGTTTTTCCGCATCACGGATGTAGATGATTCCGTCAAAATATGCATTCCAATGCCCAACCATCATGAAGAGCGAAACCGTTGCAATAACGGGTACCGAGACAGGCAGATAGATTTTGATAAACGTCTTAAAGTGCCCTGCGCCATCGATAAATGCCGCTTCTTCCAGATCCTTCGGAACGGTACGGAAGAAATTCAGCAACAGAATGATGTTGAACACCGCAACCAATCCTGGCAGGATCAAGGCCAGCAATGTGTTCATCAGTCCCAGCTTCAGAATCAGGATATACCCCGGAATGAGGCCACCGCTGAACAGCATCGTGATGACAAAATACCATAGATAGATGTTACGTGCGCGGAACACCCGCGTCTCCTTGGAAAGCGCATAGGCTGCAATCGTATTAACGATTAACGCAAGTCCAGTACCCAGTACCGTCCGCTCCACAGATACCCATAAGGAGGAGAGGAAGTTGGTATTGGCGAATGTTTTCGCATACGCCTCCAGTGTAAATCCAATTGGCCAGAACGTTACGAGACCAGCATTTGCAGGTGCAGATGCGCTAAGAGATACCATGAGCAAGTGATACAAAGGTAGCAAGCAGAGCAGTGAAAGCAGGGTCAGTAACACATTGTTGAATATGCTGAATATGCGGTAAGGCATCGTTTTATGATACATTTGTTCGTCCTCCTTTCTAGAAAATTCGGTATCCGGCGAATCGGTAAGCCAGTCGGTACGAGATCACAATCAGGATCAGGCTGATGACCGATTTGAACAGATTCACAGCGGTAGCAAAACTGAACTGCCCACTAAGCAGACCTTCTCGATACACAAACGTATCGATAATATCTCCTTGTTGGTAAATCAGCGGACTATATAAGTTAAAGATCTGGTCAAAGTTGGCGTTAAGCACATTCCCCAGTGCCAGGGTGGCGATGACGATCCCAATCGGAATAAGTGCCGGGATGGTAATATACATCGTTTGCTTCCAGCGTCCTGCGCCGTCCACTTCAGCCGCCTCATACAGTGCCGGGTTAATGCCGGACAACGCCGCGAGGAAGATGATCGTGTTGAATCCAAACTCTTTCCAGACATCACTCGCAATAATCGTGAATCGGAACCAGCTGCCATCCCCCAGGAAGAAGATCGGTTTGATGCCGAATACCGAAACCAGGAACTGATTGACAATACCCGTCTGGGCCAGAATGTCGATCAAAATGCCTGATAGCGTAACCCAGGACAAAAAGTGAGGAAGATACACGAGCGTTTGAATCGTTCTTTTCAGCGCCATCTTCCGTACCTCATTAAGTAATAAGGCGAATACAAACGGAATGATCAGGTTCATGACAATCTTGGAACAGGCAAAGAACAACGTGTTCCACGTAATTTGCAGGAAATAATCATTTTCCCACATGTACCTAAAGTGTTTCAGTCCTACCCATTCGGAATTGAAAAATCCCAGTGCAGGTTTATAATCTTGAAATGCCATCAAAATCCCGGACATCGGAATGTATGAAAATATAAAGACCATAATGGCCGCCGGCAACACCATAAAGTGCAGAATCCATGGCTGTTTGTAGCGTTTTTTTCTCTTTTTATCCAGCTTGTTCCCAACGTTTGCCTGCGGGATCCGCTTACCCTCCAATTTAGCCTCCATAGCGCTTCTCCTGTTCCCAAAAAAAGTTTTTGTGTGTGATCGGGTTCTCTGATATAAATAGTATCAAGCCATTCTGAGGTCTGCTATATAACATTGTTAGGCTTGATAGTGTTTTGTTAGGGTATCATCAGAAGAGGTTGTTTACACACGAATTAGAAGGAGACTTTTCATGTATATATGGAAGCGCTTAATGCCTTTTCAAGGTAAAACCAGATCCCCATTCAGTCTTTTTGCCAAAATAAACTTGTTAATTGTGGTCTTGTTCATCCCCATTCTAATCATGTACACCTACTCGAATAACGTCACCTATGATGTCGTCAGCAAAGAACTGCAGATCTCCAACACCAAACAGCTCACGTTTCTGTCCAGTCAGATCGACTCCCGCATCAACCAGATGATGGATTTCAGCCTAATTCTCTCCCGAGATCCAAATGTCAGAGCATTCAACGGCCTTAACATGTGGGATGATCGGTATGACCGGATGCAGACCCGTTATGTGATACAAGAGAAGATGACGCTGCAAACCGGCGTTACGGATATATGGCCCACCCGATATGCGGTGCATTCACAGCAGAATAAGGATGTCATCGCCAACTACAACCAAACGACAGGATATGATGAAGAGTATTTGAAAAAAAATATGAGTGGACGATGGACCTATGGGGATCAGGGTTCCGCATCACAGGACGAACTGAACTCCTTCTATTGGTTCTATACCGATTCCTTGGCACAGCCGGGGATGCTCACTGGAAGCAATCTGGTGATTGAAGCCAGCTTCAGCTATGAGAACATTCAGAATATGCTGGATACGTATAAAGCAGGCGGACAAGGTGATCCTTTCTTATATCACAAAGGAAATGCACCCATTCTGAATCGTAGCGCGGACAAGCAGTTGTCCGCAGAACTCATTCAGTATCTGGATACGCACTCTCCCGAAGATACCACGCAGGATGTCGTGGAGCTGAACGGGAAAAACTATCTGGTTAGCTCTGTGAAGTCCACTTATCTGGATTGGCACCTGGTTGACGTGATTCCACTGTATCAGATTTTGAAACCCATCTCGCTGAGTCAGAATCTGTTCTACACCTGTATGATTTTACTGTTAGTGGTGGGCATCTCTGCTTCAATCTTGCTGTACCGGAATGTGCAATATCCGATCAAAAAGCTGATCAAAGGCTTACGCCGCGTCGAGCAAGGGGATTATTCTGTCCGACTGCATAGCAAAAACCAGAATGAGTTCTCATTCCTGTTCCGCCGATTCAACGATATGTCCCATCAGATTCAGGATCTGATCGAGAATGTATTCCATGAGAAAATTAGAGCCAGGGAAGCTACGCTGAAGCAATTACAAGCGCAGATCAATCCGCATTTCCTATATAATTGTCTTGGTTATATCATCAACATGGCCCAGATGAAGGACGAGCAAGCCGTGGTCTCCATGGCGCATAACCTTAGTGCATATTATCGCTATACCACCCGTATGGAACGGGAGACGTCGTCGCTACAAGAAGAGATCAAACTGCTGATCAACTATCTGGATATCCAGAAGCTGCGCAATAGTCGCATTGAATATCATATCGATATCCCTGAGGATATGCTCTCCCAGTCGGTGCCACGATTAATGCTTCAGCCAATGGTTGAAAATTCCGTAATTCACGGCGTGGCGAAGTCCTATTCATCCGGGGAAATCCGAATTACCGGGGAGCGCTTGAATGGTTTTGGCAGAATATACATCGACGACGACGGCCCAGGCTTAAGCCCGGAACAGTACGAAGCGCTGAACTTGAAGATGCAGGAACCTTTACAAGAAGAAATGGGCTGCGGCCTTTGGAATACGCACCAACGAATCACGCACCTGTTCGGCAGTCACTCCTACCTCCTATTCGGCCCATCCCCACTTGGCGGATTCCGAACCGAAATCATCTGGGAGATACCAAAAGAGGATACAGATTCCGATAAAGGTAATACCGATACAAATTAATTTCGATACTAACGATAAGTTGATATTTGATTTTGAACGAACCATTTACACGTGAACATTTATATAAGGCCTTGTTTAAAATAAATGATTAGAATTTACGTGAACTCAAGCGAAGGATTGAAGGGATTCTGGAGAAGCGAAGCGTTCGCCTTTCAAGCACCATTTTAACCATCCAATCTTCCAATTCAGAAAATGGGGCTTGAACAGCGATCGAAAGAACCCTTCAAATCCGTAGCGATTTTGTTCACTTCACGTATCCTTTGATTTTGATTATTGGCCTTATATACCAACCACCAAGGGAGACATTATAATGCAAATGATGATCGTAGACGATGAAGCACACTGGGTCGATAACCTGTCCATGACCAAGCCCTGGCACACACTGGGGATCGAACATGTGCATAAAGCATACTCGGCACACGAAGCACTACAAATGATCGACACTCACCCCATCGATATCGTGATCTCGGACATTCAGATGCCCGAAATGACAGGCATTGAACTGATCGAACGCATCCGCATCCGGGACAAAAAAATAAAATGTATTCTGTTATCCGGGTATTCCGAATTCGATTACGCCAAAAAAGCCATCCAGTTCGAAGCCGTAGACTATCTGCTCAAACCCCCGACAGACGAGGAATTAATGGGCGCTGTGCAGAAAGCCATCGATCAATTGAACAACGAATGGGAACTCGTCAGTTCACTGACACGAACGCAGTTTACATTGCGGGAGAATCTCCCCCATTTGCGAGGAAGACTGCTCCTTGGGGCTTTGCAAGGACAACGAATCGCCGCTGCGGAATGGGATCGGAAGCTCGCTAATTACAATCTCCCCTTTCATACCGGGGATGCCGCGTTAATGTTGGTTCGTTTGGAAGAAGAATTCGGACACTATGACAGCAATGATCAGACCCTGATCGAATATGCAATCATCAATATGGCGGAAGAGATTATGGGTGAGTTTATGGAAGTGTGGGGCGTCAAGGAGGAGCACGGATATCTGGTGTTTTTGCTTCAGTTGAAAGATCGGAAAGGCGATATTGGGAAAGAAACCATTCTGGAGAAGCTATCAATTCAGCTTCAATCCAAAGTAAAACAGTTTCTGAAAGGCTCCCTCTCCATCGTTATCACCGAGTGGTTCACCTTTCCGGATCAGCTCTATGATCGTTTCCGTCAGGCTTCCGCTTACTTCCGGCAGATCGTTGGCGATGAACGCGAATTTGTCATGCGTGTCAGCGATGTCGAGACACCTGCGGCACAAGGTCCCTTGGATGTACTGTACACCCCACCCACCTTTATTAGTTTGCTAGAGAGCGGACAGTGGGATGCCGCCGAAGAGAAAATACGCGCGGTCTGCGCGGAACTGGATGAGAAATGGTCGGAATCATGGGAGCATTGCATGGAGGCAGGTTTTCTTATTACGGCTTCATTCACCAATATTGCCCACCGGAACAAGCTGACTCTGACCACTTTAATGGGAAATGATGTCGAGGGTTTGCAAAGTGGGGAAGTTTTCGCTACCATCAGCAAATTGCGGAAATGGTCGCTCAGCGTGCTTAGCAAACTCAAGGAAGGCACGTCCAACGAGATCAAGGACATCCGTTCCGAGTATGTGAAGAAGATTCAGGATTTTACAGATAAGAACTTGCATCTGGATGTGTCTTTGCGTGTACTGGCTGACCATGTCAATCTGCACCCGACCCATTTGTCCAAAATCTATAAGATCGAAACCGGCGAAGGCATCAGTGATTATATCTCGCGCCTGCGTATGGATCGGGCCTGTCACAAGCTGGTCACGACCACCAAAAAAGTGTACGAAATCAGCATGGAGATTGGTTATATGGACCCGGCTTATTTTATCAAAGTGTTCAAGCGTCAATTCGGCGTTACGCCGCAGGAGTATCGCGACCAGCATAAATAACATAATAGAGTCCTATCGAAACTAACAAACTCATATAGATGCCCTCCCGCCCAAATTGGTACAGTTACATTGTAGAGGTTGTTCAAAAAGTCCGCTTTTGATTACGAAGGATGCCTAGCGGCATCATCAGCATCGAATATGGAATTCAGCCGAAATGTCCGTTGCTCACGTAGCTCTATCTACGCTCCGCTACTCCATTTCTAGCTTCATCCCATCTTCTCGGTACTGAAAACCGGCCTTTTTGAACACGCATTTGTAAAGATCATACACCGTAGGGGGATTGAACAATGATCAAATTCAAAAAAACATGGTGGTCACTGCTCATGGTTATCGCGCTCATCACGATCACTGCGTGCGGCAGTGGCGAGACAGGCAGTGACAATGGTAATAATACGCCGGGAACAGTCGGCTCAGCTGAAGCAGAAGCTGCTTTTGCTAAAGGAAAATATGACCCACCCATCGAGTTCAGTTCGGTATTAATGCCGAAGAAATACGTGCAAGGAGATACCAAAGAAAACAACGTGCACGATCGCTGGATGCTCGAAACGCTGGGTATGAAGCATAAAGATACCTGGTATCCGGCCAATGACGATCAATACAGACAAAAGCTGCAACTGGCTATCGCCTCTGGTGAGAAACTGCCTGATTTCGTAACGGTACCCACCAATGCGGTACTGACTAATCAGCTGATCGACTCTGGTCAATTCATCGCCATCGATGAGTTGTTCGACAAGTACGCGAGTCAGACCCTGAAAGATCACGCAGCAGCACATCCTGAACTCTGGTATCCGTTCACCAAGGACGGCAAGAAATACAATATGCCGATCATGGAGTACACCGATAACGATGATACACTGCTCTGGCTCCGCGAGGACTGGATGGAGAAGCTGAACCTGGAAGCTCCGAAAACCATCGCAGACCTTGAGAACATCATGGACAAATTCAAAAACGAAAACCCGGACGGTCTGTCTCCAGACAAAGTATTCCCTCTGGCGATCTCGCTGAAAAATAACACTAACACCTGGATGGGTCAGCTCGACTGGTTGTTCGGTGCATACGGCACAATCGAGGAGCAATGGAACAAAGACGCAAACGGCAACCTCGAGTACGGCTCCGTTAACCCGGGTGCCAAACAAGCCCTTGCCAAGCTGGCTGAATGGATGGATAAAGGTTATATCCACGCTGACTCCGCTCTGTGGGACGAAGGCAAATCCGCTGAAAGCTGGACAGCTGGCAAAGCGGGCATTCTGCCTGGCGCAAACTGGGTACCGGACTGGCCTGCACCTGACCTGCTGAAGAACGTACCTGGCTCAAAGTATAAAGCTTACCCTGTTCCAGCTGGCCCAGACGGCAAGATCGGTACGAAGTGGCAGAACTCTGGTGTCAACGCAAGTATCATGATCAACAAGGATGCGAAGCATCCGGAAGCCATCTTCCTGTACTACAACTACTTGCTCGATAACCTGGCTAACCCGAAAGCGGGCAGCGAGTATGAATACGGCTTCGCCAAAGGGTACGACTGGGATATCATTGACGGACAACCGACCAGTGACAAAGAGAAGATCAAAGACTTCTCCAACGAATTCCCTTTCCTGACCGGCCCAGCACGTATCCCGGATCTGTACATGAAAACACTCGTGAAGCTGGCCAACGGCGAGAAGCCTGAAACACCTTACGAGAAACAAATGGCCGAATTCCGCAAACCGGAAAACTGGTATGCAGGTAAAGTCGTGATGTCCCAGATCGACGTTCGTAAACAAAACTATTTCACTGGCGCAGCCACACCAACCATGGTGTCCAAATGGAACCTGCTCCGCCAGTCCGAGATGGAAACCTTCAACAAAATCATCTACGGCAATTTGCCAATTGATGCCTTTGACCAATTCGTCGCCAACTGGAAATCCAATGGCGGAGATCAGATCACGCAAGAAGTGAATGATTGGTTCAAATCGGTAAGTGCGAAGTAAGATTTGGATTTTAGAAAAGTAGAGCATTAAAACCCGAGCCGAAGCGAGTTATTCACGCTTCGGCTCGGGTTTTTAAGTGTAGATCAGGGTCGCTTGCCCTCTGTAATTCAAATAATATCCATTGTGCTACTTAAAATACTTTTCACTTACCTCGTTATATAAGGCAGAATAATGTTCATCTTTTTCGGCAATATCCAGATCACTAGTGGATTGAATACTCATATTACTTTGACTTTCCGGGTAAACATATTTACCCTGATGGTTGCCGATGATCTCATATGAACCTGAAGGTTCCTCTGGACTTTGATATAAAAACAATAGATAGTTTTTGCCCGACGTTAAAGGTTGATACAATTCATTTGGATATTTTACATATGCACCTGCCACATCTCTCCACTTGGCATAGTATTCAACTACGTTTAGTTCCTCCCCCTCCTTCACTTCACCCTTGTATACTTTCTTCACTTTTATATTTGAAAATGTACGTGTGTCCAATGGATACTTATCCTTTTGATCTAATTCAACGATTGAATTCGTTTCCTCTTCCCAATCAGCCTCCACAATTACAGTAGCTAATGATTCTATCTCAGAAAGAGCATAATTGTGGTAATCTGCATCTGGACGTAGTTCTTGTGCATTTAAATGCTTATATCCAAAAAAAAATGCTAACCCCCATCACAGCTATAACTCCTGCTATTATCCACTTTTTCATGTCAGCACCTCCAAAGTTTAATTTCCATATTTCTCTTTTATATTTGACTTATCATAGGTCTGTACAGTTTTCATTTCCCAAATAAAACAATCACGATTAAATACTTCAAAATACAGGAACTTCAACAGAATCCGTACCCATAATTCGGTTTCCATTTTTCTCTTCTGATCCGACCTCAATACCAATTTTTAATGACTCAGAGGGGAACATACCCTTTTGATCTGGACTTAACTCAATCACAATCGTTCCAGTGCCTCCGCCATTTGCTATGTAATTTCGTTCTCTCCCAATCTCAATCATCGTTCGCCATGAAGAGTCATCAGAAGAGTTCATCCAGGTGGATACATACTCAGCAGGCTTTAACTTCGATTGATGTTCAGGGTAACTGCTGGTGATACTTGAGACACTCCATTGATCAGGGATATAAAATGCAACACCACCCCAGTCAACGGGGTCAATCTCTACATGGGCTACTATTTTGATATGATCAATTTGCTCGTTCTTACCTTCAACAAATATCGATCCTTCTGTCATTGTCTTTAATTTCGTTGATTTAGCATCCAGATCAAAGTTTTTGACGTGAATGATATTGCCATTAACCACTGGCTCATTGGCTTCATTTATATTGGTATTCAAAAAAAGTAGAACAAACACAATCGCAATAAACATAAAAAGCAAGATTAAGTATTTAGATCTTTTTTTCATATAACCCATACCTCACTTCTGCCTTTGTTTGTTTAAGCTTAACACATACTCAAATCCATCCTTTCCTTAATTTAGAATTTGGAAAAATAGAGCATTAAAACCGGAGCCAAAGCGATGGATTCACGCTTCGGCTCCGGTTTTTAAGTTAAAATCTAGGCAGCTTCCCCTGACTTATGGGTTCGCCTTAGTGGATCAAGCCTCTGTATCGGTCTCCTCTGACATCGACTTCGACTGACCCAGCAAGGATACTGTGAGCTGAATGCCATCTCGTAGTCCCTGCATATACAACCGCTCATTTTCTATGCCTTTGCTGACAATATAGCGATTCTCCCACTCGATATATTCAGGTGTCTGCTCGACATCTTTACCTGCAAACAAAACTTCAAACGCTTCGTCTGTTCTCCCACGTACTCGACTCAGTTCAGGATCATGTTCTATCCGGACAGTCACCTCATCCAACCTTGCTTGAATCGCTCGTTGCACCCACGGTGGAAAATTCATTGCTTCTCCTCCCCTATATGTACCGTACTCATCACCGTACCACTCGACTATGCTTCGCCCTCATTTCACTAACTCGTGCCACCAGTTCGTCCACCCTTCGGCTCTGTTCCTGAACCTCAGGGTTCTCCCACAACGGAATCGCTTGCTTCAAGGATGCCTCACCAAGCTGATTAAGCTTGCGCCGTTCCTCTTCCAATAAGTCAAGCAACCGGCTCATACATCCACCTCTCTGATGGGTCTAAACTGCATCATGTTCTGTTAATGCTAGACGTGAGCAGTCATTTTTAATGCGAATATCGGTTTATTTTATTTTAATTCGATATCCGCATTAAAACAACCATTATTTCTCATACAATTTGGTTGAAATGAGGGGTGTACATAATGAAGCATAGACAAGAACCACCTGGCGACAGAAATATTATTGGCTCTCGGGTGGTTGCTATTCGTAAAAGTAAAGGAATCAAACAAAGAGAATTTCTCGCTAGATTGCAAACATTAGGTTTGGATATCAGTCAGACAAGTCTTTCACGATTGGAGGGTCAATATCGTCTTGTTCAGGATTATGAAGTCTTAATGATTGCGAAAGCTTTAGAAATCTCTGTGGGGTATTTGCTAGGGGAAGAAACAGAATGAGACCTATAAGCAATCAGCCTGATAATTATATGCTTATTACCTAGGTAGTCTTGTTTCGCTATTTTTAATTTTTGGTATCCAATTGGATTGAGTAAATTCTACCTGACGAATTAAGCTAAAAAATAATTATCCAGTAATGCCGTAATGATGTCTTGGTTTGAAATTTGACGTAATAATTTCAAGAATTAGACCTTGAGGACTTCTGGGGTATCTTATGGAATACTTTCTTCATAGATATAATTGAATGTTACCATAAGCCATTCTTTATTCATTGCAAGTTTTAAACACCTTAATTTTCAATTTTTTTTAGAAATTAACTTTTAGGTTTTGTTTGTATTTAGTACACTTCATGTTATTATTTTTAGTATTTTCTTATCATTTTAAGGAGGGATTTTTATGACGGTCTGTAAAGGGTTTGGAAATAAAGAAGGAATATGTGAGAACCTATCTTTTGATCTAAGTAAAAGTACATACTGTAAAAATTGTGCCGGTAAAAGTTTTGAAAATCAAATTTCTAGGTTATTTGAAATTCAGGGATACAAAGTTATAAATAATATCTCACTATCAGGAACACAAAATGATATATTAGCTCAAATTAAAATAGGAATAACTAGCATAAACATCTTAATTGAATGCAAATTTAAGTTTGATGAAACTCATAAAGTGGATAGCGAGGATGTAAGAAAGTTTTACGGGTCTAAAGAAATTTTTCATAAAGAGGCAAAGTACGGGAACATCGATAAAGCCTATATTATCACAAACGCTCAGTTTGCTCCCCAAGCCTATGAAACTGCCATGTCTTTATCTATGGAATTATTTACTGAAATTGAATTAATAAGAAATTTAATGGACTTCACACCATATTTAAGATCTACAATTAAAATGTATGAAAGTAGTCACCTTAAAGACCATTTCATCAGTCTAAATTCAATTAAAGAAAATACGATGTTAGAAGAGGTGGATTCATTTTTACGCAGCGATGACTCTGCATTAGTAATTTTAGGTGATTATGGAACCGGAAAAACCTCATTCTGCACTAATTTATGTTATAGATTAGCAAATGAAAAATTAGAAGGCAAAGACTCCCCGATTCCTATTCTTATTCAACTTAGAGATTACGAAAGAGCAGTTAGCCTTCAAGATTTAATAACAAGCTTTCTTGTGAATAAATGGAAGATACCAAATGGTAACTTTGAAACCTTTATCGAACTATTACAAATGGGATACATTGTTCTAATATTTGATGGTTTTGATGAAATAGCGAGAAGAGTTGATTATGCTACTAAATATAAAGTTTTCGCGGAAATATCAAAATTCGCAGATTATAATTCTAAAATAATTGTAACCTGTCGGAAAAACTTCTTTAATCACAGAGAAGAATTCGAAAAAATATTCAAATCTACTCCGTTACATTTTGAGCCTAATTTATCCACAGTTGATTTTGTAGAAGTTGAAATTGAACAGCTTAATGAAGATCAAATCTATGACTACATTCAAACTTACCGATCAGTATTGAAGTCAAAGGGCTATAATGTTGATGATTTTATTTTTGTAATGAATAGCATTCATGATCTTTCAGATCTAGCTAAACGTCCAGTACTACTTAATGTAATAGTTGAGACAATACCACAACTTGTGATTGAAGAAGGAACAAAAATTAATGCTGCATTACTATATGAAAAGTATACTGGTTTTTGGTTGGAAAGAGAGGATGCAAAAGGTAAAACCCTCATAAGATCTGAACAAAAAATGCTATTTTCCAAACAACTATCTTGGAAAATGTTTAATAAAAACACTCTATCTATAACGTACAATCAGATCCCAAATGAAGTAAAAGAATATTTTAATATTACTGATTATGACGACGTAGATCATTTCAGTCATGATATAAAGAGTTGCTCCTTTTTACATAACGATGATAATAAAGGTTATAAGTTTATTCACAAATCTTTTATGGAGTACTTTACTGCTCAATACATTTTAAGCGAACTAATGACTTTAAAAGTAACAGATAAACAATTCGGTAATAAAATAAAAAAAGTTTTAGGTAAAACTCTTTTAACAAATGAAGTAGGCTTTTTCATTAGAGATCTTGTGGAAGTAAACAGATTCAACAAAGATACCATTGCGACTATATTAAAAACTATAAACCTGAGCATTATGGATTTGACATGTAAAAAGAATATTGTTTCACTGTATTCTAAGCTTGGTGAAAACATTACACATCTCATTAACCAGATAGATGATTTTACTGGGATAGACCTTAGTGGAGCTATTTTTGAAAATGGCTCAATTAAAAAAGGAAATTTATTAGGGGTTAGTTTCCACAGTGCGACTTTGAAAAATTTAAAATTCCAAAATTGTACTCTAACTGATTCGGTATTCCGTAATAGCAAATTAATCAATGTCCAATTTATTCAATGTGATATTGAAGGATCGGATTTTTCTGACTCAGATATTACAAATTGCATTTTCAATGAATCATCCCTCGCTTATTCTAAATTTAATCACACATTAGTTACACGTTCTGACTTCGATCAAGTGGAACTTACAGAGGTCGAAATTGATTATACCTCTATCTTTACTGATTGTTATAACCTAGATAGCACTATAGGATTACCATATATATTAAATGCATAAATATAAATTACATGTAATAGATATCGCGAATCTCTAAAAAGCAAATAAGTCACCGTCAGCAAACATGAGCGGTGACTTATTTGCTTTTCGTCCTGGTACTGAGACCTTTTGTATTAAATCATTCTATAAGCTAAGCAGTTAACTGTTACATATTAAATTTATTAGTTCTTAAATACAAAATAAAAATCTAGATCTAAGAACATTAAAAATTTTAGTATGAAGTGAGACACTTACTAAAAAACAGCAAATTCGACTATCTTCCGATGCTTATAAAACATATATGCTGTTCCTGAAGTAGGGCTGAACACAGCCTATTTACAAGCAAACTTCCACTCCATTTAACTTTATGAAAGCTTAAACTACAGATCATTTCGGATTGATACCAGTAGACGATTGAACCAGTTGTTTTTTTCCGTCTGATGAGATCGCTCTACACAATATATAACGATATTCTTGAATGATACTTCTAACTTTTTGGTTGATTTTGCAATCACCTTTCTTACCTCTAGTTTTTTTAATATAGTTAATTAATATTCTTCTTCGTACCCGTAATCATTTTCATAGAGATTATAAATATCACTCGAAATATTCAAGTTCACTTTAATTTCTTCGCTGTTCCACTTTTTTTTTATAATATCGTAAGTAATATCACTTAAGTCTAATCTCTCCATTACTTCCGGTGCATCATCATGCGAATCAACTTTTACACCTCGATTGATTATCATATCCGCGAGGTGCATCATGTGATATCTTTGGTAAAAATAAATTCCAAGTTCTTTTTTCTTTTTTTTATTTTCCTTGAAAAATAATTCTTCGATTTTATTGTAATCTCTTGAATTGACACACAATAAATCCGTAAAACTATTATCAATTATAAATCCCATTATTTCCTTGCACATGTCATCTTCAAAAATTTCTTGCTCTATCAAGTTATTTTTTATTGTATAAATTTTCGACCATAATTCAAAACCATCGATATCATACAAATAATCCTCTCGTTGCTTCTCTCCTAAAATAATTGGCAAAGTCTTTTCAATATAATATTCTTTTATATCTTGATTAAACCACTCGACAGAAGTGCGGAACATTTCACAAAAGGAAATAATATCAACTTTTCTTATAATTGCAGAATAATGAGTTAAACTATTTCTGGCCTTTGCTAATTCTAAACATCTTTCATGAAATAATTCGTCAAAGTCTTCAATTTGATAAACATAGTTCAAGATTTTGCATGCTTCGATAAAGCTTATTGTGTGCAATGTATTCTCTAACGGTTCAGCTTCAAAAAAATTCTCTAGGTTTGAATACCCTCCTCGTTTAGCTTGCTTATATTTTTTATAGACATTCTCTCTATTATCACTAGAATAAAGTAGAAATTCATTTCTATTAAATACCATAAATTTAAAGAGCAATTCTAATGCATTATTCACACATAAAATAAACATTTTATAATTTGAAACGTCATCAATATTTTGTGCCAACTTCCTTATATACTCTACTGTTGAATCAAAAGACATTCTTATATTAGCTATGATATCAACGTTATGTTTTTCTAACTTGTCAGCATACTGATTTTTTAGACTTCTATCATTGCTATTTCTAAATTTATGCATTGTGTTACTCCTCTTTAATTTCAAGTTTTGAAAGTTAACATGCCTTCATCGGATATACCTTAGGTCAAACCAAATTGATAATCTCTTCTTCTTCTAATTGCAGTGACATTCTATAGCACTCAGGGCAAAGATCAGTAATAATAAATGCAGACTCTTTCTTAGAGGTTAGTTCAGGGAAATATTCTCTGAAAACCTTATTGTTTCTAACATCTATAGTAATATTCATTTCCAGCCTATAATCATCTTTATAACAACCAGGACATGTTTCTGAATGTAGATACTCATTACAATTCACACAGTATTCGGCGTGCTCCACTATACCACTCCCATAGTCATAAGTAGTCTCTATAACTGAATTACAAGAGCATTTCGAACATTCCGTACTTTGTAAATTACCACATTTAAAACACACCAGAGCATTTGATTTAGTATCATACCATGCATAATCAGTAGTATCACATTCAGGACAATCACAAAAGTTACAATTTTCTTTTTCCTTTTCATTCACAAAGGCTAAGAATAAATTCTCTTTCAAATCTTCATCATCGATTGTATGAACTGCTTCAAAAATAGTATTATACTTTTGTCCGCAGTGAAGGCACCTCAAACCTTCTTCGTCCCTCACAAGTTTCTCAATTGAACATAATGCACATGGCAAGGCAATTGATCCTATTTTAATTCCTTTTGCATGCCTATAATAAGTTTTCTTGATTTCGTCCACATTCACAACTAAAGACCAATTTTCAAGGACTAATGATAATGTCTTTTCTTTAAACTCTTTAACAACTCGATCTAAAGAATATAGTGTTTCAGCAAATAGTTTCTTTGGATTTATCCCTTCATCAAATTTCACTTCTTTATGTATAATATTATTTCGAAGGGTTCTAATAGCTTCAAAGTTTTCTCTATCGTGATTTGAAATTGTTCGCTTTGTAGCTTCATAAGAGAATACCTTATTAATTCTTGAAACAAGATTTTCTGCCGAAACAGTTTTTTCGTCTCTATCTAAGTTCTCTTTAATGAACAAAGGATGTATGTCCTCTAAAAGACTCTTTAATATTAGTTCAGTTCCTGTAGCTAAAAATAAAATTGCATATTTGTATTCCAAATAATCTTCATCTTCAATTGCTACTAAATACGAATTTATACTTCTGTTTAAGAAATCTACTGCGTTATCGTAAAGTCTTAATTCTAATAACAGCCTCTGTGAACTAGATTGACTCATTTATTTTTCTCCTTTTGTTTGGACTTTTCTCACAGCGTTCCTATATTCATGACGCCAAGTTTATTACTGGGTGTATCTGCCGAATTGCCTTTCTGAAATCCATCCCGCAGACCTTGGCTCCGTGAGGAGTCGCAGCTTGAATGCTGTGTTACACAACAGAATTACTTCTTGACGTCTCCTTATACTATTGTTTTTTATATATTACAGCTAAAATTCGCTTTACCCAGCTGCTTACTCATATTCCGACAAATCTATTTCTTGGATTGCACCATGCTGGGTGCCCGCCGACTGCCGGAACGAGGAGTGAATGCCCAATACTTGGATATGTTGTTATCTGAAAGACACTTCTTCTCGAACAACCTACGATTTGTTATGCTTTGTCATTAATGTATCTATCGTTAAGTATCTGGAGTCAGTCACTGTTCTCTTTTCAACTGTTTGTCCTAATAAGTCTTTAAAAATAAAGTTTTGTAGGTTTAAATTCACATCCCTAATACATGCGAAAAAATCTAAACTCTTATCATGGTACTCTTGAAGAATTTTAATTAGAGGTTCCTTTGACTTTTCCACGACCTCTATTCCTTGATTCATGCGATAAAGATATGTGAAATATTCTGTATGTGCGTTACTAGAAATTTGAATTAGTTCTTGAAATTCATCTTGTAGTGCATGTCTTTGTTCAACAAGAGGAAGTAATACAATTTCATATTGCTCCCAAGCATATGTAAACTTGAGAAAAGCTTCACTTGCATCATTCTTTAATGTTTCAAATTCCTTTGTATTGAACGATTCTAAAAGAAATTTTTTGTCTGATTCTAATAGCAAATTATCTTTGTTTAACTGCTGTATTCGTGTATAAGTCAAGAATAAATATGTAGATAGTTTTGAATATTTTTGAATTACATCGTTTATTGGATCTTTCATGAAATTAAATGTATTTATATAAGTTGTTATTTGTTTATCTCTTTTAATGTTTTTCTGCCCGAGCTTATAAACATATATCCAACCAGATACTGTAACAATCACAGGTATTGTGATTCCAATAAACCATTTGATATTATCTTCTGTGAAAATATCTTTCATGATTACCTTCCCTTCCAGCTTAACATTTCCGTATTCACGACGTCCGACAAAATCGGATGTGTCTGCTTAAATGCCCCTCCGAAATTCATCCAACAGACCAAGGCTGCGCGAGGAGCCGCTGCTTGAATATATTGTTATAAGATGTTGGGCCTACATTAAGTTACACACAAATGATTAAATCTCTTCATAGGTTTGTATTCCTCTAATCATGTGATTTATGTATCTATTTCTATTCAATGCCTTCATTTCATTTACTTTGTCTTGGCAGTCTGAAATCACATCGTTCATATATCCAGTTAAATCAGATATTACAGATGGATTGATACCATTTAAAATCATTTTAATAATTGCATATTTCGCTAATCCTGTTGGCGTAAATGGATTTCTTAATTCACCTTCGTTAGGATATAAAATAAAATACTGTTCTTTTAGTGATTTTAGATAACCTGCAGGAAAATCATGCTTTATTGGTCCTCCATTTCTGTTTACAAAAAAACTGTTATGCTCTAATTTTCCATGTAGATCACTCTTCAAATATTCTGTAATCTCTATATGTATTTTGTAAGGTATGTCCAGCTTCAGACTTCTATATGGATTTTTAGAATAAATTATTTCCAGTACACGCTCCTCATGATAGTAATTACTTCTCTTCAAATTTATAATACGCTCAGGACTAAATCCGAATAATAATGCGAGCTTAATTATTATATGAATTTGCTTTTCTTTGAAAGATGCCTTGTGATCTTCCTTAATGTGATTCAAAATGAATTTATATTGATCCTCATTAATTGGAGGAAAGGTTTGTCTTTCTTCAAGATTGATTAGTTGTTCTTGTTCAATCAATCCTTGTTCTACTTCTTTGCTTAACGTTGTAAAAGGTCTAATTGTAATCAAGTTTTGATTAGGATACTTGTGAAAAATCGTCTCGGAAAAGAATCTATTTATTGCGATTAAATAATCGTCAATTGCAGATTTACTTCTGACATTATCGTTCTTTTGAATATAGTAAATCGTCGAATTAATCAAATCTTTTTTTGTGATTTCGTACTTTAACACATCCTCGAGTGAGGAACCAGATTTACTCTGCATAATGTACTCAATAAAATAATCTCTTATTTTAGGAATGTACTGATTTCCTTCAGAAATTGTTAAACCAGAACTAAAAACAGTAATTAAACTCAGAAGCTCTTCTCTCATTCTTACAACGCTCCTTTTTTCATTTTTTTTATCCGTGTCCCATTTCTTATAACGTTCCCGTATTCACTCCCCGGCGAATGCCGGACAGAGGACGAATGTCCGCAGCGTGAATATTATGTTATGTGATGTATCCGTCTTCACCGAATTCCTCAAAAAATTATTTTGCTCTTTTTATTCTTTGTTGTACATTTTATTTATTCCTTCTGCTGTAAATAAATCATCACTGCATACAGCCATTGTAGTAAAACCTGAAGATAGAAAGACTTCAGCATTATCATTAATCGATCTTTCCGGTTTGAATAATTTATCATCTTCATATGGTTCATCAGTTATAAAGCCTAAGTCAGTTCTTCTAATTAATTGGTCCTTTAAGTAGCCGCCTATATAGTGATCTTGTGTAACTTCTAAATAGACCCTGTCGCTAATTTGATAGATTCTGACAGAAGAAACAAAAGAATTTATATACTCTCCAAATAACTCTCTCATCTTAGGCAAGATTTCTATTGCTTCAAAACTATCAAATTCCGTTTTTCTCTTAGCGAATTTTTGAATCAATTCAACCGCCTTATGAAGTGGATAATTAAAAAACTCTCTATTAGCATTCACTCTAAAATCGTTCAATCCATTATGTACAGCTTTTTCCAATCTATCACAGTCAGTAACAAAAACTTCATAAGCAACTTTAAAAGGAGTAGGTATTCCAGTGTTGCTGGATAGCTGCTTTGCCCTTTCACTGGAGCTTAATGAAGTCTTTCCAATTTTAATTAATCCATTGAAACTTTCGTTTATAAGTACATAAACATACCCATTAGACATATATTACACCTACTCTCTCCTGATATTTCACATAACATTTTCTGTATTCATGAACCCCACAGGGGTTGTCTGCTGAAATTCCTCCCGAAATTCATCCGCAGACCAAGGCTCCAAAGGAGCCGCTGCTTGAATATGATGTTATGTGATGTATCAGTCTTCATCGAATTCCTTAAAAAATCCTTTCATAACTTTTCATTCTTTGTTGTACCTTTTATTTATTCCTTCTGCTGTAAATAAATCATCACTGCATACAGCCATTGTATTAAAACCTGAAGATAGAAAAACTTCAGCATTATAATTGATAGATCTTTCCGGTTTGAATAATTTATCGTCTTCATATGGTCCATCAGTTATAAAGCCTAAGTCGGTTCTTCTAATTAATTGGTCCTTTAAGTAATCAGCTATATAGTGATCTTGTGTAACTTCTAAATAGACTCTGTCGCTAAATTGATAAATCCTAACAGAAGAAACAGAAGGATTTATGTACTCTCCAAACAGTTCTTTCATCCTAGGCAAAATTTCTATCGCTTCAAAACTATCAAATTCCGTTTTTCTCTCAGCGAACTTTTGAATTAATTCAACCGCCTTATGAAGTGGATAATTAAAAAACTCTCTATTAGCATTCACTCTAAAATCGTTCAATTCATTATGTACTGCTTTTTCCAATCTATCACAATCAATAGCAAAAACTTCATATGCAACTTTAAAAGGAGTAGGTATTCCAGTATTGCTGGATAGTTGCTTTGCCCTTTCACTAGAACTTAATGAAGTCTTTCCAATTTTAATTAAACCATTGAAACTCTCATTTATAAGTACATAAACATATCCATTAGACATGTATTACACCCACTCTCTACTGATATTTCACATAACATCTAATCTATGTATTTCGTAAACACCTCACATCCTGCCAGAGATATGAACTACGTATATGATAACCTATGCCGTGATATTTGCGAAGAAAAAATTGGCGAAAAAGGGAGATTTATTAGTCCTTTCAATTTCCCATATCCATACGATTCAATGAGCTTTTGAATACGCTGAATATTTTTCGTACTAACATGCGTATATCGCTGAATTGATCGTGCACCATTCATACGGAATGAAACAATCTACTTACAGATAACGGAAAATGCTGATAAAATATAACGGATGATCAAGTTGTTCTCATGAAGCGGTATTGTCAGTAGTACAACATAAGGATGGTGTTTATTTGAATAACAAAATGTTATTATTTAGCGTCGTTACACTTTGTATTTTACTCATATTGGGTTTAGTGAGGTGGGACAATCTTGAGTCCAGCGCAGACTTTCATTATAAGTATGATCGATGGGCAGATCAGAAATGGGTAGAGTTCTATCCGCCGCTAGCTGCTTCCTCCAACAGCATGGAGTTTCCACTTATATATATGGATGAAATCCATCCGAATGATATAGATAAATATTTAGGAAAACAAGCTCTCTCTGGAGAGTTAGTGAACAAGTGGATTGAACGAACAAAATTAACGGATGGATATGTAGGTCTATTATTATTAAATATTCTAGTGGTCATTTACAGTTCTATTAAATTATTTATTTTGAGAGACAAAAAAATAGGATAATCCTGATCTCCCTTCAATATGCCGAGGCACAAGTTGCCAAAGGGCATACTAACACAAAGACAGCAGTCCCACATAAAGAACTGCTGCCTTTACTCTTTATAATAATTTTCCCCACTTATAATATCAATGATGTATAGAAGTCATCCGCGAGTCATTGCAATGCTTTGAATATCTATATTCAGCGTTTAATCTTCTAAACATACAAATTCCATCCCACAACAAAAGCAGCCAAGATGAACGCCGAGATGCCAGACATGATGTACATCACCTTTTGCTTTTTGCTGTAACTGCTCTTCCGCAGTTTGTAAATAAGCAAGCCAAGATACGCCACTGCTAGAACAACATATAGTAGGTTAAACATCAAATTGATCCGTAACGAAGAATAAGCAGGATAATTCGGAAACCTCAACTTCGTTTGTAGGATGAAAAGATTAAGAAGGAGTGCCACACCTGCAAAGTTAATTGCAAGATGATATTTATCAAAACTGGTTGGAGGATTCCCTCGTTTATGTAGTTTCTTAAGAAGCATCCGGATTAAATAACCGATCAAAGCAATTAAACTGAAAATGATGGCAAGCACAACAGGAATATACGAGATATAAATCAACTTCACCTTTAAATTCGATACAGGCAAATAGTCAATATAAGGGGTGACGGAAATTTTCTCAACAACACCATTATGCTCGACAACATGATAAGAACTACTTAACTCAGCTTTTGTGAATTTCTTTATATCAAGGGCAGTAAATAAATTAGTAAATCTAGCAGCTGCCCGTCGTGCGGATTGAAAATATCCTCCCCCCTCCGCAGTAACTATATTAGAATTGACGTTATCACCGAAAATTTCTTTAATAAGTCCATAACCATAAACTTCTTCAAAAGACTGATTTGTCATGACCACCACCCCAAATTTAGATTCGGGATCAAAGACAACTTTGCTGGAGAATGCTTTCAAATTCCCTTCGTGCATCAGTGTAGGCACCCAGTATTCCATCTCAACGAACCCATGCGCAAATCGCGGAGTAGAAGTACCTTCATAATATAGACTTGTTGACAACATTTCGTTTAACGTATCCCTGTTCTTAAATAATACATTGCTATCATCTACTGGCATCAACGCTGCAAGGAATTTCCCTAAATCTTCTGCTGTCCCAATCGCTGCCCCGGCAGGATAAAAGGTTACGTATCCTCTGTTCTCAGGGATCAGTTTCAAATCTTTCGTATACCCTTCAATCTCATTCCTTCTTTGTACTAGGTCTGGATGATCTTGCCCCGTTGGATGAATCGAGGTGTCATTCATATGAAGCGGTTTAAATATATGTTGATTGACATACTCATAAAAAGGTTGGCCACTTTGTAATTCCACGATGTACGCGGCTAAACCAACGCCATAGTTTGAATAACCTACTATATTATTGGGTTTATATATCTGTTTCGGCTCATTTTTACGCAGCGTTTCTCCTAATTCTAACGTTTCATTCTCAGAGTAATATAACACCTCAGCCGCTGTTTGATCTTCCCAACCCGCATTGTGATGCATCAGGTTCAATAGGGTAATTGGATCATCGTATTTCAGCTTTTTGAAGAATCCCTCTGGCAGATATTCTTGGATATCCGTCTCCAAATCAAGCTTTCCTTGTTCGACAAGCTGCATCACACTCGTATAGACCAACAGTTTCGAGATGGAAGCCCATTCAAAAACTGTAGAGGTATCTGCCTTTCGCTGATTCTCAATATCTGCGTAACCATATGCCTTATTCACAATGGTTTCACCATCTTTGATAGCTACAACCGAAACGGCAGCGGTATACTTCTCATACGAGGCTACATAAGCATCAATCGTCTCCTCTAAATTGGATAAAGGAATCCTGGATGGTGTAGTCTCAACCTGTTTCTCTTCAGCGTGGGCAGGTACCACTATTGCCATAATGATAAATATGAATGACAGAACACAAGCGATTACTTTGTTTACCGTGTGATGTCCACGATTCATCTGCATTAGCTTCTCTCCTTTTATATGAAATGTTAATTTCATCTCTTGTTTTCACGTATGCGTTTTCAAAAGAGTCCACATGAATCTAAATCATTCAACTTTCTCGTTTACTATATTCACAACCCAGCGTTTGCTAGGTGTCAGGCGACTGCCCGCAGCGTGAATATTATGTTAGGCGCTGTCCTGCTCTTCTTCAGTCTTCTATCATCAATTCTTAGCTATAAATGTATAAGTCAATATCAATTTCCGCCCCTAAATCATAAATGAACTTTATGGTATCTTTGTTTAAATACATTGCTGGCTTTTCATTATTCTCTATATTAATTACGACTTCAAACTTACATTCGAGATTGTACTGCCTAATTAATTTTACAACTTGATCTTTTCGATCCTGAATTAGAATTTTAACCTTATCGATCTGATCATTGATATCCAAAGATTCTTCGTACTCTGTAGCTAGCTCCCAACACGTTTCCTTACGAAATAGATCTCTCTGTATAGGATCACCTTTGAGCCAAGCTCTTGTGGGAGGAATTAACAATGTATTTGTAATTATATTGAGGTCAAATTGATCTCCAAATATACTGAATTCTACTTTTACATTCGTTCTTTCCATCTTGGAATCTCCTCAATTTATATGTCTAGCAGGTTTTCACCTAACGATTCTGTATTCACTACCCAGCTTATGCTGGGTGGCCGGCAACTGTCGGACCAAGGGCGTATGACCGATGCATGAATATAAATAATGTTAACTAAAGTACTTAGCCTCCTTGAATACCCTTAAATAGGATCACTTCTGTATTTATTTATGTACTCTTCTAATGTCTTTCTCGCCTCTTCATATGTTCTAATTACTTCATCTAATTCGTTCTTCAGTTCTCTATGTTCTTCCCAATATTTTTTCCCTACCTTGAGCACCGAACAAAATAAATCCCCCATGTACAAATCTCCTGATCTTAATGGGTTCTCCACTAATTTCTCCAAGACTAGAGGTAAAAGAAGATCTAGACTCATTTGTTGCCCGATCAAAAGCCTTAAATCCTCATTATTCAATTCACAGAGAGGTTTCTTTCTTAATTCATTTGCTCGGAGAACTAATCGAGAAGCAAAATTCGGTTTATCCCACTTTTCGTCTTCTAGGTCTTCAAGGGTTTTGGTTACATCCACTTGCTGCATAGCTTCCCCCTCTTAAATAAGTGATTTCCGGCATTTCACATACGTTGTGTATTCACGAACCCTCACTGGCTTAAGCGCGTAAGCGCGGATCAGACGGACTTAGCCAGTACAGAGTTGTCTGCCTGATTCAGCTTCCCCGAAATCCCTCCTGGCGACCGAGGGCAAATGTCCGATGCGTGAATATGGTGTTATGAGATGGTGATGTCTTCTATAGACTACTTTCAAATATTACGCTAGAATATGGTTTTATTACTTGATCCGAAAAATATTCTTTAAAGAATTCATTGGTTGTTCCAGGAAATTTATAATGTTCTAAAGATTCTTCTAGCCTATACACTGTCCTCTTAATTTCATTAATGGGTAACCATTCAATCCCAACCTGTCCAACATCAGCTTGTAGGCTTCTTAATTCATTATTTAGGAATTGAGTACTACACTCATAAATAAAATCAATAGAATGAACTTCCTTCATTATGAAGGAGTATTCATGATTGCGCGACATGTATTCTCTTACACAAACTAACCTACTACTCAATATTTCAATACCCAGTTCTTCCATACACTCGCGACTTAAAGCCTGTTCCAATGTTTCGTTCTCTTCTTGAGCTCCTCCAGGCAGTACATAATAAATACCTATAGTTGCTCTCCTTTTCTTTATTAATAGAAGATTGTCATTCTTGATAATCAATGCTCTTACTGTATTTCGAATCATCTAGAATAATCTCCCTCCATACAATGTCTACATCACTTTCTCATAACGTTACTGTATCCACGACGTCCCACCGACTTAAGCGACCAACGGGAGCGGCCGCGATGCGGTTATTCGGTGCGGATGTGTCCGGCTGAATCTGCTTCCTCGAAAACTGAAATGCCACTCCGAATCCTCATCTAACTTCGTGCCGGACCAAGGGCGAATGCCAGATGCGTGAATATGTTGTTATAGGATGTCAGCACCTTCTTCGAGATCCTTACAATGTATTTGAATCTAAAGCTTTCAAAATATCCTTCACTAATAATTCTGTTATCATATCACGTGTAGATTCATTAATACTTACTAGCTGTACTTCCTTGTTATATTTGATTTTGTCAATTCCCGGATGACTATCTAGCGGAACTGTCCCTAAAACAATTCGATTATCATAAATGATTTCTTGTACTTTTCTTTGGAAAGATAAGGATAAATTCTGCATGAATCCAATTTCATCAATTACAACAATCTTTTTAAATGTCATGGCCTCTTGTAATACTCTTAAAGCAAATTCTTCGAATTTTTCTATATCGATTCCGTATCTTCCAATTCGAGTTTGACTGGGACTCTCTACATGCGCAATTTCCACACTCTCTCCATCAACGGATACGCATCTGAAACCAATTCGCTCATTAATTGAATTAGTTATTTCCTCAGTGTAAAATCCACCCCAAGTTTCTGATCCAATCTCATTTATAAGTTTTTTTATCAAAGTTGATTTCCCTGCTCTTGGCTTTCCCGTGAGCAAAAATACTCTTTTAGAGCTCTGCTGTTCCCCGTCTATTCTTGACAACAACTTATAGTCAGGTGGATTCAAATTCCACGTCTCATAGGGGACAGAGCGTGGCACACGTAGGGTATCTAAAATGCGAGATTTTAAATGAGGCCGTTTAATGTATTCATCCATTGTAGTTTCATCCAAGTGTAAAAACTTCGCATCTAGTATCTCTTCGGGTTGAATTGTTATTTCACCGCTCACATAGTCCGCATTAAAAACCACAGACAATACGTGAAGTCTTTCATTATAGTAGACGCCGGACACTCCGATGGGGCGGATGACAACTCCGGTTTCTTCAAGGAATTCACGACACACCGCTAGTTCTAATGACTCCCCAGCATCAACAAATCCTCCCGGCAATTCCCAAGTATCAGCTCGTAAATGTGTTCGAACCATCAATACATGCCCCATCTTATTCTGAACAAATGCAGATACAGCAACTAAATGTTTTGACTGTTCTTGCATTGTCAAACACCACCGATCAAGTATTTTGTATTCTGTTCGATATCAAAAAAAGAAGTTTAACATTTAGAGTTTGCGCTGATTTCACATAACGTTCCTGTATTCACGAACCCCGAAGGGGTTGTCTGCTGAAATGCCTCCCCGAGATTCATTCAGAGCAGACCAAGGCTCAAAAGGAGACGTAGCTTGAATATTATGTTATATGTTGTCGACACTTCAAAGAGCTACTCAAATAATTCTTCCATTTCAATATTCTTTAATGATTCAAAAAAACTCCTTGCGTCAAAAAAATCCACCTGAATTGAGGTGCCTTGAAAATTTCCTATTACCTCATGAATAATCCGTTCTTTATTACTCACATCGTATATACCGTAAGCAATTTTTTGAATATCCGATTTTTTGATCGCATCAATTATATGTTTGTCACTCTCTTTATCAAGAGACTGTCCGTATATGGTTAAAGCTTTAGACGTCTTCATTAATGCACTATAGCAAAAGCTTAAATATTTGTTATTTAAAATCTTATTCAACTTTTGCTTCCAAGTGCCTTCTGATATGTATAAAGGAAAGTACCCCGACTCGTACGTTTCCGTAATTGTATCTAGTAAAGGTAGATCAGTTCTTCCAATTGGATTTCGTTTAGTAGTTATTTTGATAATTTCCCCTTTATCCATATATAAATGTAGTGATCCATGAAGGTAATAAAGTCTTACTGGGTTTTTATCTGACGAGACTCCTGGCCCGGCACCAAAAATTATCATTTCAGAGTCTTTGTCATACCCAAAGCTGTCTCCTACTGCTCGAACTTTATTAACTTTATTCAATGCCCAATAGGCTAATAAATCATAATTCTTGGTAAAGACCTTCTCTTGAAAAAGCCTGAATGTTGTTTTAAGATCATTATCTTGATCTATAGTAAGTTCTTGCGGCTCAGGATGTACTTTTCGTACGGTTTCTATTAATGCACTTTTGATTCTCTCATAGCTTTCAGCAACACCTACAAAATCTATATTAAATATTTTGTTTGTATTAATTGAAGTACCTAAAACACGAAGAGCATACTCAAAATTTGTCGTATTTAGTTCTCCAAATAAATTAATATCTTCATCTATGAAGAGTTCTTTTGCTTCTTCAAAAAGATTGCTATACATAAATCTACTACCGAAGTTAATGGAAAAGCCATTTCCGAATAGTAGGTTAGAGAGATATGTTTTATCGTTCTCTACTAATTCCTCGAATGTTTTTAATTCCTCCATGTTTCTATCACTCCTGTATGATTTGTCGATTGCATATAACGTTCCTGTATTCACGACCCAGCGCATGCTGGGTGTCAGGCGTATGCCGGACCAAGGACGAATGTCCGCAGCGTGAATATTATGTTATAAGATGTTAGCGTCTCCTCTGATTAAACAAAAAGATTCAACTACTCACTGTGTATGTCTTCTAAACAAGTACTGCAGAAAGACACTCTATCTTCAATTACTTGAACAAGATTAATTCCACATCGCATACATAAATCTATATCATCGAATTCCCATTCTTCCGCACAGTTAAAACAAATGTATTCTTCTTTTGTTCTAACCAACGTTTCTAAACCGCAATTTGGACAACTATCAATCGGCCATTCTCCACCTTGAGTCACAACTTCGTACATGCTTTCTCGTAAAACTTCCGATACGTACTCATTTGCAATCAAATCTGAATCGCCATTTTTATATCCACAAAACAAACAATGAAATCCATCTGAGACATATCCAGCATTTTGTAAACATCGAGGGCATGTTACAATAGGCGACATTTGTCCCAAGTCATTAGCAATCATTTTCCAACGTGTGTCAACAAATGCTTTAAATTTCAATGCTTCATCTCTAATAACAGCCATTTCATCTTCACCAATTTCATCTTTTAATTCATTATTCACAAAATCAATCAAGAAATTTATTGCTTCTGCTACTGTAGCTTTTAAAGCTTCGGAGCTATCTACAATACCAAAATGCTCAAACCTATTTCTCTTGTCCCTAAGGCTATTTAAAATTTTTCGTTCCTGTTGCTTAATGTCAACTTCACAAATATTAATTAATCTATTAATGCAATCATCAAAAGTAGCGCTCAAAAACTTGCCATTTTTATAATCTTGCAAACTGGCTTTATCAACTTTACTAAATAACAATGTCCAGTGTTCTCTTCTCAAGCGCTCTTTTAGAATCAATTCAATCCCTGAACTTAAATGCAGGATTGCATATTTCAAGTCTGTTGCTTTAATGGGTTCATCTAAATGCTTTAGTGCTGAAACCACAAAATTCAAGCCGTTCTCAAATAATTCAAATTCAACATCATTATGCGTTGATTTCTGTTCCATTAAAGTTCCCTACCTATCATTTTTGATTTAATTCCGCGCTAATTTCTTATAACGTTCTTGTATTCACGACGTCCATCTCCCTTAGATAGCTCTTATCTTAGGGAGATGGATGTGTCCGGGTGATTTTGCTTCCTGGCTTATTCACTCCTACCGGACCGAGAGCCGCCAGGTTCGAAGCATGAATACGTTGTTATCTGATGGATCGGCCTTCTTCGGATTATCTAAATTCACTAATAACTTTTATTTGTTGAATAATATCCATGGTATTATTGGGGTCCTTAATGTCAAATAGATAATTAGCTTCATCTTTACTAGGTTGTATTTCTGTCGAATTTTCTTGTCTCTCCAATACTTCCAAAAAGCTCGAAGCACTTCTAAATATAGCTTTACTTCTTTGACTTTGTATTACACGTTCTTTCAGTAAATCAGTTGGTAGATCAAAGTAAACTATAATGCTTTCAAATCCTTTGTCCCGAAAGTGTCGGAGCACATTTGTTCTTCCAGATTTATTTAAATTTGAATTACTCAAGATAATATGGAAATTGCTTTCCTCAATAGCATACTTAACAATCGCATTAGTTACAGAGAACTTTAAAGTGTTAGGACCCTCTATAGGGCGAAGTTTCTTGTAATGGCTATTAATAAATTCAGCATGATTATCCTGATCAATGACAATGGCTTGTTGTAATACAGATTCTAATTCTCTAGCGAAAGTGGTCTTTCCACTATGCGTTTTTCCAACCGTCATGATTACCAGGCGTCTCATAAAAACACTCTCCTGTCAATGATATAATGATCTCTATAATGTTTTTTGCCGATCTTTCAGATAACATCTAATTTATGTACTTCGTGAATACCACACATCCTGTCCATTAGCTGAACTACGTATATGATAACCCATATTGTTACATTTGCGAAGAAAAATTCCGTAAAAAAAGGGAGGGGTAGCATAGTACTCAATCTCCCAAATCCATCCGATCCAGCGGGCTTTGAATACGCTGGATATTTTTCGTACTAACATGCGTATATCGCTGAGTTGTACGTGCACTCGTATGACCAAGTAACTCCTGAATGTAGCGCAGGTCTGTCCCGTTTTCCAGCAAATGAGTGGCAAAGGAATGCCTCAGCGCATGAATACTTACCTTTTTCATAATTCCTGCGCGTTGTCTGGCTTCTTCAAAAACCTTCTGCACGCTCCGCTCGGTAAGATGTCGATCAGAAGATTGCCCCGGAAAGAGGCAACGATTGGGTCTATATTCAGCTATGTATTTCTGCACCATATCCCAGGCGAGGCTTGAAAGAAGCGTCCTCCGATCCTTTTGCCCCTCCCCCTCTCTCACGACGAGTGTTTTCCTTTCAATATCCAGATCGCTGCAACGCAGACGCACAACTTCACCTACACGAAGCCCGGAAGAATAGGTCAGAGACAATACAGCCTTATGTTTAGGGTTGGTTACGGATTTGAGTAATCGAGTAACTTCCTTTTCGGACAACACTTGTGGAAGCTTGGTCTGCTTCTTGGGAAGAATATACTGTTATGGTGATCGTCTCTTCGGTTGTAGTATCATCGTTCATAGGAAACTCTCCTTTGTTTGAGTCTACGTCTTTCTCCGCAATTTTGAAAAATAAAAAAGGAAGGATCTCTACATCCCAAATAGGGAATCAGATGACCTTCCGATGCTTTCGGAACATTTATGATGTTGTAAAAGTAGAGATGAGCATAGCAAGTTCAATAGCAAACCTCTACTCCATGTAACTTCACCAAAGCATACACTACTGATCAATTTGTCCTGATGGATAACAGTAGACGATTGAACCAGCTGGTATTTTGTTTGGGGAGATCCCTTTTCCCAAACATATACCGATAT
This sequence comes from Paenibacillus sp. GQ49, assembly GCF_059759055.1. Taxonomy (NCBI): domain Bacteria; kingdom Bacillati; phylum Bacillota; class Bacilli; order Caryophanales; family Paenibacillaceae; genus Paenibacillus; species Paenibacillus sp. GQ49. The sequence continues at coordinate 51,737 of NZ_JCAXEL010000032.1, forward strand.
TCTTCTTGCCAGCTATAGAATGGTTAATTTGAGTAGAAACAACTTCAAATACTTGCTCTTCCCCATCCGTTTTTTTGATGATAATCTGGTCACCGATCATCTCTTTGATTGTTGAAGGAAGTAGTTCATCCAACTCTTCATTGGCCCCCATAACGATGGTTCCGAATTCGGGTGTATCGAAGACTAAGCCAACGCCAAACAGCATTTTAGCTTCCATTCTGTGCCCACCTTATCTCTGATCTATGAATAGCTCGCTTTTGACATCTTTACCCTGAGATCGGCATTACGAAGTCTAACCATGGCATCTATCGATATGCTTAAGTTATCCATTTAGCTTCTGCCCTTCTAAACATACAAATTCCATCCCACAATAAAAGCAGCCAAGATGAAAGCCGAGATGCCAGACATGATGTACATCACCTTTTGCTTTTTGCTGTAACTGCTCTTCCGCAGTTTGAACATAAGCAAGCCAAGATACGCGACTGCTAGAACCACATAAAGTAGGTTAAACATTAAATTGATCCGTATCGAAGAATGAGCGGGATAATTTGGAAGTCTCGTGTGTATGATTAAAAGGTTAAGAGGAAGTACCGCACCTGCAACATTAATTGCAAGATGATATTTATTAAAATCTATCCGAGGATTTCCTCGTTTATTTAGTTTGTAAAGTAGCATCCGGATAAAATAGACGAGCAAAGCAGTCACACTGAAAAGGATGGCTAGTATGACAGGAATAAAAGATATTACAATCAAGTTCACCTTCAAATTCGATACAGGTAAGTAATCCATGTAAGGAGTGAAGGAAATTTTCTCAACAACGCCATTATGCTCGACCACATTATAAAGACTACTTAACTCAGCTTTTGAAAATTTTGTTATATCAAGCTGCCTGAATAAATCGGTAAATCTAGAGGCAGGCCGTCGTGCGGATTGAAAATATCCTCCTCCCTCCGAAGTAATTATATTAGAATTGACGTTATCACCGAAAATTTCTTTAATAAGTCCATAATAATAAATTTCCTCAAAAGACTGGTTTGTCATGACCACCATCCCAAATTTGGATTCTGGATCAAAGACAACTTTGCTTGAAAATCCTTTTAAATTCCCCTCGTGCAACAGTGTAGGTACCCAGTATTCCATCTCAACGAACCCATGCGCAAATCGCGGAGTAGAAGTACCGTCATAATATAGACTTGTTGACAACATTTCGTCTAACGTGTCCCTCTTAGCAAATAATACATTGCTATCATCGACAGGCATCAGCGCTGCAAGGAATTTCCCTAAATCTTCTGCTGTCCCCATGGCTGCCCCTGTAGGATAAAAGGTTACGTATACTCTGTTCTCAGGGATCAGTTTCAAATCTTTCGTATACCCTTCAATCTCATTCCTTCTTTGCACTATGTCTGGACGATCTTGCCCCGTTGGATGAATCGTAGTGTCGTTCATATGAAGGGGTTCAAAAATATGTTGATTGACATATTCATAAAAAGGTTGGCCACTTATCACTTCCACGATGTAACCGGCTAGACCAACACCGTAGTTCGAATAACCCACTATGCTATTCGGTTTATAGATCTGTTTCGGCTCATTTCTACGCAGCGTTTCTCCTAATTCTAACGTTTCATCCTCGGAGTAATAAAACACCTCGGCCGCTGTTTGATCTTCCCAACCCGCATTGTGATGCATCAGGTTCATTAGGGTAATTGGATCATCGTATTTCAGCTTTTTGAAAAATCCCTCTGGCAGATATTCTTGGATATCCGTATCCAAATCAAGCTTTCCTTGTTCGACAAGTTGCATCACACTCGTATAGACCAACAGTTTCGAGATTGAAGCCCATTCAAACACAGTGGAGGTATCCGCCTTTCGCTGATTCTCAATATCCGCGTAACCATATGCCTTATTCACAATGGTTTCACCGTCTTTAATAGCCACAACCGATACGGCAGCGGTATACTTCTCATACGAGGCAACATACGCATCAATCGTTTCCTCTAACTTGGATAAAGGAATCCTGGATGGTGTAGTCTCCACCTGTTTCTCTTCAGCGTGGGCAGGTACCGCTATTGCCATAATGATAAATATGAATGTCAGAACACAAGTGATTACTTTGTTTACAGTGTGATATCCACGATTCATCTGCATTAGCTTCTCTCCTTTTATATTAAATGTTAATTACATCTCTTGTTTTCGCGTATGCGTTTTCAAAAGAGTCCACATGAATCTAAATTATTCTCAAATGCAATTACACTCCATTCAAGAGATAGGTCGGAGAATTTCACCTTTCCAATTAACGCTGTTTATTTCTTTATCTTTCAAGAGGCACCAATCAATGATTTCACCTATCCATTTTGGCGTGATGATCTCATCGCTCCATTGCGGTGTTAATACTCTTCTGTATCCTATATATTCTTTGGTCCAGCCTTCGAATGCTTCTCCGATGATGACTATAAATGGGGGCTTGTTCTTAATACTGTGTTGTCCCACTTCATAAGTGACGATTAACTTCTTATCCTCAGAAACGATATGTAATTTGCTTATCCCTTCATCGTCAATATCCGGTTCAACATACCAATAAAACAATCGATTGGAGCGCACGATTTTACGTTTATATTTTTTTCTTACGCCCATAACTCACCTCGCATATTTCTTTTCCTTTGATCGCAGTATTTGGTCAGTTATCCAAGACACAGCTAGAGTAGCTTTGGTATTTTGATATCAAAAGTCACACTGATTTTAAGGAGTAGTAATCTTGTAAAAATCAATTACTCTATCAAAGATTTCGATCTCTCGTTTTTTTATGTGTGGTAACGTTTCGCAATGCTTTACAATATGATGTATATTATCTGCAACAATCTCTGCTTTATGAATCCCCACATATCCTGGTACCAGTTCATTAAGATAATGGAAGTATCTCATTTGAGGTTCAATCATGCACAGATGTTTATCAAAATTTCTTCTGGATCGTGTCTGATCCATCTCCTTTCGCTTGCGCAGCTCATCTTCTTCAGCCCAGAATAGTACATAAGCATCAGGTAATGATATTTCATTCTCCAATAATTTCTTTCTAAAGAAGTTTGCTGTTTCATCTAAAGATAAGTGCTCAAAACCATATATCCAGCTGTACCAAATCTTAAATACATCGCCATCCAAAATCACATACTCATGTTGTTGATTCTTCTCATATGCTATATGCCATCTATCGATTTGTCTCTCCAGTAACCACATCATAAGTTCCTTACCTTCAAGTTGAGGAGCTTCAAAAAGGAATCCTGTTTCTGGAACAATAAATGCATCATATTGTGTAGCGAACTGCTGACAAGTGGTACTTTTACCTACAGAACTGGCACCTTCGAGACAAATTATCGTCATTCAATTACCTCCAAATATTACTCACCAAATGATTAATCAACCTTCACTGGCTCTTAAGCGATCATGTTGAATTTCATTAGACTATGTACTGTAGATTTCATTGATCTTTAGCCAAGTTTCATACCAGAATGTTTTTCGTTAA
>NZ_JCAXEL010000033.1:0-52373 GCF_059759055.1 Paenibacillus sp. GQ49
CTTTTTTTTACGTCCCAGGAGGGATACTCTCCTTGCAGTCAAGACTGCGAAGTAGTGCTAACGAAGCGAATGCTCCGACGAACCATTGGGGTTCTCATCCCCAGACGCAAAAAAAGCTTCCCGAGGGAAGCTTCTTTTTTTTACGTCCCAGGAGGGATTCGAACCCCCGACCGACGCCTTAGAAGGGCGTTGCTCTATCCAGCTGAGCTACTGAGACATGAATTTTTTCAAGCAAAATTGATTTTATCATATGCATACAGGAATATCAAGTATTTTATTTTAAACTATTTTTCGTATATGATATTTGGCGGCAGTAACGTTTTTTTCATTATATTTAAGGTTATGTTAGAATATCAGGAGAACTCAAAAAAAATAGATCAACAATCGTTTTAATATATATCTATTTAGGTTGATTCCAACTGGAGATTCAGGATATAGAGGAGGTGCTCCCATTAAGGAATCCACGACCCCGGAAACCGAGCATAACAACAATATTGTGCTGTTTCCTAAGACGCTGGACTATTACCAGATTCAATTGACAGTTATGCTTGAAAATGAACGGTATGGTGAAGCGATGAAATTGCTTCACTTTTTGTTGCAATGTCAGGGACAGGAAGAGCGCCATTATGATGAATGGCGGGCTCTGCTCGAATGGCTTCAGGCTGCGTTTCCTCAATATGAAGAAACCTCGCCTGCCGTTCTTGAAGAACGAGAAGAGGAAGAAGAGATTAGTGAGGAAGACATGGCACGGCAGCATGCCCGAATGAAGCTTGAACAGGATGATGGTTATGCAGATAAGATGCTTCGCACAGTAATGGAGGAGCCGCTGTCTGAACAGACGATGCTGGCTTTGGAGCAGCTGGCCTATCTTGATCTACCGAAGATTGACGAGGCACTTACGAGTTGGTTAAAAGATAAGTCGCTTCACCCTCTGCTTCAATTTCGGGTGCTGCAAACCTTGCGTCGACGAGGTGTTCAAGGTATGATCCTGTTTACGAGAGGCGAAGAGCAGGTTGAAGTCGAGATCGACACCGTGCCTCTTAGACCAGAGGAATTCCCGCTCCAAATCGTCCAGATTCTGGAACGAGTGGCAGATCAGACGGAGGTTCATGAACCTACGCTCTTTTATTTTGCCCAGGAACTGTGGATACAATATGTCATGGCGGTGTATGGAACCCGTGATTATGTATCGATGCTGGAAGAAAATGATTCCATGACAGATATATGGGCAGCAGCTCTACATATGACCGTTGCAGACAGTCTGGGTGGCTCGCATGATGAGGAAAATACCCGTTCAATGTATGCTGTGACAGGGGCAATGCGCTTTCGGCTGGAGCAGGCTTATCGTTCCATGAAGCAGTTTGTATCTGCCGGATTGGATGGTTAATAGAGGCCGGAAACGTTTTCCTTAAACCGTATCAAGGGATTCCCCTTGAAAAAGAATCTAATCTTGTTTATACTAAAATGGTTATTTTGTACGTGATTGCCTACGTGAACATGTGAATTTTGGAGGGGAAAGTATACAATGAAAGCAACTTGGGAAAAGATAGAGAAGAACCTTGGGGTTCTTGAGGTTGAAGTGGATGCAGATCGTGTAACTGCAGCACTCGACAAAGCTTTTAATAAAGTGGTTAAACAAGCAAACGTACCTGGATTCCGTAAAGGTAAAGTACCACGTTCCATCTTCGAAGCACGTTTTGGTGTAGAGAGCCTTTATCAAGAAGCAATCGACATTTTGCTTCCTGAAGCCTATACAGAAGCAATCGACCAAACGGATATCTTCCCGGTTGATCGTCCTGACGTAGATGTTGAACAATTCGCTAAAGGACAAACTTTCAAGTTCAAAGCAAAAGTAACTGTGAAACCTGAAGTTACTCTTGGTGAGTACAAAGGAATCGAAGTTGCTGTAGCAAAAGGTGAAGTAACTGAAGCAGAAGTGACTGAAGAACTTGAGCGTCTTCAACAACGTCACGCTGAACTCGTTGTAATCGACGAAGGTTCCGCTGCTAACGGCGACGTTGCAGTAATCGACTTCGACGGTTCCGTTGATGGTGTACCTTTCGAAGGTGGACAAGCAGAGCGTTATTCCCTGGAACTGGGTTCCAACACATTCATTCCTGGATTTGAAGAACAAGTTGTGGGTCTGTCCACTGGTGACTTCAAAGACGTAGAAGTGACTTTCCCAGAGAGCTACCATGCAGCAGAACTTGCTGGCAAACAAGCGGTATTCAAAGTGAAAATTCACGAAATCAAACGCAAACAGCTTCCTGCATTGGATGATGAGTTTGCTAAAGATGTTAGCGAATTCGACACACTTGAAGAGTACAAAGCTGACCTTAAAACACAATTGGAATCCCGTAAAGCTGACGAAGCCAAAGCTGCACAAGAAAATGCAGTTGTAGAAAAAGTTGCTGAGAACGCTGAAGTGGACATTCCTGCTGCAATGGTTGAGAGCGAAGTACAAAACATGATGCGTGATTTCGATAACCGTTTGCGTAACCAAGGTATGAACCTTGAAATGTTCCTGAGCTTCTCTGGCCAGACTCAAGCTGACCTGAGAGGACAAATGCAAGAAGATGCTTCCAAACGTGTTCGCAACAACCTGGTGCTTGAAGCTGTAGGTAAAGCGGAAAACATTGAAGTATCTGACGAAGAAGTGAATCAAGAACTCGAGAAAATGGCTGAATCTTACAAGCGTCCTGCTGATGAGATCCGTGGCATCCTCGAAGGTAATGGTTCCCTGGACAGCCTTCGCGATGAAGTTAAGCTGCGTAAAACGATTGACGTTCTTGTTGAGAACAGCACAGTTGTTGAACCGGTTGAAGCTCCAGCTGAAGAAGTTGTTGCAGAAGCTGACGAAAAATAAGACAAGCTATTATCAACTTGTCAGTTGAATAAACGATAAGGCACGTGAATTATTGCGTGCCTTATTTTTAAATTATGACATCCATTTTATAGAAAATGAAGTAATTATATGGATGAACACTAATTTTATTGATCCCTGTACACTTTTTACATACCTATGTACTTCATGCAAATAAAAAAAAGGCAATACGGCATAGGATGGCTTCAATTTGCACATACATAGAAAACATGGTTAAATATGATCAGGCTAAAAAAGTAAACAAACGGATGTCTGACTCCTCTTGTGAAAAATGACATTGTCACAGGAAAGTGTTAGAATGAATTTGGGTTTGCTTTACAGGTGGCCTATGTCTAATTACATGTAGAAAAGAGGTTGGTCTCATGAGTCTGGTGCCAATGGTTATAGAACAAACCAATCGAGGCGAGCGGTCTTACGATATATATTCACGTTTGCTGAAAGATCGCATTATCTTTCTAACCAGTGCGATTGATGACGATGTAGCCAATCTTGTCATAGCACAGCTTTTGTTTTTGGCAGCCGACGATCCTGAGAAGGATATCAGCTTGTACATTAACTCACCTGGTGGTTCTGTCACCGCAGGGATGGGTATATACGATACGATGCAATTTATCAAGCCGGATGTATCTACCATTTGCGTTGGGATGGCAGCAAGCATGGGCTCGTTATTGCTGACAGCCGGTGCACCTGGCAAGAGATATGCGCTGACAAATAGCGAAGTAATGATTCATCAGCCGCTTGGCGGCATTCAAGGACAGGCTGCGGATATTAAGATACACGCAGAATGGATTATTAAAACACGTCAGAAACTGAATCAAATATACGTCGATCGTACGGGTCAGTCTCTTGAGAAAATTGAGCGGGATACAGACCGTGACTTCTTCATGAGCGCTGAAGAGGCTAAGACGTACGGCATTATTGACCAGGTGCTCAGTAGACCGATCAATTCCTAAAGGGGTGGTTTCATGTTTAAATTTAACGATGAGAAAGGGCAACTGAAATGCTCTTTTTGCGGTAAATCTCAGGAGCAGGTGCGTAAGTTGGTCGCTGGACCAGGCGTGTACATTTGTGATGAATGTATCGAACTTTGCACCGAAATCGTTGAGGAAGAACTCGGTCATGATGAAGAAGTAGACCTCAAAGATATTCCAAAACCAAAAGAGATTCGTAATATCCTGGATCAATATGTTATTGGACAGGAGCAAGCGAAGAAGTCATTGTCTGTTGCGGTGTACAATCACTACAAACGGATCAACACTCAAAGCAAGATTGAAGATGTTGAACTGTCGAAGAGTAACATTTTGCTGTTAGGACCTACGGGTTCTGGTAAAACGTTGCTTGCGCAAACGATGGCAAAAATTTTGAATGTTCCTTTTGCTATTGCGGATGCTACGTCATTAACAGAAGCGGGTTATGTAGGTGAGGATGTAGAGAACATCCTGCTCAAACTGATTCAAGCTGCTGATTATGATGTGGAAAAAGCAGAGCGTGGCATTATTTATATCGATGAGATTGATAAAGTAGCGCGTAAATCCGAAAACCCATCCATTACTCGTGATGTATCGGGCGAAGGTGTGCAACAGGCTCTCTTGAAAATTCTTGAAGGAACTGTGGCTTCTGTACCACCACAAGGTGGTCGCAAACACCCTCATCAAGAATTCATTCAGATCGATACAACAAACATCCTGTTCATTTGCGGCGGTGCCTTTGATGGTCTGGAGCAAATGATCAAACGCCGGATCGGTAAAAAAGTCATTGGCTTTAATACCGTTTCTGAGCAAAAAGATCTGAAACCAGGTGAATACCTGGGTATGGTATTGCCGGAAGATTTGCTGAAATTTGGTCTGATTCCGGAATTTGTAGGCCGTCTGCCAGTCATCTCCACTTTGGAGCCACTGGATGAAGATACGCTGGTACGGATTCTTTCCGAACCAAAAAACGCGCTTACCAAACAGTACCAAAAACTGCTTGAGCTGGACAATGTGAATCTGGTATTTGAACCAGCTGCATTGCTCGCGATTGCAAAAGAAGCAATTAAACGTAACACAGGTGCACGTGGATTACGTGCCATCATTGAAGGTATCATGCTTGAAATCATGTATGAAGTGCCTTCACGTGATGATGTTACGAACTGTGTCATTACCGAAGAAGTTGTTGAGAAAAGAGTCGTGCCTGAACTAAGCCAATCGAAGGACGATAAGCAGGAAGAGAGCGCCTAATCAAGGCCTGAATCCCGTTGAACTCTGAAATATAGACTTGTCAGTTCTCCACTTTGGCAGAAGGCGAATTCATGTCTCTGTCAGGGTGGAGCTTTGACGTTGTGGGGAGAGAAATCACTCATGTATTTAAGACAGGATACACGTCCCGTGAAAGTGGGAAACGTAACGATCGGTGGCAGTAACGAAGTCATTATCCAAAGTATGTGTACAACCAAAACGGCAGACGTTGAAGCAACGGTTGCAGAGATTCTGCGACTGGAAGAAGCGGGTTGCCAAGTGGTACGTGTAACGGTTAATAATGAGGAAGCTGCCGCAGCCATCAAGGAAATCAAAAAACGCATTCATATACCGCTCGTAGCGGACATTCATTTCAACTATAAGCTGGCTTTGCTTGCGATTGAGAACGGCATCGATAAAGTTCGGATTAATCCAGGTAACATCGGTAAACGTGCGAAAGTGGAAGAAGTGGTTAAGGCTTGTAAAGACCGCGGCATTCCGATTAGGATTGGAGTAAATGCGGGTTCTTTGGAAAACCATCTCCTTGAGAAGTATGGGTATCCTACGGCAGATGCTATGGTAGAAAGTGCATTGTATCACATTGGTATTTTGGAAGAGCTTGATTTCCATGATATCATCGTGTCACTCAAAGCATCGGATGTGCCGATGGCGATTGAAGCTTATACCAAAGCAGCTCAAATCATTCCGTATCCGTTGCATCTCGGGATTACCGAAGCAGGTACACTGTTCTCCGGTACGATCAAAAGCTCCGCAGGTATGGGAGCCTTATTGTCCATGGGTATTGGTTCAACGATGCGGATCTCACTGAGTGCGGACCCGGTAGAAGAAATCAAGGTCGCTCGTGATCTGCTCAAAACATTTGGACTCATTACAAATGCAGCTACATTGATCTCCTGCCCAACGTGTGGACGATTGGATATCGACCTGTTCTCCATTGCCAACGAAGTGGAAGAGTATATCTCCAAACTGAAGGTGCCGATTAAAGTATCGGTGTTGGGTTGTGCGGTTAATGGTCCAGGTGAGGCCAAAGAAGCGGATATCGGGATTGCCGGTGCTCGTGGAGAAGGTCTCTTGTTCCGTCACGGCAAGATGATTCGTAAAGTGCCTGAAGAAATCATGGTTGAGGAATTAAAAAAAGAGATCGACAAAATCGTCGAAGCCTACGAAGAGACAGGTGTTATTCCTGGTCGTTCGCACTGATTGATTCATATCTTGTTACAGCAAAAGCTCGCCAGCGATGGCGGGCTTTTTATTTTCTCGCATACAAATTTCGCATCGCCCGTTTACGTCGCGTTGAAAAGGCTATACTACCAAGTATTAGCATGATCTCATATGAGAATAGCGACAAAATAGGAGGATGTGAAGACATGGAATTTGGTATGGTCATCATGTTGATTCAGTTATTTTTTGGAGTGGTGATTGGTTTGTATTTCTGGAACCTGCTGCGTGGCCAGAAAACGAACCGCAGTGCCGTTGAGCGAGAATCTCGCAAGGAACTGGAGAAGCTGCGTAAGTTGCGTTCAATCTCACTCACCAAGCCGTTGTCGGAGAAGACGCGTCCAGCTACCATTAACGATATTGTTGGGCAAAAAGACGGGCTGCGTGCCCTTAAAGCTGCTTTGTGCAGTGCTAATCCGCAACATGTTATCATTTATGGCCCACCCGGAGTCGGGAAGACAGCTGCCGCAAGGGTTGTGTTGGAAGAGGCCAAGAAGAATCCAACATCGCCTTTCAAGCCAGACGCCAAATTCACGGAGCTGGATGCAACAACAGCCCGTTTTGATGAACGTGGTATTGCGGACCCCTTAATTGGTTCGGTTCATGATCCGATATATCAGGGAGCAGGAGCCATGGGCGTTGCAGGTATTCCCCAACCGAAACCGGGTGCTGTCACGAAAGCGCATGGGGGAATGCTTTTTATTGATGAGATTGGTGAATTACATTCGATTCAGATGAATAAGCTGTTGAAAGTGTTGGAGGATCGCAAGGTGTTTTTGGAGAGTGCGTACTATAACTCGGAAGACACGCATACTCCTGCTTATATCCACGATATTTTTCAAAATGGCCTGCCGGCCGATTTCCGCCTTGTTGGAGCAACGACTCGTTCGCCTCATGAACTGCCACCAGCTTTGCGTTCACGCTGCATGGAAGTTTATTTCCGTCCTTTGTTGCCTGAGGAGATTGGGCGAATTGCAGAGGATGCTGTTCAGAAAATAGGGTTCAGTCCATGTCCGGATGCCGTTGATGTGGTCAAGCGATATGCAACCAATGGACGCGAAGCGGTTAATATCATCCAGCTGGCTGCTGGGCTTGCGCTGACAGAGAAGCGTGAGACGCTTCAGGCGTCTGATGTGGAGTGGGTGGCGGGTAGCAGCCAGATTCAGCCACGGCCTGATCGGAAGGTCCCTACACACCCGCAGGTGGGGTTTGTTAACGGCTTGGCGGTATACGGACCGAATATGGGAACCATTTTGGAGATCGAAGTGTCTGCTGTTCCGGCTCTTAAAGATCAAGGCCGAATCAATATTACAGGCGTTGTGGATGAAGAAGAGATTGGAGGCGGTTCGCGTACACTCCGGCGAAAAAGTATGGCCAAAGGCTCGGTTGAAAATGTGTTAACCGTATTAAAAGCCATGGGTATTCGTCCGAATGATTACGATTTACACGTGAATTTCCCAGGGGGGACACCTATTGATGGTCCATCTGCCGGGATTGCCATGGCGACTGCCATTACATCAGCGATTCAGGGACGCCCTGTGGATCATGAGACAGCGATGACTGGCGAGATCAGTATTCATGGTCGGGTTAAGCCTATTGGTGGCGTGCTGGCCAAGGTGGAGGCTGCCTTTCAGGCAGGAGCGAAGACCGTTATTATTCCCGCGGAGAACTGGCAGTCCATTTTTGAGAATCTGGATGGCTTGCGCGTTATCCCGGTAGATACCGTAGAGGACGTATTCCGTGAAGTGTTCGCCTGGGTCCCGGAATCACAACAGATGGAACAAACGAAGCTTGCAGAGGAGACAGTTGCACCTGCACCGGAGATTTTTCCACCGGCATCCGCTTCCTATTTGCGTGCGGACGTGCCTCGTCCAGGACAGGTTACAGATTCGGGAAGCTGCTAAGCGCTTCCCTTCATTGGTTTTTTATGTGAACATTTGATAGAATAATGAATGACTACAACCTGAGAGCCATTGGAGGTGCGAAAGCGATGGGACCGAGCAAAGCGAAAGGTCGTCGTTTTCCTTTACTGCCTTTAAGAGGACTTCTCGTCTACCCGAGTATGGTACTGCATCTCGATGTGGGCCGGGAGAAATCGGTCAAGGCTTTAGAAAAAGCGATGGTAGAAGAACATCTGATTCTCCTATGTTCCCAAGCCGAAGTAAATATTGAAGAACCAACACAAGAGGACATTTTCAGAATCGGAACCGTGGCCAAGGTCAGACAGATGCTGAAGCTTCCAAACGGTACGATTCGTGTACTCGTAGAAGGCATGGAACGGGCTGAAATTATTGAATATACGGACAACGAGGAATATTATGAAGTACTGGCTAAAGAGCTGCCTGAAGAGGAGAATACCCATCCGGAGACGGATGCCTTGATGCGTACCGTTCTGAACCAGTTCGAGAATTATATTAATCTGTCCAAAAAAGTGACACCAGAGACACTCGCAGCGGTGTCTGACATCGAAGAACCAGGGCGTCTGGCCGATGTCATCACGAGTCACCTGTCCTTGAAGATCAAGGATAAACAGGAAATTCTGGAGACCATCGACGTTCGGGAACGTCTGGAGAAATTGCTGGATATCCTGAACAATGAGCGCGAAGTGCTGGAGCTTGAACGCAAGATCAGCCAACGTGTGAAGAAACAGATGGAGAAAACGCAGAAGGAATATTATTTGCGCGAGCAGATGAAAGCGATCCAGAAAGAACTGGGTGAAAAAGAAGGCCGTGCGGGTGAGGTTGAGGAACTTCGCACACAGATGGAAGAACTCGGCTTGCCGGACAAGGTGAAAGAAAAGGTCGAGAAAGAAATTGATCGACTGGAGAAAATGCCTGCAAGTTCAGCTGAGGGCGGAGTCATTCGCAACTACGTGGATTGGCTGCTTGGCCTTCCTTGGAGTCAGATGACAGCGGATGATCTGGATATCCAAAAAGCCGAAGATGTGCTGAATGCAGATCATTACGGATTGGAAAAGCCCAAAGAGCGTGTGCTTGAATATCTGGCTGTCCAGAAGCTCGTCAAGAAGCTCAAAGGACCAATTCTCTGTCTGGTCGGACCTCCAGGGGTCGGTAAAACATCACTTGCTCGTTCGATCGCGAGATCGCTAGGTCGGGAGTTTGTAAGAATATCTCTTGGCGGCGTGCGGGATGAAGCCGAGATTCGTGGTCACCGACGCACCTATGTAGGCGCGATGCCTGGGCGTATCATCCAGGGGATGAAAACGGCAGGGTCACTTAATCCGGTATTCCTGCTGGACGAGATTGATAAGATGGCTTCAGACTTCCGCGGAGATCCTTCCGCAGCGTTACTTGAGGTACTTGATCCGGAACAGAATAATACGTTTAGTGATCATTTTGTAGAATTGCCGTTTGACTTATCCAACGTTATGTTTATAACAACTGCCAACACGGTACACAATATTCCGCGTCCATTGCTGGATCGGATGGAAATGCTCAACATCCCTGGTTACACGGAGCTGGAGAAGCTGCAAATTGCGAAAAACTATTTGTTGCCCAAACAGAAGCAGGACCATGGTCTGGAAGAAGAGCAATTGGAAATCCCGGATGACGCGTTGTTGCGTGTAATTCGTGAATATACACGGGAGTCAGGTGTGCGTAATCTGGAACAGCAGATGGCTTCGTTGTGCCGGAAAGCTGCCAAGAACGTCGTATCTGGCGTGGAAGGTCAGATTAACATCTCATCCGATGAGATCAAAGACTACCTTGGACCTGGCAAGTTCCGTTATGGTATGGCCGAACTGGAAGATCAGATTGGTACCGTAACGGGTCTGGCGTGGACTGAAGTGGGTGGAGATACCCTTATCATTGAAGTGACTGTTGTGCCTGGAACAGGTAAATTGACTCTCACAGGTAAACTGGGGGATGTCATGAAGGAATCGGCACAAGCCGCATTCAGTTATACCCGCTCCAAAGCTACACAGCTTGGAATTTCGCCTGACTTCCATGAGAAAAACGATATCCATATCCACGTTCCGGAAGGAGCGATTCCGAAGGATGGTCCATCTGCCGGGATTACGATGGCAACAGCGTTAATCTCAGCCTTGACAAACAAACATGTGTCCAAGGATATCGCCATGACTGGTGAAATAACACTGCGTGGACGTGTACTGCCGATTGGTGGTCTGAAAGAGAAATCACTGGCAGCCCATCGTGCCGGTTATAAAAAAATATTATTGCCTAAGGATAACGAGCGGGACCTGCGTGACATTCCAGACAGCATCAAGGAAGATGTGGAGTTTGTACCTGTAGCCCATATGGATCAGGTATTGCAGCATGCACTTGTGGAGCAGACAGGAATTCACCTGTAATCCACGTATCCGAAAGGTTCGTATGAAGATTAGACCGTTCTGCGGAGGCTTCGGCGTCCGCTGGAACGGTTTTTTTGGTATGATAGAACAATCCATGGCATAATACCTTCAACAGGTGATGCATAGCACAGGTTTTCAAGAGAGGAAAGATACAATATGAAAGTAAATCAATCTGAATTTATTATCAGTGCCGTTCGGCCTGAACAATACCCCGATGACGGTTTGCCCGAGATTGCTTTGGCGGGACGCTCCAATGTGGGGAAATCTTCCCTGATCAACCGTTTGATCAATCGTAAAAATTTGGCTCGGACGAGCTCAACACCGGGTAAGACACAGCAACTCAACTATTATAAAATTAATCAGGATCTCTACTTCGTCGATTTTCCGGGATATGGCTACGCTAAAGTTTCCAAAGAGCAACGCTTTGCCTGGGGTAAAATGATGGAGAAATACTTGTTGGGACGCGAAGAATTGAAACTGGTTATGCAGATGGTGGATATGAGACATGAACCGTCCAAAGAGGACAAGATGATGAACGAATGGCTTCGTCATAATGGACTGCCTTTGGTTGTTGTAGCAACCAAGATGGACAAGATTCCAAAAACACGCAGAGCCAAATATATCAAAGTCATTAAGGAATCACTGGGTCTTCGTTCAGGGGATTTGTTTGTGCCGTTTTCATCCGAAGAGGGATTGGGGAAAGAAGAGTTATGGGACATCATTACCCGCCATGCCCGCATAGATAAGTATGCACCAGTGCTGGATGCAGAGGGTGCTTCTGATGAGGAAGAAACCAACGGAATTAACGGATAACCGAGATAGTATACCGTTTTAGTGCAGGAAAGTGAGCATGCTAAGTGAATCTTTGATGAGATCCAGATTAATCCGGTTTTTTATGGGATTTCGTGAGAATTCATCATCTGGATCTGGAGAAATATAACGTTAGGATAGTGTATAATGAGCATAGGTGCATATTGCCAACAGTACCAAACATACCGGCTTAGCCGGCCTGAAGAATTTTGAGATGACTGCTACATGTGCAGGAAGACAAAACAATCGGGAAAGAATTGAGGGATTTGTATGGCTCAGCGGTTAGCCACAGAGTATGTTAAGGCCACTATGAAATTGTCAGAACCCCAGATGCATCAGTTTTTGCGCATGACAGAAGACGGCAGGCTTCATCATCGGGTTAAGGTGTTGGACAATGGTTGTCAGGAGGTCGTGCTGGGGGATGTAAGTGGAGAAGAAGTGCATTTCCCTTTTGACCGCATAGAAGGGTTCTATATCTGTGAGTTATCTTGCCGCCTGGTGAATCTGCATCTGACCAACGTTGTCCGGAAGCTCTTTGTGACTTTTAAGGGTGACGGGGTCGTTCATCGGATCTATAAAGGGTTCACCATGACGTATGTTTATGCTCAAGGCACTGTCCACAAAATTGTGGAGAAGACCGGGGAGAACACCCGAGTGATCTATGAATACAAAAATACGTTGCTTGAATTGCAACATCTGTTCCAGGCCAGAGATGTAGAACGCGAAATCAACCGTGTGTATGCCGAGATCGATTCACTGCTGGACACTAGAAAAGATGCGACTGCTGATCAGCTCCATCAGATTGATGAGACCCTTGCTCGTCATCAAAAACGGTTGTTTGAGCTTGAAGCCTATTAGCTTAAAATTGTATGTTTATAAACGTATGTGTATATAATGAATTCCCTTGTATCTTCCGGGCAGTGGCACTCGCCAATGTGGAGGTTTCAGGGGGATTTTTTGATGTGAGATCAAATATTCCGAATTGAACATATTTATTTTACAATCTTCTGGAAAAGGGTTGATTTCACTCTGATTCAATGTTATTTTTAATCTCGTTGAAAACAATATAGGAACCAGGATTCACTCAGGACATTATATGTTGCGAGAGATTTTTCCCTCGGGAAGTGAATGACGTAGGTCCTAGCGGATGAAATTTTTTCAAACATTTTATTCCTAGGAAGGGGGGAACCGAAGGATGGAATATTCAACTTTCGGAAGACACGTTGCTGTTGATACTTGGGGTGTCGACTTTAATCTACTGAACAATGCAGAGTATCTGGAAGCCCAAATGGTTGAAGCAGCGGAGGCATGTGGCGCGACAGTGATGTCCGTACAGTCCAAGCAGTTTGATCCACAGGGAGCGACCGTACTTGTACTATTGTCTGAGAGCCATCTCTCCATTCATACGTATCCTGAGAGAGGTTTTGCAGCGATTGATTGTTACACTTGTGGGGAGACTGTAGACCCACAGCTTGCTATTGACTACCTGGTATCCGTATTAAAGCCTGAAAAAACGTATGCAAAGAAGTTGGTACGTGGTTTGGGCGAATTGCAAGTTGAAACACCAGACATGAACAACCAGACGGAACGGGTTTAATTAAAAAGTATATTGCATACACAATGTTCACATATCGGGATGGACACGTAACCTCCCAAACTCTAATAGTCATGGAATAATTCCATGGCTATTTGTTTTAATATGCGTATCGTTATGAATATTCATAATCGACACTTTTTAACGCATAACGGTGAAGTTTGGTGAGACACTACAATAAATGACAGTGCATATGATGATGAACATGGTGATTTCATAAACATTTCATAAAAATGACCCGGTCACGGCTATGATGTGTGATATAATTAACCTTGTCAATCATAAATGGATAGACATATGCAGTAAGCACTTTGATTGGAAATTTATTAGGCAGGTGAACTTGCAATGCACATCGTTGTCGTTGGTTTGAATTATCGCACGGCGCCTGTAGAGGTTAGGGAACGATTCACATTTGCAGAAAAGGATTTGTCTGAAGCGCTGCAGCAGCTCAAGCTGACCAAGAGTGTATTGGAAGGTGTAATCGTAGCCACATGTAACCGTACCGAGTTGTATGTTGTGGTGGACCGTCTTCACATGTGTGGTTATTTTATTCGAACATTCATGGAACAATGGTTTAACGTACCACGGGAAGAATTTACGCAACACTTATATATATATGAAGATGATCAAGCCATGCGCCATTTGTTCCGCGTCATCTGCGGACTAGATTCTATGGTCATTGGTGAGACTCAGATTCTTGGACAGGTGAAACAGGCTTTTCTTAAAGCGCAGGAAGAAAAATCAACAGGTACCTGGTTTAATATGCTGTTCAAACAGGCTGTTACGCTGGGCAAACGGGCACATTCGGAGACTTCCATCGGGGAGAGCGCCGTATCTGTCAGTTATGCTGCTGTTGAACTCGGTAAGAGGATTTTTGGCATGTTCACAGACAAGAAGGTGCTCATTTTGGGTGCCGGCAAGATGAGTGAACTAACCGTGAAACATCTCTATGCCAACGGGGCATCCGAGGTCATCGTGGCGAATCGCACGCTCGCAAGAGCTGAAGAATTGGCAGCCAAGTTCCGGGGGACACCTTGTACGATGGAACAGGCACTAGATCGACTTAATGAAGTTGATATTGTGATTAGTTCCACTGGAGCTGAACGTTATGTCATGGATGCAGCAGTGGTACGAGAGAGCATGAAGCGTCGTCAATCTCGTCCATTGTTCCTGATTGATATTGCGGTTCCACGCGATATTGATCCGGCGATTGGTGAATTATCCAACGTATTTCTCTATGACATTGATGATCTGGAAGGAATCGTGGAGAGCAACCTCGAGATGCGTAAGGTGGAAGCTGCCAAAATTGAGAGAATGATTGAGCTTGAGATGGAGGATTATTACCATTGGCTCAAAACGTTGGGTGTTCGTCCCGTTATTCGCGCTTTGCAGGAAAAAGGTGTCTCCATTCATGAAGAAACGATGGATAGCCTGTTTAATAAACTGCCTGAGCTCGATGAACATCAACGTAAAGTCATTCGTCGTTTGACCAAGAGTATTGTGAACCAAATGACGACAGATCCGATTAATCGGATTAAGGAAATGGCAGGCACGAAGCAAGGTGATGAAGCTCTGCGCATGTTTACTCAGATTTTCGCTCTGGAAGATTCAGTAGAGATGGCGGCTGAAAAAGTGAGTCAGAGTGATGCCACAGCTCTGGCGAAGCCAGCCGCTCACCTTAACGAAAACCGGCAAGACCCCGTGCCGGCTTATGCTCCGGCAGGCGTATAAGGCGGGTGGGCAGCTTGACCCTTGCTGAACAAGTTTATGAAGCTCTAATCTATATGTATGCCCTGAGCCTACTGTTCTATTTCTCGGACTGCATTCGACGCAATGCGGGGGCGAAGCGGACAGGCACAGGGTTTCTTGTCGTTGTTTGGGGACTGCAGGTAACGCATGTCATATTGCGCATGTGGACTGAAGGCCATTTCCCCATCTATACCACCTTTGATTTTTTGTTTATATTCTCATTCAGTATTGTGCTGATGTCTCTTGTCATGACTCGCATCCAGCGTTCCGAATTTGTCATTTTGTTGCTGAATGTTGTAGGTTTTTCCGTTACGGTATTAAACCGACTGTGGTTTACGGCCGGAGAGATATCACTGCATAACTGGCAAACGGTACATGGATTACTCATTATGCATATTACCTTGGCGAATCTTGGTTTTGCGGCGTTAACCGTTGCTACGGTATTTGCCATGTTATATCTGTTCCTGCACCGTAAGTTGAAGAAAAAAAAGTGGAATGAAACGATGCGACGGATGCCAAGCCTGGAAGTGATCGGCAAATACATGGATGGTGCTAATTTCATAGGTACACCGCTCCTTGGCGTTTCTGTGATGCTTGCCGTATTATCCATTGTGGCGGAAAGACGCTGGATTCTACTCTTGGATCTCAAAGTTATTGCGACAGGTCTTGCTATAGCCATCTATGTGGGTTATTTCGTATCCAAGAGAAGGAAACAGTTCTCTACAATTATCATGGCAAGATGGACACTGATCGGGTACGGATTTGTCATTATAAGTTTTTTATCCAATGCGTATTCAGCGTTTCATCGTTGGACGGGAGAGTGAAGGGGATGGACCGTTACACGCCGATATTTGTGAATACTTCAGGCAAGAAGTGCTGCGTGGTTGGTGGTGGACGTGTTGCCGAACGTAAAATTAAGGGATTACTGCATGCTGAGGCACAGATTACGGTCATTAGTCCTGAGCTTACTCCCATATTAAAACAACTGCATCATGAATCCCGAATTCAATGGATAGACCGGTCCTACCGCAATGGAGATTTGCGGGGGGCCTTTCTCGTATATGCAGCGACTGACCATTCAGAGGTCAATTCAACTGTGGTTCGGGATGCGGAGGCTGCGGGCATATTGGTGAATAACGCAATGTCTTCGGAGCACAGCAGCTTTATTACGCCAAGCGTGGTCAGGCGTGGGAGATTAAGCATAGCGATATCCACAGCAGGAGCGGGACCGGCAGCAGCTGCTGAGATACGTGCCACACTCGAACGACAGTTCGGTGATGAGTATGAAACGTATCTGGAGTTTTTGCACCAGATGAGGACTGAGGTGAAGTCACGCGTATCTTCTTCAAGTCTCAGAAGTACGTTGCTTCGGCAATTAACTGAAATGCACATATTAGAAGATATTCGTACAGGCCATTTTCGGTGGTGGACCGAAGAAGAAATCGGGGACTGGATATCCCGTAATCAGGAGGAAGTGTAGATATGCGTACAATTAAAGTTGGAAGTAGACAGAGCGCGCTTGCGCTAACCCAGACAGGTCATGTCATTCAGGATTTACGCGATATTTGTGAGCGGGAAGGATTAGCTTTTGACTTTGAAGTACATAAGATTGTTACCAAGGGAGATCTCATTCTGGATGTAACGTTGTCAAAAGTGGGAGGCAAAGGTTTGTTTGTCAAAGAGATTGAACAGGCGATGATTGATCGTACGATTGATATGGCTGTTCATAGTATGAAAGATATGCCTTCCGATTTACCCGAAGGATTAACGAATGGGGCTATACCTCGTCGTGCAGATCCACGGGATGCGATGATCTCCAATGGTGGGCTTACTCTGGATCAACTGCCAGAAGGAGCTAGAGTCGGAACAAGCAGTCTGCGCCGGTCGAGTCAATTAAAGGCCTATCGTCCAGATTTGCAATTGGAATCGATTCGCGGCAATATTGATTCCCGTCTGCGGAAGCTGGAGACTGAAGGATTCGATGCGATTATTCTGGCAGCTGCAGGATTGTACCGTATGGGCTGGGAAGACCGGATCACAGAGTACCTGACGGAAACAGCTTGCCTTCCGGCAGTGGGTCAAGGCGCGCTTGGTATCGAATGTCGTGAAGACGATGAGGAACTGTTGCACTTGCTGCAGCTGTATAATGATCCCGAGACAGCATTTCCTGTACAGGCGGAACGCCGTTTTCTCAGTGTATTAAATGGGGGCTGTCAGGTTCCGATCGGTGCTCATGCGGTATGGGTGCCTCAGCAAGATACAGATTCCCTGAATGGTGAAAACACGTTACAATTAACAGGTATGGTCGGCACGCCGGATGGTGGACTGATTCTTAAGGAAGCTATGATCGGCAAGGACCCGGTTCGTCTGGGTGAAGAAGTGGCGTGGAGATTGATCGAACGGGGAGCAGAGCAGATACTGGCAGAAGTTAGGGGATGAAGACATGGTGGGAAAGGTCTTTTTGGTAGGGGCAGGTCCTGGGGATGCAAAGCTGATTACGGTAAAAGGGTGGGAATCCATCGGGAAAGCCGATGCTGTAGTCTATGATCGTTTGGCAAGTCCGAGATTGTTGAAACAAATGAAACCCGGCGCAGTCAAGATTTACGTGGGCAAGCGCCCGGATCGGCATACGATGAAACAGGAAGAGATCAATCAACTGTTGGTTGATCTGGCGCTTGAAGGCAAGGTTGTGGTTCGGCTTAAGGGCGGCGATCCAACTATCTTTGGACGTGTGGGCGAAGAGGCGGGTTTGCTACACAAAAACGGAATTCCGTTTGAGATTGTACCTGGGGTTACCGCTGCAATAAGTGTACCTGCGTATGCCGGAATTCCTGTGACTCACCGTGACTATGCATCTTCCATCTCTATTATTACGGGGCACGAGAGTCCGGACAAGCTTGATCGCAGTATCCATTGGGATAAAGTGACGAATGCAACGGGCACACTTGTATTTATGATGGGGGTTGCCAAAATTGGATATATCAGCGAACAATTGATTCGTCATGGTCGTCCAGCGCAAACACCAGTGGCTCTGATTCGTTGGGGAACACGAGCGGAACAGGATACCCTTACAGGTACCCTTGAAGATATAGAAGCGAAAGTGATCGCAGCCAATTTCCAACCACCAGCTGTTATTGTGGTGGGGGATGTCGTTAATCAAAGGGAACAATTGAAATGGGCAGAAGCGCTACCGCTGTTTGGCAAACGAATTTTGGTAACCCGTGCTCGCAGTCAGGCGAGTGAACTGGTGAATCGCATTGAGGAACTCGGCGGCGAACCGTATGAGTTTCCGGTCATTGAGACGGTCATGCCGTCCAGTGAATCTGCCAAGCAAAGTGTCAAAGACGCCTTCAGTGCTTTAGATACCTATGACTGGGTGTTTTTCACAAGTGTGAACGGCGTGGAGTTTTTCTTCCGCCATCTGGAACAGGAAGGCAAGGACATTCGCTCGATTCATCAAGCGAGAATTACTGCCGTAGGACCTTCCACAGCAGATGCTTTGCGTAAACATGGCATCGTTGCAGAGGTTGTCAAAGGTCCTTTCCAGGCCGAAGGCATGCTTGAAGCTTTTGAAAGTGAGCTGAAGGAAGGCCAGAGAGTATTGCTTCCGCACGGTGATCTTGCACGTACGTGGTTGCGTGACCAGTTGAGAGAACGAGGAATTCAGGTCACCGAAGCCATCACCTACGATACGATCCTCGCTGGTGAGGATGATGACGAACTACTCAAGCTGCTTGAAGAAGGTGGTATTCATGCGGTGACCTTTACAAGTTCATCGACGGTTACCAATTTCATGAGTATGTTGAAACGTATGGGGTTGCTAGATCCACTGCCGTTATTGAAAGATGTGGAGGTTGCATGTATCGGGCCTGTTACAGCGAAGACGGCAGAAGCGGCTGGACTGAAGGTTACACTGATGGCAGAGGAAGCAACGATGGATAGCTTGATCACAGTGCTATGCGACTGGAAACGGACAGGCACCAAAGAAGGCGCTCTTCGAAATTAATACACATGTAATCATGTCAACATATGAAGCGTGCTGAATTCGATAGGATACCAGCGCGCTTCCCTTTTTGCTCTATTTAATTTTCAAGGAGGTTACACATATGAGTTTTCCAATTGTACGGCATCGCCGTTTACGCCAATCCACAGGTATTCGCAATATGGTCAGAGAGACCCATCTAACCGTGGATGACTTTATTCAACCGATCTATGTGACTTATGGACATAATGTAAAATCCGAAATCAAATCCATGCCTGGCGTGTTCCGCTTCTCGTTGGATCGTCTTCAAGAGGAAGTAACGGAAATTGCTGAGTTGGGGATTCCAGCCGTACTATTATTCGGTATCCCGGAGACCAAGGACAGTGTAGGTTCATCTGGTTTTGCTGAAGATGGCATTGTGCAGGAAGCAACGAGATTGATCAAATCCTGGTACCCAGAACTGCTGGTTGTTGCGGATACTTGTCTGTGTGAATTCACGGATCACGGTCACTGCGGTATGGTACACACCGTGGAGATTGACGGCCACATCTGCGGAGATGTGTTAAATGATGAATCACTTGATCTACTCGTGCAAACGGCAGTGTCTCAAGCCAAAGCAGGAGCGGATATTATTGCACCATCCAACATGATGGATGGATTTGTACAAGCGATCCGCGCGGGGCTGGATGAGAATGGATTCAGTCATATTCCGATTATGTCTTACTCTGTTAAATATGCATCCGCATTCTATGGTCCATTCCGTGAAGCTGCGGATTCCACACCACAATTCGGAGACCGCAAGTCATATCAGATGGACCCGGCGAACGCACGTGAAGCCTTGCGTGAAGCAGAGACGGATGTGCTCGAAGGAGCGGACATGTTGATGGTAAAACCATCCCTTTCCTATCTTGATGTCATGCGTACGATTAAGGATCAATTTGATCTTCCGCTTGTTGCCTATAATGTAAGTGGCGAGTATGCCATGGTGAAGGCGGCGGCGATTCAAGGCTGGATCGATGAGAAAAAAGTTGCCATGGAAATCCTGCTCAGCATGAAACGCGCAGGTGCAGATATGATCATTACCTACTACGGAAAAGACGCTTCACGCTGGTTGGCTGAGAAATAAAATACATTACATTAAGGAGGATATTCATGACTGCACAACAAGGTAATCGTCGCAATGATGAGCGCTCACGCAACGCGTTTGAGGAAGCGAAGCAGTACATACCCGGGGGTGTGAACAGCCCTGTACGCGCATTCAAATCGGTGGGACTTACTCCGATCTATGCAGAACGCGGCGAAGGGTCCAAAATCTACGATATTGATGGCAATGTTTTTATTGACTATGTGGGATCGTGGGGCCCACTCATTATGGGACATGCACACCCTGACGTTGTAGAAGCTTTGCGTGAGACAGCCCTCAAAGGAACAAGCTTTGGTGCGCCTACTTTGCTGGAGACCGAGATGGCAAAACTGGTCTGTGAGCGTGTACCTTCTATCGATATCGTGCGGATGGTTAATTCTGGCACGGAAGCAACCATGAGTGCCATTCGACTGGCACGCGGGGTAACCGGACGTAGTAAAATTCTGAAGTTTGAAGGATCATATCATGGACATGCGGACAGCTTGCTGATCAAGGCGGGTTCAGGTGTTGCAACACTGGGTCTGCCAGATAGTCCAGGCGTGCCTGAAGGCGTAGCTGTGAATACCATTACGGTGCCTTATAACGATCTGGAGTCCGTGAGACTTGCTTTTGAACGTTATGGTGAAGAACTGTCCGCTGTTATTGTGGAGCCTGTGGCAGGTAACATGGGGGTTGTTCCTCCGGCTTCCGGTTTCCTTGAAGGCCTGCGCAGTTTGACGACGCAATATGGTAGCCTGCTTATTTTTGACGAAGTCATGACCGGTTTCCGAGTCGGGTTGAACTGTGCTCAGGGACGGTATGGGGTTACACCTGACCTGACTTGTCTGGGTAAAGTTATCGGTGGCGGACTCCCCGTTGGTGCTTATGGCGGTCGTCGGGATCTGATGGAACAGATTGCTCCTACGGGACCGATCTATCAGGCAGGTACATTGAGCGGGAATCCGCTGGCTATGGCAGCAGGATATACCACGCTCAAATTGTTAACACCAGAGGTCTATGACCGTCTGGAGACATTGTCTGCACGTTTGCAAGCCGGATTCGAGAAAAATGCAGCTGAGACGGGTATTGCGATAACCATTAACCGTGTGGGTTCCATGGTTTGTCCATTCTTCAGTGCCGTTCCAGTAACCAATTATGATATTGCCAAAGAAAGCAATCTGGATCAATTCCGTCGTTATTTTGCGGCCATGATTGATCAAGGTGTGAGTGTTGCACCTTCGCAATACGAAGGCATGTTTGTCTCTGGTGTGCACACAGAGCAGGATATTGACGATACGATTGAGGCGAATCGTAAAGCTCTTCAATCGTTATGACCATCAAAAGTTGGAAACGCCGTGGGGAATGGCTTGAACTGATGCCAGGGAAAGCCGTAACAGGCAGTTCGGACAAATCGATGGCTGCAGAGCAATGGCTACTGTCTGAGCTTCAGTTTCCGGAGAAACTGCTTCGTCAGCTGAAAGCAAACCAAGGAATACAACTTGCAGGGGACCGGCTTCGGCTGGCCCTTTTTGCGTCCCAGCCAATCGAGGTTGAGCCACGCTGGGCTGATGTGGATGTATTGTATGAGGATGATTTCTGTCTGGTTATGCACAAACCGGCAGGCATGAAACTGCATCCAGATGGAAGCCGTGTTGATCAGGCCATCACGCTGGATCATGTGGTTGCCTCCTATTATGAAATGAACGGAATTCAGGCAAGCGTACGCCATGTTCATCGACTGGATGAGGATACAACCGGACCTGTTCTGTATGCCAAAAATGCTTTTGCCCTCGCCAAACTGGATGAAGCGATGCGTCGCAAAGAGATTGGCCGCCATTATGTAGCCATTGCAGGTGGACAAATCCCCCTTGAACTCCACAAAATTGATGCTCCGATTGGCAAGGACAGACATCACAAACAGCGCAGGCGTGTCTCCGAAGGTGGACAGGAAGCTGTTACTCATGTGGAGATCGTCGAAGTATGGGAACGAGCAACCCTTGTACGATTGAAGCTGGATACAGGACGTACACACCAAATTCGTGTACACCTGAGTTACGCTGGACACCCGCTTATTGGTGATACATTGTATGGAGGTAGAGCGGATGCCATTGGGCGACAAGCACTTCACGGAGAGATGCTTAAGTTTAGTCATCCTTTAACCGGAGCGATGATTGAAGTGAATGATCCTTGGCCATCCGATTTCACACAATTGGAAGAGCGAGAGCGTCAAAATTATTAATACATTATATAAGTTCGACTAACTATTTACACGAAAACAGAGAGGACAGAAACAACCAGAAGAAGCAAAGCGTTCGCCTAAAAGCTTTCTGAAAGAAAGCTGCTTCGGTTTTTTAAAAGGTGGCATGCTCCCCTCATTCAAGGCATATAGATGGGGTAACGAAGGATTTGGACCATGGATCAGTCCCATGAGAAGGATCATGGTGAACATATGCCGAAAGGAGGACGCCACCTTTGTTGAATCAACCTTATGGTTTACGGTTCGATATTTATGAGCGCGTTCATTTGTCTGAGGGAGTCCCTGCGATTGAGGAATTGGAGGAGATTGAACTATACCCGCGCATTCAAGTCATAGGGCAGGATGATCATGCCACGTTAAGAGGGCATCTTTTACTTACAGGTGCGTACAGAGGAGAAAATGAGGCTTCAGAGGAGCTCAAACATTTCATTCCCGTGGAGATCACAGTGCCGCTGAACCGGGTCAGATCGATTGAGGATATTTCTATCGAGATCGAAAATTTTGACGTGGATCTGTTATCCAATCGCAGTCTGAACATTACAGGCGTATTGTCGCTGCGAGGCATCGAGGGTTTTCCTGTTGAAGAGCCACAAGTGTGGTCAGCAGATGAGTTTACAGTTGTTCATTCACCTGATGCTCAGCAATCCAACCGTTCCGATGAAGCAGCACAGACAGGCAGCGACCCCAACACATTTGCACAAGAGTACCTGCTCCAGCGGAGTGAGGAAGAGAGACTTGCGAATGCAGCAGAACTTGCATATGGTGCTCCGGAATTCGCTGACTTGTCCACAAGGGAAGAAACATTAAGGAATAGCGAAGAATCGCAGCAGCAATATGCGAATTCGTCATTGGCCGAGCCACTTCAATCCGAGGAGCAAAGTGCGGAGTACGCTAACGAAAACAGACAACCTGATGCAAACGAAGATCCCGCATCTCTGACGGCGAATGCAGATGAATTGGCATCTAATGAGCAATATAGCGAACCTTCTCCAATCTCGTCATTTATGGCTGAGACCGCTGATCGGTTAGCTTCTTATCCTGAGTCGGAACCATTGCTGCCTCTGGAAGACGAGTCTTCGGATTGGTCCGAGCCTTCCGTGGATGTATTGCCTGCGAACTCGAGAAGTGCAGATCAATCATCTAATGAGTTGGGAGCACCGGATGTACCGGACGCACCAGAGGTATGGCACTTCGAATCAGCGAGATCTGTACCTCAGCAGGAAAATCAGGCAATTGCCGATGTCCCGGGCGAATCACAGGCGGAGAACTGGCAAAGTGTATTTGCTTCGTCCGAACCAGGCAACGCGGAGGAAGACCGGCCGTCTTTTGAAGCGACTGGGGTAGACGAGTTCGTACAGAACGAAGCATTTGTTCCTGAACCTGTGGCTGAGACGGAAGACAAGCCGGAGCTGAAGGTTGCTTTTGGCAGCAAAAAAGAATCCGCACCACGGCAAGAAGAGGGCGTAGGTATCTCTTCCTTGTTATCCTCGGGCAGAGCGGCACGCGATGCTGAAGTGGAGCGAGGTGATGAGGTTCCTGCGGGTGTGGTACAGGAAGAAACGTATCCAGCTGATGATGTGGAATGGAAGAACCTGTTCTTGGGAACAATCGTGGACCAGACCCCATTCCGCAAGGTGAAACTGTGCATTGTTCAGCGAGAGGATACACTGGATGCCATTGCAGATCGATATCAATTGAGCACGAGGGAACTTCAGTTGTATAACCGATTATCTGAGCAGGTTGTGGAAGAAGGTCAGATATTGTACATCCCTTAATCCGTAGTTAAAGCCTTCGTTACGACCCGTGATCCCCTTGAGGATTGCGGGTTTTTGCATGATTCGTCCTAAACCTGCATTCCAGCGCTCTTTATCCGCTGTTGTCAGGTTGACTATCGCGCACGAGCAAGGTATGATGTGTGTAGGTTTTTTGAAGAACAACGTGGAACGGGAGTAGTAGACAGTATGACCTTTCAGAGAGTGGAATTGCAACGCTGTGAGATTCCGCAGGAACCAACTGATCGAAGTCGCCCGGGAGTTGCCTGTTTGAATACAAGGGATGAATGAGATCTATCGTCATTTGTTTCTGAGGTAGGATGGGCCGGTAGCAGCCGTTATCTGCTTGAAGTGTCACGTCATGTACAGAGGGTGAAGTCTATCTTGCTGTCGTCGTGAAACAAAGGTGGTACCGCGAAAGCTAACCTTTCGTCCTTTGATGGATGAAAGGTTTTTTTTGTTTTTTTTGGCGAAGATGATGAAGTAACGGAGGAATGACACATGTCTGAGGAAAAAAAATCAGCTGCAACAGAAATGCCGACCACTTACGATCCTAAGGCGGCAGAGGATAAATGGTACTCCACCTGGATGGAGCGTGGATATTTCAAAGCCGGTCAACGTAAAGATGCCGAGCCGTATACGATTGTAATTCCACCCCCGAATGTAACCGGGATGCTGCACATTGGGCATGCGCTTGATTTTACACTGCAGGATATTCTGATCCGCACCAAACGGATGCAAGGTTATGACGCACTATGGCTTCCGGGTTCCGACCATGCAGGTATTGCTACCCAAACCAAAGTGGAGCAGAAGCTGCGTGAAGAAGGTCTGACTCGTTATGATCTGGGACGTGAGAAGTTTCTGGAGAAGGTATGGGACTGGAAAGATCAATATGCCACTACCATTCGTCAGCAATGGGGTAAAATGGGATTGTCGCTTGATTACTCACGTGAACGTTTTACGCTGGATGAAGGTCTGTCCCAAGCGGTTCGTAAAGTATTTGTTCAACTGTATGAAAAAGGCCTTATTTACCGAGGCAAACGCATCATTAACTGGGACCCGGTGAACCGGACAGCTCTGTCCGACATTGAGGTTGAATATAAAGAGGTTCAGGGTCACTTGTACCATCTGCGTTACCCGCTCAAAGACGGAAGTGGCTACGTTACAGTGGCAACAACGCGTCCTGAAACGATGCTGGGTGATACAGCTGTTGCTGTTCATCCGAAGGATGAGCGTTATGCAGATATGATTGGTAAAGTACTTGTACTGCCTATTATTGGACGCGAAATTCCGATTATCGCTGATGATTATGTGGATAAAGAGTTTGGAAGTGGTGCAGTTAAAATCACGCCTGCGCATGATCCAAATGACTTTGAAGTAGGTCTTCGTCATGATCTGCCTCAGATTACGGTCATGGATGAGAGCGGCACAATGAATGCTGAGGCAGGCAAGTATCAGGGACTGGACCGCAGTGACTGCCGCAAGCAGATTGTTGCTGACTTGAAAGAGCAGGGCGTATTGATCAACATTGAGGATCACACGCATCAGGTTGGACACAGTGAACGTACCGGAGCTGTTGTTGAGCCGTATCTGTCTACACAGTGGTTCGTTGAGATGAAGCCACTTGCAGAGAGAGCGATTAAAAAACAACAGAACGGGGAAGGGGTTAATTTTGTTCCAGATCGTTTTGAGAAAACCTATCTGAACTGGATCGAAAACGTTCGTGACTGGTGTATTTCCCGTCAACTGTGGTGGGGACATCGTATTCCTGCCTGGTATGATGAAGAAACGGGTGAAATCATCGTATCTACTGAAGATCCAACAACGCTGCCAGAGTATGCTGGACGCAAGCTCAGACAGGACGAAGACGTACTCGATACTTGGTTTAGCTCCGGCTTATGGCCATTCTCCACACTAGGCTGGCCGGAAGATACGGAAGACCTGAAACGTTATTATCCGACAAGTGTACTTGTGACAGGGTATGACATCATATATTTCTGGGTTGCACGTATGATTTTCACTGCATTGGAATTCACCGATGAGATTCCGTTCAAGGATGTGCTGATGCATGGTCTTGTTCGTGATGCAGATGGACGCAAAATGTCCAAATCACTGGGCAACGGTGTAGATCCGCTGGATGTGATTGAGAAATACGGCGCAGATGCAATGCGTTACATGATCTCAACCAGCAGCACGCCAGGTCAGGATCTCCGTTTCCGTTGGGAACGGGTGGAACAGGCTCGTAATTTCGCCAACAAGATCTGGAATGCTTCGCGCTTTGCATTGATGAATCTGGAAGGATTCACCTATGAGGAACGTGACATTAGCGGAGAGCTTGGTACAGCGGATTATTGGATTTTGCACCGTCTGAACGAAACTTCCCGCGATATTACGCGTCTAATCGAAGCGTATGAATTTGGGGAAACGGGTCGTGTGTTGTATAACTTTATCTGGGATGACCTGTGTGACTGGTACATTGAGTTTGCTAAGCTGTCCTTCTATGGGGAAGATCCGGTTGCCAAGAAGAAAACACAATCCGTACTTGCTTATGTTCTGGATCAGACGATGCGCCTGATTCATCCGTTTATGCCATACATCTCCGAAGAGATCTGGCAGCATCTCCCACATGAAGGTGAGACCATTACGTTGGCAGCATGGCCGGTATATGATCCTGCTCTTGAGAACCCAGAGGCAGTTGCCGAGATGAACCTGCTCATGGATACCATTCGTGCAGTTCGAAACATTCGTGCAGAAGTGAACGTGCCGATGAGCAAAAAGATTGAGTTGATGGTCAAAGCAAACAGTCCTGAGACGTCCAGCATCATTGAGCGTAACAGTCACTACATCAAACGTTTCTGTAATACGTCCGAGTTCGATAGTGGGCTGGATTTAAACTCACCGGATAAGGCAATGACTGCGATCATTACGGGGGCAGAACTATACTTGCCGCTCGCAGGTCTTATTGATATCGAGCAGGAAGTGGCTCGTTTGGAGAAAGAGTTGGAGAACCTTGAGGGCGAAGTTCTCCGTGTAGAGAAAAAGCTGGCGAACGAAGGCTTTGTTGCCAAAGCTCCTGCCAAAGTTATTGAGGAAGAGCGCGCCAAGCAAGCAGATTATTCCGATAAACGGGATAAAGTGATTGCACGAATCAAGGAACTTAAAGGTTAATATATTTGGGTCGGATGGAGAGCCATTATGCCATCCGGCCGCTTTTTTCACTCAAACTCGGGACCGAAGGTGAATCAGATGACGGAATTAGACGCGACAGATGCAGCAGCTCCTTTACTTACGTACAACGAGGCCGTGGACTGGATCAATGGCCTTATTCCTTTTGGCATCCGACCTGGATTGGAACGAATCGAGAATCTGATGTCCATGTTAGGCAATCCACACCAACGTCTCAAATTTATTCATGTCGCGGGAACGAACGGCAAAGGTTCGACTTGCGCTTTTTTGACGTCAGTGCTTCTTCAGGCTGGATATGATGTGGGTACCTTTACGTCGCCTTATATCACCAAGTTTACAAACCGTTTTCAATACAACGGTGAGGATATTCCTGAAGAAATCCTGCTTAAGCTCTCGAACCGATTACATCCACTGGTCATGGAAATGGCCTCCACTCCGCTTGGATCACCCACGATGTTTGAGGTGTCCACGGCTCTGGCGCTTCTGTACTATGCAGAGGAGTGTTACCCTGACGTTGTGGTATGGGAGACGGGGCTAGGGGGAAGGATGGACGTAACGAATATTGTCGCACCTGTTGTGTCCGTCATCACCAACATTGGTATGGATCATACGGATGTGCTTGGAGATACGATTGAGCAGATTGCTGGAGAAAAGGCAGGTATTATCAAGCCGGGAGTACCCGTTGTGACTTGCGCGACTCAACCCGAAGCTGTGAAAGTGATTCAGGAGAAAGCAAAGCAGCTTCAATCAAGCGTGTATTTGGCTGGAGATCAATTCTCTTATCATAGACTGGACAGCAATGAGAACGGACAATCTTTTCATTTTACAGGCCCGTTCCGTGATCTGGACGTTCGCATACGCATGCAGGGCTCACATCAATGTGACAATGCAGCGGCCGCACTTATGGTGCTTGAATTGCTTAGACAATACATGGCATTTATGCTGGATGACAACGATATTGCACTTGGACTGGAGAATGCTTTCTGGGCAGGAAGATTCGAAAAAGTCGTCGATGAACCCCGAATTGTGCTCGATGGAGCACATAATCCGGAAGGGGCAGAGTCACTGGCCAAGAGTATTATAGATGTCTATCCGCACAACAAGTTAATTTTGATGATGGGTATGTTGGCAAATAAGCATCACGAAGCGTATTTGCAGCATATACTGCCACTAGTGGATACGCTGATCCTGACCGAGCCAGATTTCCGACGCAAAATGGATGCAGCCGAATTGCTGCAGATTGTCGAACGGGTACGTCCCGCCATTGCGAAGCAGGAACTGGAAATCATCGTCGAGCCCGAATGGGCAAAGGCACTTGATCTATTGAAGTCACGGACGGAAGCGGAAGATCTGGGGGTGGTCTCCGGCACACTGTACCTGATTGCGGATGTGCGGGCAGCCCTTTTGCATCAAACCGATTCTGAAAAAGGTTGGTGAAAGTTTTGTTAAATACATCGGAACACGTTCATTTTATAGGGATTGGCGGATATGGCATGAGTGCCATCGCAAGAGTTATGTTGGAAATGGGATACACCGTTACCGGATCGGATGTCGCTTCACAGGAGTTGACCGAGAAGTTGGCAGCCAAGGGAGCGAAAATATATATCGGACATACGGCAGAGCACGTCACTGGAGCAGACCTTGTTGTCTACTCTACGGCAGCGCCTGCTGATAATGTGGAACGGGTAGCAGCTGCGGAGCTGAACATTCCGATTCTGCATCGTTCCCAGATGCTTGCACGTTTGTTGAACGAACGTAAAGGTGTCGCTGTTGCTGGAGCTCACGGTAAAACAACCACCTCATCCATGATTGCACTTGTTATGGATAAATGTGATACGGACCCGACATATATCATTGGCGGAGAGATCATGAATGTGGGCACCAACGCCAAGGCAGGCCAGGGCGACTGGGTAGTCGCTGAAGCGGACGAGAGCGATGGTTCTTTTTTGCAGTATCATCCATGGCTCGGTATTGTAACCAATATTGAGGCAGATCATCTGGAGAATTACAACAGTGATTTTGAGGAGCTCAAAAAGGCTTATGTGCAGTTCCTGAGCCAGATTCGTCCGGAAGGAACAGCGATTGTGTGTTCTGACGACGAGAATGTTCAAGCGATTTTGCCAGAACTCAAGTCCCGGATTACAACCTATGGTATTGATCGTGCTGCAGATTATACGGCAACGGATATTGTACTGGGCGATCGCCGTATCTCCTTTACGATGAATCATCAGGGTGCTGCTATGGGCACGGTGGAATTATCAGTGCCGGGTAAGCATAACGTTTATAATGCGATGGCTACTGTGATTACCTGTCTGGAAGCAGGCATTCCATTCGAGAAGATTGTGGCAGCTATCATTCAGTTCCACGGAGCCAAACGCAGATTCCAGGTATTGGGCGAGGCGCGTGATATGCTGATCATCGATGATTATGCTCATCATCCGACTGAGATCGAAGCTACCATTAGTGCTGCCAAAGCAACAGGCAAACGCATTATTGCGGTATTCCAGCCACAGCGTTATACGCGGACGTTCTTCCTGTTGGATGCGTTCAGTCGTGCTTTCGCGGAAGCGGATGAGGTGCTTATTACGGATATCTATTCTCCTGCGGGCGAAAAACAGATCGAAGGGGTAACCTCAGCCAAACTGGTTGAACTGATCGTTCAAAACAGTAATGCTTCTGCACGGTACCTTCCTACGAAAGAAGAAGTTGTAGCTGATCTGCAGCATCGTCTGCAGCCAGGAGATCTTGTGATTACGATGGGTGCAGGTGATATCTGGAAAGTCGGCGATACACTTGCCAAAGGCTTGAAATAAATCAATTGAGAAATCGCCTGTCTTCGATACGAAGCAGGCGTTTTTTTGCGTTATATGGAATGTATTCTCCAGTCTCTGCATATAGCTTATATAAATGGGACAAAGGAGAGGGTACGGGTGAGCAATGCTAGAATGACGTTTCGCTTCGGGGGTCATGAGTCGGACAAGCCTGAAAACAAGAGGATATCCGCGTCCAGTCCATTGGTGACGTTAAGTGAAGAATTACCGCATAATCAACCGCTAACGCCTAAGCAGATGGATACAACCCCATCATGGACGCCTGAGGATATCCCCGGAGACTGGGGAGAGACGGTGCTGACAAGCTCTACTGTACCTGAACCTGACGAGCGGGTGAGCCATGATTCGAACTTGAACTTGGATGAGGCCCATTATTTTGGGAACCGCACCGGTTACGGTTATGTTAATCACACCGATAATCCGGAGGAAGAGCGTCGTGATCTGTCCAATACCCATGATGATCAAGGCCACGACTGGCTTGCAGATTCCGAGAACTATTCCTATAAACGCAATCGCCTTCCAAGGGGATGGAAAATGATTGGTTCTGTCACTGGGGCACTTGTTACCGGAGCACTCTTTGGCATGGTTATTCTCTCATTTTTTAATAAAGAAGGAGCCGTCAAGCCAGGCGATCTTCTTCCCGTCAATCAGGCAGTTTCCACTGTGACGGGTCAGGAGGGGACTGCAGGTACAGAACAGCAACTTCAGACAGCTACGACTGGCAGCACGTATTATGCACTTCAATACGGTGTATTTAGTTCTCCTGAACGTGCTGAGCAGGCCAAGCTTGAGCTCGCTCAGGCAGGTATAGCCGCAGGTTCTGATCCTGAAGATGGCAATCGAGTATATGCAGGCATTTCGGCTGATCGTGAAGAGGCCAAGCTACTTAGCTCCAGGCTAAAAGCCCAGGGAGTTGAACTGTATGTCAAGGAGATTGTGAACCCTGAGATCAATCCGGCTATATTCGGTGGCAAACAAGAGGATGTGCAGCTTTTCTTCACAAACAGTTCGGCACTGGTGGAACAATTATCTACTTTGTCCATTCAGCAGCTGGGACAGTCTGCTCCGGCAGCAGTTTCTACAGAAACGATGACCGCGATTCAAAATAAGCACGAGTCTTGGCTGACGGGATTGAATAGTCTTACACCTGGCCTGACCGCAGATGTACAACCTATTATTGGTGGAATGGAGAAATCAATGAACAGTGCAATTACGGCTATCGAGGAGTACAACAAAAACCCGGATGATGTACACATGTGGTCCGTGCAGTCCGATCTGATGGAATATGTACTGCAGCAGAAAAAATGGCTTGAAGCGATAAAGCAGTAACATGCTCTTTCCCATAACAACGCTTGGAAATACCCATCCGGCAAGGAACTGGAAATAGTTCCCCTTGCCGGATTTGTGTTTGTATTGACGTACAAAACCCCGTATAATAATGTGGGTGTCAAAAAATGGCGAGGGAAGATTACCGATGAAAAAAAACTTCGGCATGTTATTGCTGTTTCTCCTGCTCGGCTGGATGGCCGGAGCGTGGATCGCCAAGGCACTGCAGCCTGTAAAGGCAGTAGCCTTTCTTACGAAAGCCACGACCATACGTTGGTCGCCGCAGGCTGATCTGGATATTATCAGTTATGATATTTCACTTCAATTTCAAATGAGCCTTCTGAGTCTGATCGGTATGATTGCCGCTGTGTGGCTGTATCGCAGACTGTAGGAGAATGACGAGTTATGACGAAAAAAATTAAACCAGTGACATCTATTATCGTGATCCGGACAGGGTGTTGCCGTGGCATAAGGAGCCGTTCATTTTGGATAACACACAACAGCGCCCTATTATTCTGGCCTCCACATCGCCTCGGCGCAAAGAACTGATCGCATCACTCCACCTAGCGTTTGATGTAATACCAAGTCATGCCAATGAAGATACACCACCAGAGTGGACACCTGAACAGACTGTGCAGGAGCTTGCTTTGCGCAAGGCGCTTGCCGTGTATCGCGGGCTTGAAGGCCGCGAGCAGGAAGCCATTATTGTTGGTAGTGACACCGTTGTTGTTCTGGATGGTGAGATTCTAGGCAAACCTGTAGACGAAGCGGATGCTGAACGTATGTTATCCCGGCTGCAGGGCCGCGTACATCGGGTGTTTACAGGTGTCGCTTGTATTGATGCGGGCAATGGACAGTCGTTAGTTCATTACCGCCAGACCGATGTAACGATGAAAGAGCTGTCGGATGCTACCATCCGTGCTTATGTGCAGACAGGTGAGCCTTCAGACAAGGCAGGATCATATGCCATTCAGGGCATTGGTGCTTCACTGATCGACCGCATTGAAGGATGTTATTTTAATGTGGTTGGCTTGCCGCTATCTTTGCTAAGTGATATGTTGGACGGGTTCGGCGTACATGTGTTGCCACGAACATGAATGAAGCCAAATGTTGTGAAATGAAAAGAGGGAACATATGGAGTCGCCTCAATACATGATGCGCGACATCCCCCAGGAAGAACGCCCGAGAGAACGCATGATGGAATACGGGGCGGGCGCCTTAAGCCATGCTGAATTGCTGGCAATTTTACTTCGAACAGGCACAAGACAGGAATCCGCGGTGCATATGGCACAGCGGATTCTGGCCGAAGCGGGTGGCATTCGCTCGTTGATGGATTTGAGTCTGGAAGAACTGACCACGATGAAAGGGATTGGCAATGCCAAGGCTGTGCAATTGAAAGCCGGCATTGAGCTGGGTCATCGGATTGCCAAGAGCAGACTCACACAGTCGACTTCTATTCGTACACCGCGTGATGCAGCTGATATCCTTATGGAACAATTGCGTTACTTGCAAAAAGAACATTTTGTGTGTCTCTTTCTGAATAGCAAAAATTATATTATTGCCCAGGAAACACTCTCCATGGGCAGCCTTAACGCTTCGATTGTACATCCACGTGAAGTGTTCCGGGCTGCCATCAAATGCAGCAGCGCATCGATTGTGTGCGCACACAACCATCCGAGTGGTGATCCTACGCCTAGTCCGGAGGATATCCAGATAACCAAGAGACTGATTGAAGCAGGCGCTATTGTTGGCATTGACGTGCTTGATCATATTATTATTGGAGATGGAACGTACGTAAGTTTGAAGGAGAAGGGCTTAGTATAATATAATGGTTGGCGTTGATGTTTTCCTATGAATGTTAACGGCGTTGTCCGTAAAAGATAGGTTCACTTTAAATGCAAAAAAACAAATGCGAATATTAGCTCCACGTGTTACGTGGGAATGAAATTATTACGCTCTGGATCAGAATGGAGCGGCTATATGAGGCAGAAAAGGAGATTATGTTATGTTTGGTGGTTTTACGAAAGATTTGGGTATTGACTTGGGGACAGCAAATACGTTGGTTTATGTACGAGGAAAAGGAATTGTGGTGCGCGAACCTTCGGTTGTCGCTATACGGACAGATACAAATAGCATCGAGGCAGTAGGTGAAGCCGCTAAAAAAATGATTGGACGTACACCAGGTAACATTCGTGCCATTCGTCCAATGAAAGATGGCGTTATTGCCGATTTCGATACAACGGCAACGATGATCAAATATTTCATCCGTGAGGCGCAAAAACAACGCTCCATGTTCCAGCGTCATCCAAACGTGATGGTATGTGTACCATCCGGGATTACTGCAGTAGAACAACGTGCGGTTGAAGATGCAACCAAACAGGCTGGGGCACGTGAAGCCTATACAATTGAAGAGCCTTTTGCAGCTGCAATCGGTGCAGATCTGCCTGTATGGGAACCAACGGGTAGTATGGTTGTAGATATTGGTGGCGGTACAACGGAAGTGGCTGTTATCTCTCTTGGTGGTATTGTAACGAGCCGTTCGGTTCGTGTAGCAGGTGACGAGATGGATGAATCCGTTATCCAGTACATCAAACGCCAATACAATCTGATGATCGGTGAGCGTACATCGGAGCAATTGAAGATGGACATTGGATCAGCTATGCCATTGGAACAAGTAGAAACGATGGAAATTCGTGGACGTGACCTTGTAACAGGTCTGCCGAAGACCATTACGATTACTTCGGACGAGATCAGTGAAGCGCTGGCTGATACCGTGAATGCAATTGTTGAAGCGGTAAAAGTAACACTGGAAAAATGCCCGCCTGAACTTGCTGCCGATATCATGGATCGGGGTATCGTTCTTACAGGTGGTGGGGCATTGCTTCGTAACCTGGACAAGCTTCTCGCTGGTGAGACAGGAATGCCTGTCATTGTGGCTGAGAATCCGCTGGATTGTGTAGCAATCGGAACAGGTAAAGCGCTAGAGAATATTCATTTGTTCAAAAGCAGAAGCAGTTCGGCAGTTCGTTCCAAACGTTAATTGGTATTTGCCTAACTTGGCATAGCGACCAAGTGGCAAGATATCTTTATAGAGGACCCGGTTAACGCCGGGGATGAGCTATTACCCGCTTAACAGGGGAGGATCGGCTGATATTCTCGCAGGGACTACAGGTCTGACAGTCTCCCCGCCGGGCATGGCTCGGAAGAGAATATGGATGTTAGAGGGTGTTCGAACTGTTTAAACTGCTAGGCAACAAAAGACTTTTTGTTTTGCTGGTGGGCCTTGTTACATTTATCGCGTTAATGGGCTTTACGCTCAGTCCGCGAACCACTCTATCCTGGCCGGAGAAATTCCTGAAGGATTCAGTTGGATTTGTACAATACGTATTTTACAAGCCCGCTTCCTATGTAGCGGGCTTTTTCAAAGATGTAGCGAACATGCGTACGGTATATGAAGAGAATGAAGAGCTCCGCATCGCAATGGGTCACTATACCCGGGATCGGCTAAAGTACAATGATATGGAGCAAGTGAATGAGCAACTTCAGAAAGCGCTCAATTTCACAGAAGAACAGAAGAATCGCTATAATTACGGTTCACGAATTGCTCAGGTTATCAGTGCCAATTCGGATCCAAATAGCAGAACCATTAACATTGATATCGGTGAAAATGCGGGAATCAAGCCGGGGATGGCCGTTACCTCCCAGGAAGGGCTGGTCGGCGTGATCAGTCATGTCAGCTCATATACATCAACGGTTAATCTGTTAACGTCCATGGACGCCAATGATCCGACATCCAATGCCATTGCAGCAACGGCGGTAGGTAAAGAGAAAGTGTTTGGTATGATTGAGAGTTATGATCCGAAGACTGGCATGCTCAAAATGACCAAGATCTCAGAGGATTCAAACATCAAAGAGGGTGATGAAATAATTTCATCCGGGATCATCAATAACTTTCCGAAATACATGCGGATTGGTGAAGTGAAGAGTGTCGAGAAAAGTGAGTATGGTTTAACAAAAACAGCTACAATTGATCCATATGCTAGTTTCCTTGACTGGAAAGAGCTGATTGTCATTATCCCGCCTGAGGTAAAAGAATAATGGTAACGCGCAAGCAAGTTTTGTTCCTGTTACTATTCGTTTTGTTCATTGCGGAAGGCACAATTTTGCCGCTGCTCATCCCTTCTGGCTGGCACATGCGTATTTCTGCCAATCTGGTCTATATCGTAATTTTGTTTATCGCTGTATATCATCATCGTCACACGGCACTAGTACTCGGTATATTTTTTGGACTATTGCATGACGTTGTATTCTACGGCGAGATGATTGGACCTTATGGATTCTCGATGGGATTATCGGCATACATGATGGGACTCATTTTTCAAGCACCTCGTGCACCCTTGCCGGTTATGGTATCGGTTGTCATTTTGGGAAGTCTGCTTAATGACACTATGCTATTTTTCCTGTACAAGCTCTTCCAACTTAACCACGTGACCTTTGACTGGGCGTTGATTGAATACATGATTCCTAATTTGTTCATTCATTTTGTGTTTGCCTTGATCATATATGTCCCGCTTCGGAAACAACTGGAGCGGATCGGCAAGAGACGGAGCAAGACAGAAGAAGCTTCCTAAATACATTTATGGAGCGCAAAGCAGGAACTTGGGGCCCCGGGCACGAAATGTAATGAGATGGGAGGGACAGGCTTATGACGGTAAAATCGAATCACGTAACGATTAAAGGCATCCGAGACGGCCTGGTTTTCCTGTTGGACGATCAATGTGAATTCGAGGAATTGCTCTATGAGCTCCGCTATAAGCTGGAACACAGCCATCAAAATATTTTGACCGGACCGATTGTTCATGTGGATATCAAGTTGGGTGCCCGCGAAGTGACAGAGGACCAGAAAGAAGCAATCCTCGATATATTGAAGCAAAAAGGGAATTTGCTTATTCGATCCATCGACTCACCTGCACTCCAACCGGAGGTTAAAGGACCGCCGCCGATTGTAACCATGTGTGGTATGGTGCGTTCAGGTCAGGTGCTTCATCATGAAGGAAATCTCCTGTTTCTTGGGGATATCAATCCGGGGGGCACAGTGACGTGTACCGGAGATATATATGTGTTGGGTTCACTCAGAGGTATGGCTCATGCCGGAATTGGCGGGGACGAGGAAGCGATCATTGCCGCTTCGGTATTTGCACCGACGCAGCTACGGATTGCGGATATCATCAGTCGTCCTCCCGATGAATGGGAGAGCCGAGAGACCGGAATGGAATTTGCTTACTTACAGGACAATCAGATGCAGATAGACAAAATGAGCAATATCGTTCGGTTACGCCGAGATTTTAATGTGTTTAAAGGAGTGTAGCTCATGGGAGAGGCGATCGTGATCACTTCGGGTAAAGGCGGCGTGGGTAAAACAACCACCTCGGCAAACATCGGGACAGCGCTGGCGCTGCTCGGCAAAAAGGTTTGTCTGGTAGATACCGATATCGGCCTTCGTAATTTGGATGTCGTGATGGGACTCGAAAACCGTATTATTTACGATCTGTGCGACGTTGCGGACGGCCGCTGCCGTCTGAATCAGGCTTTGGTCAAAGACAAGCGTTTCGAAGAATTATACATGTTGCCTGCGGCGCAGACGAGAGACAAAAACTCAGTGTCGCCAGAACAGGTCAAGGATATTATCCTTGAATTGAAAA
Source organism: Paenibacillus sp. GQ49 (assembly GCF_059759055.1). Lineage (NCBI taxonomy): Bacteria > Bacillati > Bacillota > Bacilli > Caryophanales > Paenibacillaceae > Paenibacillus > Paenibacillus sp. GQ49. The sequence continues at coordinate 37,002 of NZ_JCAXEL010000033.1, forward strand.
AAGATTTTGAATACGTCATTATTGATTGCCCAGCCGGCATAGAGCAGGGTTTCAAAAATGCGGTAGCAGGAGCAGACCAGGCCATCGTGGTCACTACACCGGAAAATGCTGCAGTACGTGATGCGGATCGTGTCATCGGCCTGCTGGAGAGTTCGCACATTCAATCACCAAAGCTGGTGGTGAATCGAATTCGCAATAATATGGTTAAATCGGGTGACATGTTAGATATCGATGGTATTTTACAAGTACTTAATATTGACCTGATTGGCATTGTGCCTGATGATGAACTGGTCATCAAAGCGGCCAATTCAGGAGAACCTACGGTCATGAATCCGGATTCACTTGCGGCGATTGCGTATCGAAATATCGCACGACGCATTCTGGGAGATACGGTCCCATTAATGCAGCTGGAGCAGAAAAAGGGAGCTTTCACTCGTTTCAAAAAGTTCTTCGGAATGGGTTAACTCGTTAAACGAACTTATTTATAAAGCAATTACATGACAGCCGTGGCTTATAGCCCGGCTTTTTTCGTTACCTGCGGGCAGGCTTGTTCATATTATCAAGCGCCTCTTCATAGGATGTAGTAAACAAGCCTCGGCGGGAGGACATTCCATGAACACGAAACTCAGAATCAAGCAGAGACGAGAAGAACGCATCCGGCGACTGATGGATGGTGCCACTGTGGAGGTCTTACAGGAGCAGAAATTGGGTTCACTGTTGGACAAGAATGAGATCATTCACCCAAAACCATTTACGCCTAGTGAGGGGATACAGGAAAGAGATCCAGAATGGTTGTGGAAAAAAGAGAATGGTCATTTTGTTCCAGGGGGGCATTCGAGATTCAACCTGTTCAAGTCACTTCTCAAACGGACGGTCATTAGCGCTTTGATATTTGGCGGAGTGTGGGGTCTATTTCAGTTGGATACATCGTGGACGACATCAACCAAAACAGTAATTGCGGATGCACTCCATCGAGATATGGATTTTGCCTCAGCAGCGGCTTGGTATGAACGGCATTTTGGAGGAACGCCTTCGTTTCTTCCGGTCCTCGGACATACGACGGATGCTGTCAATGGTTCAGGCATTCGGCAGTTACTGGGCAAACCGATCTCAGGCACAGTGGTTCAGCCATTCGCGCTGAGCATGAAGGGAATTGAGATCGTTCCGGATGCCACAGGTGCAGAACTTATACAGGTCGCAAGTTCTGATGCGGGGCGTGTCATGGAGGTTATCGGCGATGCAGCTAGTGGATTCACAGTTGTCATCCAGCATACAGGCAATGTCACGGCAATATACGGTCGTCTGAACGAAAGTGAAGTGAGCGTGAATGACTGGGTGGAAGCGGGGAATCCGGTGGGGAGTCTCAAGGCTACGGGTGGTGAACAACCGGCCACGCTCTATTTTGCAGTCAAAGAGGGGGAGGAGTACGTAGACCCGGCGGAAGTTGTTGCCCTTGATTAGGGTGTGGGGAGTCCGCATTACGTTTCATCCGTTTTTTGTAATTATTATGATGGCCTCCCTTCTGACTGGACATTTCATTGAACTTATTACGTTGTTTGCCATCGTATTCATTCATGAATGTGGACATGCTGCGGCTGCTGCCCTTCTGGGCTATCGTGTCTTGTCGATCCAGATGCTCCCTTTTGGAGGAGTAGCGGTTATCGAAGATGGAGGTACGATCACGGCCTACCGGGAAATCGTGATTGCTCTGGCAGGTCCATTACAAAACATGCTGATGGTTGGTGTAGTTTTGCTGTTGCAGTATGGCAATCTGGGCGATCCGGTTTTTCTCAACTATATCATTCAGGGGAACCTGCTCATTGCTCTATTTAATCTGCTGCCTGTACTTCCTCTGGACGGAGGTAAAATTGTTCAGGCGCTTGTCAGTCTGTGGGCACCCTACTATACAACATTAATGTGGACTTACAGAATTAGCATTCTGTGTAGCGTAGGGGTTATTTTATATGCTATCAGCCGATGGTTTACTGGAGACTACGGCCTACCGCTCAACATTCTGTTAATCGGCCTTTTTTTGTTCTATTCCAACGTAACGGATTACCGAAATGTGCCCTATCGCTTCATCCGTTTTCTCATGAATCGGGAAGGCGCGTTCGCTCGTCACGCGGCTACTGGCAGTTTGGCGCAGCCAATAATCTCATTTCCGGCGAAACCTTTGGACACTATTTTGCGTCTATTAAAGAGAGAAAGATACCATATGGTATATGTGATGAACAGACAGGGGCGAATTATGGCCGTCTTGCCTGAGCAACGGATAATCGGTTCCTATTTTCAACAAAATGGTGATAAATTGTAGTGTTCTGGTGAAGCTGTTCTGAAATGGGTTAATACATGTACAATGAGAATTGAAAAGATACTGAAATGGATGTGGATGAATTGAATTGTCTTCTAGAGGTGAAGCCATGAAACAAATGATAGTACATAATGAACATAACCTCATGCAAATGGCGCTTCTGGAAGAAGGCAAAGCTGTGGAATTTACGGCAGAGCGTACACGCGATCGTGGACTGCTGGGTTCCTTTTTTAAGGGACGGGTCGTGAATGTGTTACCAGGTATGCAAGCTGCTTTTGTGGATATTGGTCAGAAAAAGAATGCGTTCCTTTATGTGGACGATGTGTTGCATCCCCATCTGGAGAAACAGCCCAAGGTGAAGCCTTCCATCTCGGAGTTGCTTCGTCCGGGTCAGGAAGTCATTGTTCAGGTTCTGAAAGAACCGGTAGGAGGCAAGGGAGCCCGGGTGACGACTCATTATTCACTCCCGGGCCGTTGGCTTGTCTACATGCCTGTTGCTGACTATGTAGCGGTATCCAAGAAAATTGCCCGTGAAGGGGATCGTTCCCGTCTTAAGGCACTTGGGGAGCAACTGAGGCGGGATGAAGAAGGACTTATTATTCGGACCGTATCTGGAGAAGAGCAGCATGAAGCCATTAAGTCGGACTTGGAAACATTACGCGCGCAGTGGTATTTGATTCGTGAAAAAGCGGACAGTTTGCCTTCACCAAGCCTCTTGCATCGGGATCATAGCATGGTACAGCGAATCATCAGAGATGTGTATACGCCAGGGAGTGACGAAGTCATCACTGATAGTGAAGGACAAGCTCGTGAAGTAAAAGCATTGCTCGAAGAGATTAGTCCTGGTCATCAACCCAAAGTACAGGTGTATCGGGGAACAGAATCCATCTTTGCTGCCTATGGTGTGCAGGAACAGTTGAATAAGGATTTTGCCCGGAAAGTGTGGTTGCCCGGAGGCGGATACATTGTCATTGATCATACCGAAGCTCTGACTGTAGTGGATGTGAACACGGGTAAATATACGGGAGCTGGCGGTGACAGTCTGGAAGAGACCGTGACAGAGACCAACATACAGGCAGCAGTGGAGATTGCCCGTCTAATGCGCCTACGAGATATCGGTGGCATGATTATTGTCGACTTCATTGATATGGAGGAAGCCTCCAATCGGCATGAAGTCGCAGCAACCTTGGAGGGTGAGCTCAAGAAGGATCGGACCAAAGCGTTTGTAATGGGTTGGACCAAGCTGGGGTTGCTCGAACTTACCCGTAAGAAAGTGCGAGAAGAAAGTACGTTACCCTATGTGGAGCCGTGTTCTTCCTGCCATGGTACGGGAAAAAGATATATTTCACCTTTGCATTGATTTTTGATATATTGCGTGATATAATCTTCAAGTATGTGTTTAGCCTAATGGTCTTGCACATGCTGTAACCGCACTGGCCGGGTATAAGAACAGTTCCGCAAGGATACTGTCACCTGAGAACGGGCGAGTCTGAGACATGAGGAGGTGCAAGGCAAATGTACGCAATTATTGAAACAGGCGGCAAACAGTACAAAGTCCAAGAGGGCGATGTTCTGTTCATCGAGAAATTGACTGCGAACGATGGCGAAAGCGTAACGTTCGACCGTGTCCTGGCTGTATCTAACGATCAAGGTTTGACAGCAGGTACACCATTGATTTCTGGAGCTACTGTAACGGCTAAAGTGGAGAAACATGGCAAAGGACAAAAGGTTATCGTATACAAATACAAACCTAAAAAGAACTACCATGTGAAGCAAGGTCACCGTCAACCGTACACTAAAGTAACTATCGAAACAATCAAAGCGTAAAGAAGGTGCGATAAGTGATTATCGTTCAAATCTTTCGTGATGAGGACGGGAACATCGAACGTTTTTCCATTGAAGGGCATGCTAATTTTGCCAAGCGGGGAGAAGACATCGTATGTGCCGGGGTATCCGCTGTTACAGTGGGTACGGTGAACTCGATTGAAACATTGACCGGTGTCGAAATGGATGCCAAGATGAAGAATGGCTTTTTAAGCGGTTCTTTACCTTTGTTAGAGAGAGGGGAAACCTGGTCCCAGGTACAATTGTTACTCGAATCCATGGTGGTTATGCTCTCTAATATTGCAGAGTCATACGGGAAGTATATTAAAATACAGCAATTCAAATAAGCAAAGAAGGAGGACAACCAATCATGTTGAAATTAAATCTTCAGTTATTCGCATCGAAAAAAGGTGTAGGTTCCACGAAGAACGGACGTGACAGTAATGCTCAACGTCTGGGTGTTAAACGTGCTGATGGTCAAACTGTAACTGGTGGTAGCATTCTCGTTCGCCAACGCGGAACGAAAATTCACCCAGGAACTAACGTTGGCATCGGTAAAGATGACACTTTGTTCGCGAAAATCGACGGCGTTGTAAAATTCGAACGTTGGGGACGCGATCGCAAAAAAGTAAGCATCTATCCTGTTAATGTTGCTCCTGTAGCAGCAGCAGTAGAAGCGTAATATCGGCATTCCGCCTAAGGAGCCTTCGGCATTTTTGCCGAAGGTTTTTTGTATTCAACGGTTATTCGATAATGAACTGGCAGAAAAGACATGTTATACTTGGTTACGGTGGGTGTAGACCAACCGAGTTTTGTAGAACGGGGAGAAGCCATGAAATCTTGGAAAAGAGTGCCGTGGATTGCGGCATGTTCACTTCTGATTCCTTTGGTTTTCGTTATGTTGTATCCGGCGATGATCTCAAGCGTCGTGTGCGCATTGTGGTCCGTCGCAGTATTGCTCATTTCTGTGAATGCGATGAAGAAACAGGCGGAGGCGGAACGCAGAGCCATCATACAATCCATGGAAAAAACAGCAATTGCTTCATTAAATCATCATCGACACGACTGGATGAACGACCTTCAGGTGTTATATGGATATCTTCGGCTGGGCAAACTTGATAAATCCTTGCAATGTGTGGAAAGAATAAAAGAGCGGGTTACAGAAGAAAGCCGAATCTCCAGATTAGGCATTCCTTCCCTCGTATTTTATCTTCAGTCTTTTCGCGCCAGTGGAATTGCGCTGGACTTGCATGTGGAAATAGAAGATGAGTTGCAGCTTAGTGCTCTGGTCTCTCCCGAGGATGGCGAGTCACTTACCGGGGCGATTGCTGATGCAATCAGGGCCTATCAATATGGCGGCGGCCGGTCTTCTTGGGGAGAGGTTCGCAAACTGACCTTAAACTTCGGACAGGATCATGGAGATGTGGTTGTCCGACTGGATGGGGATCAAACACCCGATCCGGAAACACTGCGGCAGCTTACTGCCGTACTCAAAGGAAAAAAAGTCAGAACGGAGCAGTTTCCGTCTGAGGATACGTTTATACAATTCAGAATGCCGTGTGGAATATAGGAAGAAGGGGTTAACCAATGTTTGTAGATAAAGCGAAGATTTATGTAAAAGCCGGAGACGGAGGGGACGGAATTATTTCTTTCCGTCGTGAGAAGTATGTACCAAACGGTGGACCTGCCGGGGGCGATGGAGGCAGAGGAGCTGACATCATTTTCCGCGTGGATGAAGGTTTGCGTACGTTGATGGATTTTCGTTACCAGCGTCACTTCAAGGCCCCACGTGGTGAGAAGGGACGTAACAAAAGTCAGCATGGTGCAAACGCGGAGAACATGATTGTGCGCATTCCACCAGGAACTATCATCTTGGATGAAGACAGTGGAGAAGTACTGGCGGATATGACACGTCACGGTCAACAGGTTGTTATTGCTCGTGGTGGTCGGGGCGGACGGGGTAACATCCGATTTGCTACACCGAACAATCCTGCACCTGAACTTGCTGAGAACGGTGAAGAAGGACAAGAGCGTTACATCGTACTTGAACTGAAAGTTATGGCAGATGTTGGTCTGGTTGGTTTCCCGAGTGTCGGGAAATCCACATTGCTTTCTGTCGTTTCGTCAGCCAAGCCAAAGATCGGTGCATACCATTTCACAACCATTACACCGAATCTGGGTGTGGTCGGTGTAGGAGAAGGCCGAAGCTTCGTCATGGCTGATCTGCCTGGATTGATTGAAGGTGCGCATGAAGGGGTCGGACTGGGACATGAGTTCCTGCGTCATGTCGAGCGTACTCGTATTATTGTTCATGTCGTAGATATGTCGGGTTCGGAAGGACGCGATCCTTTTGAAGACTGGCAGAAAATCAATGACGAATTGAAGTTGTACAATCCGCTTCTCGCCGAGAGAACGCAAATTGTAGCAGCTAACAAGATGGATATGCCAGACTCTGAAGCGAACCTGGAGCAGTTTTTACAGCAAGTTCGTGAAGTTCAGCCTGATATTGAAGTGATGCCAATTTCATCCTTGACCCGGAAAGGGATTCAAGAACTTCTGTATCGTGCAGCTGATCTGCTGGATCAGGTTCCAGACGAGCGAGTGGTTGAAGAGGTAGCAGATGTATCTGAACGTAAAGTATACAGTCTGGACAAAAAAGAAGACGATGGTTTCAAAATTGTGCGTGAGAACGAAATGTTCGTTGTCGAAAGTGCCAAGATTGACCGCATGATGAAACGGATGCAATTGAACTCACATGAAGCTATACTGAAACTCGCACGTACACTGCGTTATATGGGTGTGGACGCTGAGTTGCGTAAGCGTGGAGCTGTAGAAGGCACCATCGTGCGTATTGGAGACTTTGAATTCGAATTCGTGGAAGGCAGCAGTTACTACTAAGTAGCCGTCTTCCGTGGAGAGACAGATCGATATAGGAACGCAGAGAAGTGGGAAGTTGACCCGCAACTCTGCGTTTTTTTTGTTTTTTCCTGACATGGGAGAGGGATAAACTTGTATACTGTGAGGAACGTATTTCAAAAAATAGGCGTGTCATGTATTGCCCTTTTGTCATAGATCCTATATAATGTCCACTATATGAATACATGAGTCTTTGAGGAGAGGACGTTCTGTGAACGAACGCTATTACTTAGTACGGGAAGATATTTTACCAGAGGCAGTGGTGAAGACCATGCAGGTCAAAGAACTACTGGCTTCTGGTGATGTTAAAACAGTGCATGAGGCGGTTGAACAGGTCGGATTAAGCCGGAGTGCCTTTTACAAGTACAAGGATGGGATTCATCTGATCAACCAGCTTGAGCGCGAGAGAATTGTAACGATCTCCATTGATCTGGAGCATCAGTCAGGGATCTTGTCTCGTGTGCTTGGACATGTAGCTGGTTATGGAGCTAATGTACTCACGATTAATCAGAGTATCCCGCTTCAGGGAAGAGCCAATGTTGTCATTTCGGTGGAAACAACACATCTTCATGGCGAAATTGGTGAAATGCTGGATCGAATGCAAGATATGCCTGGAGTAAGACGTACACGTATTGTAGGCCAAGGGTAAGTAGGCTTTAACATACAGGACTGACAGACAAGAATAGACATTAGGGGGTAGATCGTTAGTGAAACCAGTAAAAGTCGGATTGTTGGGTCTGGGAACTGTCGGAACGGGAGTCGTTCGCATTGTGGAAGGGAATCAGGAGGATCTGAGCAGTCAGGTTGGATCGCCGATTGTCATCGAGAAGATCGCAGTGAAAAATACAGAGAAAGAACGTGTTATTGCTGTAGACCGTGCCAAGCTTACGGAAGATCCTTGGGAAGTCATTCGTCATCCGGATATTGATGTCATCGTTGAAGTCATGGGCGGTATTGATCAGACGAAGGAGTATATTCTTGAAGCGTTGGAACGTGGGAAACATATCGTAACAGCAAACAAAGATCTCATGGCACTACATGGTACAGAGATTTTGGCGAAGGCACAGGAAAAACAATGTGACGTGTTCTATGAGGCGAGTGTTGCTGGAGGGATTCCGATCATTCGTACGCTGATTGAAGGTTTCTCTTCTGATCGGATTACCCGCATTATGGGGATTGTGAACGGAACAACGAACTTTATTCTGACCAAAATGAGTCAGGAAGGTGCATCCTATGAAGAAGTACTGGCTGAAGCACAGGCTCTGGGATACGCCGAATCCGATCCAACTTCCGATGTGGAGGGACTTGACGCAGCTCGCAAAATGGCGATCTTGAGTACACTCGGTTTCCGCACCAATGTGGAGTTGAAGGATGTAACCGTTAAAGGAATATCCTCCGTAACTCGTGAAGACATTATGTATGCCAAAAGACTGGGTTATGAGATGAAGTTGCTTGGTATTGCGGACCGTATTGGCGATGAGATCACGATCAGCGTTCAGCCGACGATGGTTAGACAGAATCACCCGATTGCTTCAGTCAACGGTGTGTTCAACGCAGTATATGTACACGGTGAAGCTGTAGGGGAGACGATGTTCTACGGTGCGGGTGCGGGAGAACTCCCAACGGCAACTTCGGTTGTAGCTGACATTGTGGCGGTTACCAAAAACCTTAAACTTGGCGTGAACGGTCTCAAAGCAATTGTGCCTTATAAGATTAAGCGACTGCAAAGCGACGAGCAGATCGTGTCGAAAAACTTTATTTTACTACACGTAGACGACAAAGCCGGTGTATTGGCACAAATCACACAAATTTTCGCAGAGTATGATGTCAGTCTGGCGTCGGTTGTTCAACAGCCGAATGAGCACAACCCGGATGCCGAGATCATTATCGTTACACATAATGCAAGTAAGGCAAGCATGGATAAAGTGTTAAAACATTTTGAATCACTCAGCGTCATTCGCCGCATTAAGAGTGTCTACCGGGTCGAAGGATAAGTGTCCGTATCCCATACGGCATCTCAATTATTTCAGTTATTACGTACAAGTTAATCATATCCGGTTCAACAGGTCATCATTTCAGATTATTAAAACATAAAGGAGTTTACCCACAATGAGATATCAAGGACTTTTGCAAACGTACAGAGAGCACCTTCCAGTTAATGAAAATACCCCCCTGCTTACGCTTCAGGAAGGAAATACACCGTTGATTCATGCAGAGAATCTGTCTGAGGAGCTCGGTTTGAATGTTTACTTCAAATACGAAGGTTTGAACCCTACGGGATCTTTCAAAGACCGCGGTATGGTTATGGCAGTTGCCAAAGCTATGGAAGAGGGCAGCCGTACGATCATGTGTGCATCCACAGGTAATACGTCAGCAGCTGCAGCGGCCTATGCCGCACGTGGTGGCCTCAATTGTATCGTACTGATCCCGAATAACAACATTGCACTGGGTAAACTGGCCCAAGCCATGATCTATGGAGCTAAAGTGATCGCGATTAATGGTAACTTTGACCGTGCACTGGAGATTGTGCGTGAGATCACAGCCAAACATCCAATCACGCTTGTAAACTCTGTGAATCCATTCCGGATTGAAGGACAGAAGACAGCGGCGTTTGAAGTTATTGAACAACTTGGCGAAGCGCCTGACGTTCTGGCTATCCCAGTCGGTAATGCGGGTAATATCTCGGCTTATTGGAAAGGTTTTAAAGAATATAAAGAGGCAGGTAAATCCAACACGCTTCCACGTATGGTTGGTTTCGAAGCAGAAGGTGCGATGGCCATTGTCAAAGGTGAGCCGATCCTTGAACCTGAAACGGTAGCAACAGCAATTCGAATCGGTAATCCGGCGAGCTGGAAAACGGCAGTAGCTGCAGCTGAGGAATCTGGTGGACAGATCAACTATGTAACAGATGAACAAATCCTGACAGCGTATCGTACACTTGCTTCTCGGGAAGGAATTTTTGCTGAACCTGCTTCTGCGGCTTCCCTTGCCGGTGTATACAAACTGAAGAGTGAAGGGTACTTTAAAGGCGGAGAGACTGTAGTTTGTGTACTGACAGGTAATGGCCTGAAAGATCCTAATATTGCGATCAAAACAGTAGCGACTGAGCCACTTGTTGTTGAAGATACGGAAGAAGCAGTAATGGCGGCCATTGCACAACTGGAGCAGCAATCTGTATGAGTTTGCGTGAAAAGGTAACCGTAAAAATACCTGCAAGCACAGCCAATCTCGGTCCGGGGTTTGATACCCTGGGCATGGCATTGTCTTTGTATGCCTGGTTGGAAATGAAACCTGCCGAGCAGACAACATTTCATCTTCACGGCAATCATTTGACAGGCCTGCCTACAGATAAATCGAATTTGATTTACGAAGTGGCACAGATGGTATTCAATGAAGCTGGGGTGTCCGTGCCTGAATTGGAAATCTCCATGTATTCCGATATTCCGCTTACGCGGGGACTCGGGAGTAGTGCATCAGCCATCGTTGGGGCATTGGCAGCGGCTAATGCATTAATTGGTGCTCCTTTATCCGATGCCAAGCTTCTGGATATGGCCACATCCCTCGAGAAGCATCCTGATAATGTGGGAGCATCTCTGTATGGCGGTATTATTACGGCTGCATGGAATGGTCAACAGGTAGATCATATACGTATTGAACCACACCAGGATCTGCAGGCTTTGGTTATTGTACCTGAATTCCAGCTGTCTACTTCCAAAGCAAGGAATGTAATTCCAGAGCAATTTGGCATGTCTGATGTGGTGCATAACATTAGCAGATCTTCACTGCTCGTTGCCGCTTTGGCGAGTGGACGACTGGATATGATTCAGAAGGCGATGTCAGATCGAATTCACCAACCATATCGGGCATCATTGGTGCCAGGCATGGCTGAGATATTGGAACATGCTGTTGATCATGGAGCGTTGGGAGCTGCCCTGAGCGGAGCTGGACCGACCGTATTGACTTTGGTAGATCGTCATGACACCCGGAAAGCGGGATTGGAACAATATTTGCTGGACACCATGGAGCGGGAGGGCATATCTGCTTCTGCACTGTGGCTCGATCCGGATTTGGACGGTGTAACCGTACTGCCTGATCAAGACGAACGTCCTTTTCTGGACAGAATCAAAGGGGAAGTTAATGCATGAAACGAATTGCAGTATTACCTGAAGGCTCAGTCTCTCATGAGGCAATTGATTTCCTTTTCAACGGGGAAACATTAGACTTGCTTCATTCCAAGCTGATTTCGGATGTTTTTCGAGCAACGGATAGCGGGATTGCACAATACAGTGTCATTCCGATCGAAAATACCATTGAGGGTTCCGTTAGTCTTCATATGGACTGGCTTGTGAATGAAGTAGATATTCCGATGCAAGCAGAGTGGGTATACCCATCCATCCAGAATGTGATTGGACATGGCTCGGAATTTAAGACAGAGAGTGGCGAGTATGACTTTGGTAGAATTACCAAGATCATGTCTCACCCTGTGGCTATTCCACAGTGTCAGAATTTTATTCGGCTGCATTCACCCGGGGCGGATCTTGAAGGTGTGAACAGTACAGCCGAAGCTGTAGAAATTGTGAAAAAAAATCCGGGTAAGGGCTGGGTAGCGATTGGTACCAAACTTGCTGCTCAGAAGCATGGTCTGGACATTATGGCTGAACGGGTTACAGATCATGACAACAACTACACCCGTTTTGTGCTCATCGGCCATGAACCTGTGAACATTCCACGTGAGCCGGATCATGTAAAAACCAGCTTGCTGGTGACGTTGCCAGAAGATGCACCGGGTGCGTTGCATCAGGTATTGTCAGCTTTTGCATGGCGGAAGCTGAACTTGACCCGTCTCGAATCTCGTCCAACGAAGAAACGATTGGGCAGTTACTATTTTTACATTGATGTTGTGGAAACGGTCGATTCGGTATTGCTTACCGCAGCCATGGCAGAGATTGAAGCGTTGAATTGTCAGGTGCGTGTTCTGGGTAGCTATCCTTGTTATACATATCCTTCGAGATAATTGACCTGATGGTGTTTGGGAATGTTAGAAGGTTGTCATAAGTCGGGGTAGAATGAGCGAGTAATGGCTTGTCATTTGGTGTACAATGGACGGGTTAATAACGTTTCGGAGTACTGGGAATGGATATTTTATGGAGGTGCAGTCATCGGTGGCAGAACAATGGATCTATTTGGATGGTCAGTATGTGACCAAGGAGAACGCAACCGTTTCGGTATATGATCATGGATTTTTGTATGGAGACGGGATTTTCGAAGGTATTCGGATCTATAACGGAAATATTTTCAGATGTAAGGCCCACTTGGATCGTTTGTATGATTCGGCAAAATCCATTAGTTTGAACATTCCGCTGTCCATTGATGAGATGCTGGAAGTCATGGCTGAAACGGTGCGCCGCAATGATATGCGTAATGGTTATATTCGTCTTATTGTATCGCGCGGCCCTGGTAATCTGGGGTTGGACCCGTTACGTTGCCCTAAGGCATCCGTAATCATCATCGTGGAGCAATTGGCGATCTATCCGGAGGAAGCGTATCTTACTGGATTGAAAGCCGTGTCCGTATCCCAACGCCGGAACATTCCGGACGCATTGAATCCAAAAATTAAATCGTTGAACTATCTGAATAACATCCTGGTTAAAATCCAGTCTAACTATTCAGGTGCTGGTGAAGCAATCATGCTGAACTCCCAAGGTTACGTTACTGAGGGTTCAAGTGATAACATCTTCATCATCAAAAATGGTGTAGTGTACACGCCGCCTTGTTATCTCGGAGCACTTGAAGGGATTACACGTCAAGCGATTATCGATCTATGTGGCGAACTGGAGCTTGAATTAAAAGAAGTGCCATTCACCCTGCATGATGTCTATATCGCAGACGAAGTCTTTTTCACCGGGACAGCTGCAGAAGTTATCGCTGCATATGAAGTCGATGGAAGAACAATCGGCACGGGAGTAGCAGGTCCGGTAACGCTGAGACTGCTGGAAGCATTCCGTCAGATTGTTGACAAAGATGGATATAAAGTGTGGGAATCTTAAGTTAGAATTGCATAACATAGGGAACAGGAATCCTCCTTGTCCGATAAAATTCTGCATACCTGGTGTATGGGGATTTTAGAGACAGGAGGATTTTTTTTGTTTAGTTGATGTCATTAGCCCGGTTTCTGCATAGGATGTAGTAACGGTATGGGCGAATGTACTGCCCAAGTATGACGTCTAGGAGGTTAGTTCCCTGTGAAAATACACATGGTGAAAAAAGGCGACACATTATATCTGCTGTCCCAAAAATACAATGTAGCGCTGGACAAATTGATCGCGGCTAATCCGCAAATCACAAATCCCGACAAGTTGGATATTGGCATGAAGGTTAAAATCCCTGCCGAGCCAGTAACACCGAAGCCGGAGGGTGTGCTCCACAGTCACAAGGTGCAGCAAGGAGATTCGTTATGGAAGTTGGCACAAGCTTGGGGAGTTCCTTTAAAAGATATGATCAATGCCAATCCGCAGTTGAAAAATCCGAATGCTCTGCTGGTGGGGGAGACAGTTTATATTCCATCTATGCACGCACAAGGAAACAGCACATCTAATTCGGGTGCCGGCAACATTGCTGCTCATGAAAAGTTGTCACCTGAAGGTAAGGAATATACGGGAGTCAAAGAACCGGAACCACCGGCTCCAGCTACGCCAACTCCCCCTGCTCCGGTAGCAGAGGTTCCTGTTCCGGTCCCGGTGCCTGCTCCACCACCTGCTAATCCGGTAATGCCGAATGTAATACCAGAACTGGAGGTACTGCCGCAGTTACCAGAGCTTCCTGAAGTGAAACCCGAAAAGGAGACACACAAAAAAGAAGAGGTTAAACCCGAAGTTCATGTAAAACCGGTAGCGGAATCCAAGAAATACACAATGCCTAATCTTTCGCCTGAAATTATGCCTTTGCCTGTAATGCCTAATACAAAGTCTCCAACTGAGGTTGCACCGGCAACGGAAAAGCCTTGTGGTTGTGGTAATAAGTTGCATCATGCGCCAGCCGAACACCCTTATGTTCAAATCCCGGTTCCTGCACAAGAGGTGTATGGTGCGCAGCAAGACATGTACACGGCAGGAGCGAGTAACAATACGTCGTTTCCAGGGATTCCGGAAGTTAGTCCTTATAGTGGTAGTGATCTGCCTAACAGTTCGTGGACTGGCGCGGAGCAGGGTTATAACCACAATAACGTTATGCCGAATCTGTCCGCAGAAATGCAAAACAACTCATTTCCGATTGCGCCAGCTGGCGAAGTGAATAGTCCATTCCCAACGTATGCAGCACCTAGTCATATGAATCATCAGCCGCCTTTCATATCTCCATACTCAATGCTTCCGTACCCTCCATGCGGATGTGGCTCACATACACATATGCCTCAGTATACTTATCCTTCTCATGGTTATCAGGATCCGGCTTGGAATATGTACGGTCCTTCGTACGGTATGCCGCCTGAAATGTCCACATCAACGATGCCAAACCAGCCTATTGAGTATGCTTATCAGAATCCGTACCCTACTCAGAACATGGTACCCCCGTCCCCGCTTGGAGCATTTGGTGAAATGTATCCTCCTCAGGGGCAAGGGAAGGGTGGCAAAAAAGGGGGGCGTGAAGACGCTAACTTAAGTCAGGTAGCAATTGAGGAGGTTGGATCAGATTCGGAAGGGAAGTCTAAGCAAGCAGGGAATAAGCCGGCCGCTGCAAAACGCAGAACAAGCAAGGCTCCTCTGAAGAATAAATCCAAGGTATCCGTGTCCGGGAAAACATCCAGAGAGGGTGCAGCTACTTCCACCCAACGGAAATCCGATAATAAAAAACGTCGTAATCCATGGATACAAAACTAACCTAGCGGATTGCGATTGATGAAAAAGTCAGGTGCTTGTTTTATTTAGTGGGAAGTCTGCTCTATAAAGGAGAGAGGCTTTCCACTTTCCTTATTAAACATTGAGTTTAGCATTACGGAGATATAGTTGTTCTGGTAATGATAAAGAGCATTTTATTGAGAAGTTGTTGTAAACCCTTTCATAAATGTGTTAAAATATTTGTACCCTATGAGCGTAACCTATTATGATAGGACAAGATAGGGAACGGATATGATAGCTTTAGCTAATGTAAGACTACTAAAGAAAAGAAATGAAAAAAACTGTTGCATTACATTCAACCGTATGATATATTATTTAAGTCGCCGCTGAAACACACGGTTGACACGGGAAACACAAGTGATAATGAAACAAGTTTGATCTTTGAAAACTGAACAACGAGTGAGTGAACATTCTGCTTGCAGAATGAAC
>NZ_JCAXEL010000034.1:0-48992 GCF_059759055.1 Paenibacillus sp. GQ49
CGCTTTCATTCTGCAAGCAGAATTTTTACTCACTCGTTGTTCAGTTTTCAAAGATCAAACTCGTTTTTTTGTCACCATTTTCTCTCAGCGGCGACTTTTATAATATATCATACTTCGTTTGTTTTGGTCAAGTGTTTTTTTGAAATTCTTTTTCGAAGTTCGTAATGAACTCCTTCATTTCATCTAAAGCATCTAACCAAGCAAGCAAAGCAACGAGATATAATGTACCATATAAATATCCTGCGAGTCAACTATCCGAACAAAGAAATTTTCAACCCTAATAATAACCCCACACCTGGCAATCCCAAAACAGTTACAGTCCCTATCGTTGCAGGGTTCAGCGGGATGTAGGTTCCTGTAATCCAGCCGGAATAATTCACGATATATATCCCTACTGCAGCCAGCACCAGATGAATTCCGAATGACGTAAAAAATGATAACCCTATCCGCTTTCTGAATAAAACAATGATAAGCCCCAGTAATGATATAACCAATACACTTCCCAGTATGATACTCTTCATATGTTACACCTCCGTGTTTAATGTAAACGTGACTACATACTAATCCCTCGCTGTGATGTAACATCATCATTAGCTCTGGCTCGCTTCGCTCTTCTCAAGTGGATCTGGTATTTCCGCTCAGCTGCCTCCAATACATAAATGGCATAATCAATCTCATCCTGTCCCTGTGCATCTTCAAACTGTCTCATAGCCCCTTCCCATTCCTGCTTTGCCATCTGAATATCTGCATAGATCTGATCCGCCTCAAGTTCCTTCAACATTCTGTTGTGTTTCTCTACCGAGTTCCGTGTATTTCGCCACAAAAACATAAACTCTCCCCCTCCTGATCAGCACAGCTATTCTCATACTTATCAGGGAAAGGACAAACTTAGAACTCGGGCATTCATTTTCTTCACAAAAAAAGAGAGCCCTAAGGCTCTCTTTACACATCGAAACTTATTTAGCATCCGAAGTTTCCAAGGAAGTGCACTGTGTAATACAAATCGATCACACTAACGCATCTCCCTGCGCCCTTCCAACGCTTTGGAAAGGGTCACTTCGTCCGCATACTCAAGATCGCCGCCTACAGGCAATCCATGCGCAATCCGGGTCACACTGATCTCAAATGGACGCACCAAGCGGGAGATATACATCGCTGTAGCCTCCCCCTCAATATTGGGGTTTGTCGCCAAGATGATCTCTTTTATACGTTCATCACTTAATCGAACCAGGAGTTCCTTCAAACGAATATCATCTGGGCCAATTCCCTCCATAGGTGAAATCGCGCCCTGTAACACATGATAGTATCCATCGAATTCCTTGGTGCGCTCCATGGCCACAAGATCTTTCGAATCCTGAACTACACAGATTACAGATACATCCCTGGACTTATCCTGACAGATGCGACACGGGTCCGTATCAGTGATATTACAACATACAGAACAGTAATGAAGATTACGCTTCACACTTACGAGTGCTTTGGCAAAATCGATAACGTCATCTTCCTTCATGTTAAGCACATGAAAAGCTAAACGCGCTGCCGTCTTGGGACCCACACCCGGCAACCGGGTGAAGGCATCAATCAGCTTGGCTATTGGTTCGGGATAATACAATCGATTGTGTCTCCTTTGACAGGATCAATTTTTTAATTAAAATAATCCCGGAATATTCATGCCGCCTGTGAACTTGCCCATATCCTTGTTGGCAATCTCATCGGCTTTGGCCATAGCATCATTAACAGCTGTCATAACGAGATCCTGCAACATTTCAACATCTTCCGGATCTACCGCTTCAGGTTTGATCGTGATAGCAAGCAATTTCTTGTGTCCGTTAACTTCAGCCGTCACTACACCGCCACCAGAAGTACCTTGGACTGTTTTGTCCGCCAGTTCCTCTTGTGCTTTCAGCATTTGCTCCTGCATTTTCTTCACTTGTTTCATCATTTGGTTCATGTTGTTCATAATTGTTCATCTCCTTTGTTATAGTTATCGCGCTATGCGCATTATTCTTTGATCACTACAAGATCCTTACCAAAGAGCTGGATGGCTTCATCAATCCAAGGCTGTTTGTTGCCTGAACCGCCGTCTTCATGCTCAGGTTCAAGCTTAAAGTCCTCCTTTGGCGCTTCAGAAGCTCCCTCCATTGCTCCGGTCCAATCTTTGAGCATCATCGTCACCAATCGTGCAGGACGCCCAAGCTGTTCCGACAACACTCGCTCAATGACATCGCGGTTAGCCTGCTTCTCCGTCGTTTCACGGTGAATATTGTTTTTAAAAGCAACCAACACATTGTCTTCAAGCAATGATACCGGCTCACCATCCACAAACCAGGCGTGAACGGTAACCCTCTCTTCCTTCACTCGTTGCAGGATCTGACTCCATTTTTTGCTGATCTCTGCGAACTCAGCGGCTCCCTTGCGTGCAACATACTGATCCAACTGTGCAGGAAGCTTCGCAGGTGAATTGCCTCTCGATACAGGCGCTCTTGTTGCCGGACGAGATGGAGCACTTGATGAACCTTCTCCACCAGACAAACCACTTTTCAGTGCACGATCCAACTTCTTCTCCAACTCAGCAAGCTGCTGCTTCAAGCGGTTGATCTCTCCCCCATCAGCAGGTGCTGCATGAGCTGAAGCTCCCACCTGAACAGAAGCCTCACCTCGAGCTGGAATACTACACAGTTTAAGCAATGCAACTTCGAATAATGTCTGTGGTTGTACTGCATATTTCATTTCACTCTGGTACCGATTAAGGGTGTCTATCATGTGGAACAGTTGTTCCCTGGTGAATGACTCCGCCATATCACGGAAAGACTCGGGATTAAGTACCCGGTCCGTCAGTTTATCTGCATCAGGTACCATCTTAATCATAAGCAAATCACGGAAATAATACAGCAAATTCTCCATACACTTGTCTGCACTCTTTCCTTCATGCATGAAACCTTCAATCATCTGCAAAATATGACCAACATCACCCTTGAGCAGCGAAGCAGCCAGTTTGGCAAATTGCTCTGAAGCAATCCCACCCGTCATGTCCATGACCTGCTGGTACGTTACTCGTCCATCCGTAAATGAAGAGATCTGATCCAGCACACTAAGTGCATCCCTCATTCCACCGTCCGATAAACGGGCAATGTATTGGAGCGCATCCTGGTCAGCTTCCATGCCTTCCTGTTCACAGATCAGTGTAAGTCTTGCTGTCTGCTCTTCCAGGGATACCCGGCGAAAATCAAATCGCTGACAGCGCGATATAATGGTAGCCGGAAGGCGGTGCGGTTCGGTTGTTGCCAAAATAAACATCACATGCGGTGGTGGCTCTTCCAATGTTTTGAGCAAAGCATTGAATGCCTCCGTTGTCAGCATGTGCACTTCATCAATAATATAGACTTTCTGCCGGACCTCGGTTGGCGCATATTTAACCTTTTCCCGAAGATCACGGATTTCTTCAACGCCACGATTGGATGCAGCATCAATCTCCTGCACATCCATCACAGCGCCAGTCGTAATTCTGCGGCAAGCTTCACACTCGTTACAAGGTTCAGGCGCAGGCCCACGTTCGCAGTTCACAGCTTTGGCCAAAATCTTGGCGGCACTTGTCTTTCCCGTTCCTCTGGGCCCGCTAAATAAGTAGGCATGGGAAGTCCGCTGTTCACGAATCGCGTTCTGCAAGGTCTGAATAATATGCTGTTGCCCCACCATATCTTGAAACGACTGGGGACGCCAAGCCCGGTATAACGCGATATGCTCCATGATGCGTTACCTTCCTTCCACTTCGCATTCGAGTCCTTTGTCGTTCCCCTATTATACTATATTCTAGGGTGAATCCAAACTTTATCTGACTCATTCATGCGTGGTTTATTAAGACATATCAAAAAGACCTCTGCATACATACAACTGCAAAGGTCTCTACATTTAAAAGATAAGCCGTGCACCTGCTATCGATATTTGCGATCCAAGTGGCACCCCTGAACAATAGCTCGGGCTAGGCAACCCTCCGGCACAAGAGTGATCTCACTTATGGCTGCTTCCTTCCGGACCTGACCAGGTTCATGAGTACTCATTGCGGAGGACCCAACCGTCAACACCACGTTTAGGGACCAAACCTCACATCGGCAAAACCTCTAGCAGGAATTCAACCTCGCTATAGCGGATTGCGAGTTACAGGGCACCGCTACCTCCCCATCTAGCACGGTAAGAAATAGTATAACGTAAGGTTATCCAAATTGCAACCAGAGGAACTCGGAAGCAACCATGCTTACATATAAAATATAAAAACCCCTGCCAGATTAGCAGGGGTATGTTGGATGCAATTAGCAGACAACTCCAAGAATTGTCCAATTAGATTCCGTATTTCTTTTTGAAACGATCAACACGGCCGCCAGCATCGATAAACTTCTGTTTACCTGTGAAGAACGGGTGGCACGCGGAGCAAATCTCTACACGAAGTCCGTCTTTAACCGAACCTGTCTCAAAAGTATTCCCGCAAGCGCAAGATACTTGACCAATCGTGTAATTAGGATGAATTGCTTCTTTCATTACCTTTCACCTCTTTCCGCCCTGAGCCTCAAGCGGACCCAGAGTAAATGGCACAACCCTGAGATTATAACACGGCCTTGTGCCTGTTGCAATCCATTATTGTTATGAGGTAATCAACCGTTTTGGACGTGCCATTCCAGCGGGTGGAACATGGGTGTACGATCCGATCACAACATCAGGCAACTCGTCTTCAAAAATCTCAATCATCTGCTTCATGCCCAGGATATCACCTTGAGCTGGAGGAATTAATTCAAGATAGCTCTCCGGATCAATATTGAGATTACGCATCTGAATCAAGCGTAGATCGGTTCTTCTCGCAAACTCAATCATCGCCTCAATCTCTTCTTCACGGTCTGTTACGCCCGGGAAGATCAGATAGTTAATGGACGTGTATACACCCTGCTGCGCTGCGTATTTCATCGATTTCTCAACATTGGCTAAGGTATAACCACGCGGTTTATAGTAGGCGTTATAGTGGTCATCCAGTGCGCTAATTGTACTTACGCGCATCAGATCCAATCCAGCATCTACAATACCTCTAATATGATCGTTCAGACCGGCATTGGTATTAATGTTGATATACCCCATGTCCGTTACGGAACGCACTTCGCGAATCGCTTCAATAATCAGCTTGGCCTGCGTGGAAGGCTCCCCTTCACAACCTTGTCCAAAACTAATGATAGACTCCGGCGTCTTCAGGTGTTCCAGCATAACCTCCACAATCTCATCCACACGTGGTCGGAAGTTCATACGTGTCTGTGGGGAAACAAAGCCGCTATCATCCGGTTGCTCGGAGATACACCCGAAACAGCCCGCATTGCATGAATAGGATACCGGCACTCCACCTTCCCAACGATTCAGGAACGTGTTCGATGAAGTTAGGCATTCATATCCAAGCGCACAGTTGGATAGATGCGTGTAGAGACGGTTCTCGGGGTATTGCTCTGTCAATCGTTTAACCCCGGAACGTACATCGTCACGATCACAGTTGAGCGGATTCCATTGGTCAGGACTATCCGACTTCGCAGCCGTGACATAGAAACCGCCATCTTTCCAAACCACTGCGGAATAACCGAATAAAGGCAATTTATACTCTTTATCCGTCTTCACATAACCAGGGAGACACAAACGAGTGAATCCCTGTGGAAGCAACGCACCTACAGCCTGTGTGTCCGTTGGCATCGGCAACATCTCACCTGTGTCCGGGTCCATACCAATGGGCCGGGTACTCGGGAGTCCAACCAACGTTGCACCCTCTGGCAAAGGGATGAGTTCGTCTTCCATAATCTCAACGATCATATCTCCACTGCGGGCAAGCCCGTACAGGGAAGGATGATCAAATACATTACCTTTTTCATCTGCGTATACTAAATACATGATGTTCTCCTCACATCTAATGGGTTAAACCTAACGACGAGTGTATTGTAACATTCACAGCAATGCTGCAAAAAGAAAGTGATTAGTCGAACGACACTTACGTCGATGTACCTGACGTTGCTGTCTGTCTAGGTGAGCGACGGGTTGTTGTTGTCCCGGAATTGCTTGTTGGGCTATTACCAGCCGAATCAAAAGCCGCCAAAAACTCTGCATTTGTCTTACTGTTACGAAGTTTTTTCAGGAATCCTTCAACAAAGTCATGGGAATCATTCATGTTTTTACGAATCGCCCAGATTGTATCCAATTCTTCCTTGCTGAGCAACACTTCTTCACGACGTGTACCGGAACGGCGAATGTCGATCGCCGGGAATATGCGGCGCTCTGCCAGACGACGGTCCAGATGGAGCTCCATATTACCTGTACCCTTAAACTCTTCATAAATGACATCATCCATACGTGATCCAGTATCAATTAATGCCGTTGCCAAGATGGTCAGGCTTCCGCCTTCTTCCACATTCCGGGCAGAACCGAAGAAACGTTTCGGACGATGGAATGCAGCTGGGTCAATACCACCACTAAGCGTACGACCGGATGGTGGAATAACCAGGTTATATGCACGGGCAAGACGTGTAATGCTATCCAGCAGGATAACAACATCCTTTTTAGCCTCAACCAGACGAAGCGCACGTTCAAGCACCAATTCCGCCACCTTGATATGATTCTCAGGCAGTTCATCAAATGTTGAAGCCACAACTTCCCCTTTTACCGAACGCGACATATCCGTTACTTCCTCTGGACGTTCGTCAATCAACAGGACAAACAGTTCAATTTCAGGATTGTTAGTTGAGATGCTGTTGGCAATTTCTTTGAGGAGAAGCGTTTTACCCGCTTTGGGAGGTGCTACGATCAATCCGCGCTGTCCCAATCCTACCGGGGCGAGCACATCCATAATGCGTGTGGACAAATGGTTGGGGGATGTTTCGAGAACCAGTTTTTTCTGCGGATACAGTGGGGTTAGTGCCGGGAAGTGAAGTCGCTCTGCAGCCGCCGATGGATTCTCACCATTTACAGCGTTGACTTGCAACAAACCGAAGTATCTCTCGTTTTCCTTAGGCGTTCTACACTTACCTGATACGAGGTCACCTGTTCTTAGGTCAAACTTGCGAATCTGAGAAGCTGAGATGTAGATGTCTTCCGTACTTGGCAAGTAGTTGATCGGTCTTAAGAATCCGTAACCTTCAGGTAAAATCTCGAGTACGCCTTGCATGAACATCAGACCGCTCTGTTCAGCTTGTGCACGTAGTATAGCAAAGATTAATTCTTTCTTTTTTAACGTACCATAGTAAGGTATCTGATATTTTTTGGCCAGTTTGTAGAGGTCCGTTAGTTTCATTTCTTCCAAATCGGAAATTTGTAGATCCATATAATAACCACCTATTCAATTAATAAGTCCGTGTGAAATGGATAGTTTCGCTAGATGTTCCGGCTATAGAGCGCAGCATATGCCACAATCTCTTCTGTCCATTGTACGGAATGTAACCGTTATAATGCAAATACTTGTCTTTGAGTGTAAGTTTCCGGGTGGGATGGCCAACATTCGGCAAGATCCGCTATTGAGTGAACGATGCATTGAGGCGATCAATCCGGATAGACCGGCTGTGGAGCGCAGTTCAAACAAAACCGGGGGTTGGGGATGAGAAATGATGTTCTTACAGCCATATGAAGTTTAATTCAAAAAAAGACCCTCCGGTAAAGGAAACAGAAACATTTCGTCTTATGCCGGAGAGACTGAGAACTCTATTAAAACAGGTTTACCCAATCAACAAAAAGATATGCAGTTCAGTTAAAAAAACATTTGTAGGACCAAATTATGCATAACGCTTCCCGTTTAATCGGTTTCCCGCCATACATCTGCACCGAGCAGGCGCAGATTAGTCACCAGATGATCGTAACCACGATCGATATATTCGACCCCTGTTACTTCAGTCACACCTTCACTGACCGTAAGACCTGCGATCACCAGCGCTGCTCCAGCGCGAAGATCGGATGCTTTTACTTTGGCCGCGTTTAATGCACTGCCTTCAATAATCGCTGACCGCCCTTCTACTCGAATCTTTGCACCCATCCGCACTAACTCAGGCACATGCTTGAACCGATTACTGTATACAAAGTCGCTCAGGACACTCACACCGGTTGCCTGTGTTAAAACACTCGTCATGGGTGACTGTAGATCCGTTGGGAAACCAGGATATACAAGCGCCTTCACGTCAACGTGGTTATAGCTTGGTTTACCAATGACACGTATACTTTCATCCAATTCCTCAATGCCAACACCCATTTCCAGCAGCTTTGCCGTTAAAGCTTCCAGATGTTTGGGAATCACATTGTCAATCAGAACATCTCCGCGCGTCGCCGCTGCAGCGATCATATACGTACCTGCTTGGATACGGTCCGGAATGATGGAATGACGGCAGCCTTTAAGCTCCGAGACTCCTTCAATACGGATCGTTTCGGTACCCGCACCCTTGATGCTGGCACCCATGGAATTCAGAAGTGTTGCTACATCTATAATCTCAGGCTCTTTAGCCGCGTTTTCGATAATTGTAGAGCCTTTGGCACGAGTAGCCGCCAGCATGATATTAATGGTTGCGCCGACACTGCTTACATCAAGATAGATTTTTGCGCCGCGCAGCTCTTTGGCATGCAAATGAATGGAGCCATGTTCGTTTGTTACGGTTGCGCCAAGCGCTTCAAACCCTTTGATATGTTGATCAATTGGACGAGGCTCAAAATTACAGCCCCCTGGTAAACCTATGGTCGCTTCTTTGAAACGCCCTAGCAATGCACCCATCATATAATACGAAGCGCGAAGCTTCTTCACGGGACCATTCGGCATAGGAATGGATTTGATGTCAGAAGGGTCAATCTTCATCTGACTGCCTTCCCAAGTCACACGTGCTCCGAGTTCCTCCAAAATTTCTGCATAAACCGCCACGTCACTCAAAAGCGGCAGGTTGTCCAACACGACTTCTGACTCGGCAAGCAATGCTGCAGGAATAAGCGCAATGGCGCTGTTCTTGGCGCCGCTTATAGTTACAGTTCCCTGTAACGGACGTCCGCCACTAATCATCAATTTTTCCATAAAGCTTAATGTCCCCCTACGTGTTTTGCAGCCGATGAACGGCAATACGTGCTGTTGGCTTCCGATGTAGAAATAAGGTGTGAAAATGGAAAGACACCGGCTAGGCGGTGTTTTTCCATTTCACAGTATGGAACTGGTAAAGATAAATTACGCTTTGTTGTTAGAACCAAACTCACGGATTTTACCTTTAACGGTTTCTTTGATTGCTTCACGGCCTGGTACGATGAATGTACGTGGATCGTAAGCATCTGGTTTAGCTGCAAGCACTTCACGAACCACTCTTGCAAAAGCAATTTGGTTCTCTGTGTTTACGTTGATTTTGGATGTACCCAGGGAAATGGCTTTGTCGATGTCGTGTTTAGGAATACCTGTACCACCGTGCAATACGAGTGGAACTTGTACCGCGTCACGAACTTCTTCCATTTCTTTGAAGCCCAGGTTAGGCTCGCCATGGTAAGGACCGTGTACGGAACCAAGAGCTGGTGCCAATGTATCGATACCTGTTTCTTTAACGATACGGATACACTCGTTCAGATCAGCGTACATGATGCCGCCGATAACGTCGTCTTCTTGTCCGCCTACAGTACCTACTTCAGCTTCTACAGAAACGCCTTTAGCGTGTGCATATTCAACAACTTTTTTAGTCATTTCGATGTTCTCATCGATAGAGTGGTGGGAACCGTCGATCATAACGGATGTGAATCCAGCATCGATCGCTTCTTTACACTTGTCGAAGCTTGAACCGTGGTCCAGGTGAATTGCAACTGGAACGGTGATTTTCATGTCGTGAATGAGTCCTTCTACCATTTTAACTACAGTGTAGAAGCCACCAATGTGACGTGCTGCGCCTTCGGATACACCCAAGATTACTGGGGATTTCTCTTCTTCAGCAGCACCAAGAATCGCTTGAGTCCACTCAAGGTTATTGATGTTGTATTGACCAACTGCATATTTTCCTTCAAGTGCTTTGTTCAACATGTCTGTCATAGATACTAATGGCATGGTTTCAATCCTCCTAGGGGTTTGGGTTGTGTCTATGGTTTTTAGCCGAAATCACATACGGGCTTATTATACCACATCCCATGTCAAATACTAAACAAGCATTTGCAAAAATGCTGTGCTTTGCAGCACAGTTTTCATAGACACCGCTTTATAACTTCCCCATTTCCAATATTCCCCGGATGAAGGGGTGAAATACCTCATTTTCCCACCACGTACCTTCTATGTTCTCCACACGCAAAAAAATCCTGTATCAACAGGATTCAGCTGCATTTATTGGCGGTACCGTTGCGAAGTTGCATATTCACAGCCACTCGCATCTCGTCGATATCAAACGGTTTCGTAAAGTGCATGAGCGCTCCGAGATCCGTGGCTTCCTTAATCATGTCCAGTTCACCATAAGCGGTCATCATGATCACCTTGATACCCGGATCAATTTCTTTAATATGTTTCAGGATTTCAAGACCGTCCATCCCAGGAATCTTCATATCGAGCAATACCAGGTCAGGCTTATCATTATTCACAATCTCCAGAGCAACCTTGCCGTTGGGTGCTTGAAACGTGTTATACCCCTCACTGCTGAACACTTCCATTAACAGGATTCGAATACCATTCTGGTCATCAACAATCAAAACTTTTTTATCTTCCACTCTGTAACCTCCTAGAATTAGGAAAGCATGCACATCTTCGAATCTGGATAACTATCCCATAGTCGTCATGATAAGTATTCTACCTCTTCCATTAAAATCCTGCTACCTTCACAAAATGACAAAAAGCATTTCCACCTGCTTTCTACGCAAAAAAAAGGATGTTCCGGCATCCGCTATGGTTGCCAGGAACATCCCCAATATCTATTACGTTAACACAAAAAAATTTATTACTTCTGCGCATTCTCCAGAGAAGCTTTTACAAACTCACGGAACAATGGTTGCGGACGGTTTGGACGGGAAGTGAATTCCGGATGGAATTGTACCGCCAGGAACCATGGGTGTCCTGGAAGTTCCACGATCTCAACCAGACGTCCATCCGGGGATGTACCCGAGATAACCAGTCCTGCTTTTTCGATCGTTTCACGGTATTCATTGTTGAACTCATACCGGTGACGGTGTCTCTCATACACCAGCTCGTCATCATAACAAGCCATCGCCAAAGAACCTTCCTGAAGCTTACAAGGATACAGACCCAGACGCATCGTGCCACCCAGATTCTCGATATCTTTTTGCTCAGGCAACAGATCGATCACCGGGAATTCCGTAGCCGGATTAATCTCGGAACTGTTCGCACCATTCAAGCCAACGATGGAACGTGCATATTCAATAACGGAAACCTGCATACCCAGGCAAATACCGAAGAACGGAATTTGTTTCTCACGAGCGTAACGGATTGCCGATACTTTACCTTCAATACCACGATCTCCGAATCCACCAGGAACAAGGATACCGCCAATACCATGTAACAGGTCGCCTACATTCTCATCCGTAATATCTTCAGAAGGAACCCAGCGAATTTTCACATCAGCATTGGATGCAAATCCTGCATGAGACAACGACTCAACAACACTCAGGTATGCATCATGCAGCGCTACATATTTACCAACAATAGCGATCTCAACTGTATGCTCCAACTTGTTGATCCGGTCAACCAACCCTTCCCACTCGCTCATATCCGGTGCAGGAGTAGTCAGTTTCAGGTGATTTACCACGATCTCATCCAAGCCTTCTTCACGCAGGTTCAGAGGTACTTGATACAACGTGTCTGCATCACGACATTCAACCACGGCATTTTCATCAATGTCGCAGAAGAGAGCGATCTTGGCTTTCATATCTTTAGACAATTCATACTCTGTACGGCATACAATCACATTTGGTTGAATACCGATGCTTCGTAATTCCTTAACACTATGTTGTGTTGGTTTTGTTTTCACTTCACCAGCTGCTTTGATATAAGGAATAAGTGTTACGTGGATATACATCACATTGTCGCGACCTACATCACTCTTGATCTGACGGATAGCTTCCAGGAAAGGCAAACTCTCAATGTCGCCCACTGTTCCGCCAATTTCCGTAATAACCACATCCGAACCCGCTTCACGTCCAGCGCGGAATACACGCTCTTTGATCTCGTTCGTAATGTGTGGGATAACTTGTACCGTTCCGCCCAGATATTCCCCGCGCCGCTCTTTGCTGATGACGGAAGAGTATACT
This sequence comes from Paenibacillus sp. GQ49, assembly GCF_059759055.1. Lineage (NCBI taxonomy): Bacteria > Bacillati > Bacillota > Bacilli > Caryophanales > Paenibacillaceae > Paenibacillus > Paenibacillus sp. GQ49. The sequence goes on from NZ_JCAXEL010000034.1 coordinate 12,256, forward strand.
TTACCAGTCGTGACGTTGCTGTTTTTGGAGAGATTGATATCAATAAAACGTTCATAGTGGCCAAGATCCAGATCCGTTTCCGCGCCATCATCCGTTACAAAAACCTCGCCATGCTGATAAGGGCTCATTGTCCCTGGGTCGATGTTAATATATGGATCAAATTTCTGGATCGTTACCTTAAGCCCTCTGTTTTTCAGCAATCTGCCCAGAGAAGCAGCCGTAATCCCTTTGCCCAGGGAGGACACAACTCCGCCCGTCACGAAAATATACTTTGTCACTGTTATTACCCTCCTAATATAAGTACAGAAATTCAGGCGATATATGATGTTATCGTAACCTGTTTCCCAGGTAATCATCGTTAAAAAGAGCAATGGCAGAAATTCCCTGCATCTGCGAACTGCTCTTTCTGCGAAGACGGTTTAAATAAACGTTGTTCTACAGCAAAAAATGGTGCAAACATTCCGGTAGCCTTCATTCCATTTCGTGTTTTTGATATACAAAAACGGGCCACGAAATGTTGGCCGGGAGCATGTGGAATTGAAAACATTTTGCAAAATTATGCCTCTAAAAATACAAAAAAAAGTACTCCCGCAGGACGGGGCACCTTCTATAAAAAACATAAATATATTGTCGCTCATTCATAAGCCCATGCAATAGTTTACCCGTTACCCCGTCTGCTGTCAAGGCTGACTATTCCGGGGAAACGGGTAAATTATAGACGTCAAAAATGACTACCGATTATCAGAATCGTCGTCAAATTCATCCTCGTTTTCGGACTCTTCTTCGTCTTCTTCGAGGTCTTCATCTTCCAGATCATCATCTTCAACCAGCACTTCTTCTTCGCTGTCTTCTTCGTCAAAGATGTCGTCTTCGTCTTCATCTTCTTCGTCTTCTTCTTCGTCTTTATCAGTGCTGTCGAAGCCTTCATCGCTGCTATAGCTGTCTTCTTCTTCACCGAAGTCTTCATCTTCCAGATCATCGTCTTCATCGTTGATGATACGCGGACGCTTCGCACCCGTCATGGAATCTTCTGTTCCAGCTACCGGATACCAGCGCTTTAAGCCCCACAGACTTGTACCGACGCAAGCAAAACGGCCATCGATATTAATCTCGGTATATAGCTGGGCGATAAACTCGTTGATTTCTTCATCAGTCATTCCGCGCTGCTTCGCTACCTCATTCATTAAGTCACGATAGTAATACGGCGTATTAGCCGCTTTCAGCACCATAAAGGCAAGGTCCACCAAAGGGATCTCTTTTACCTTTTCTTTATCAATTTTCAAATTGAGCGAGGTACTCACTGCAGACACTTCCTCTCACACAAAATTCACTTTTTAACCCCTACGAACTGGACTGTTACGTATAACATATCCATTAACAAACCTAAGTAAAACCTATTTAGCGTTAAAAAGCAAGTTTTTATGTACGGATGTGACGCAAATGCGGAGAGCAGCAACAATATGTCCACATATTAAACGTGAAGTGACATCAAACCCACAGGAATATCCTCTTTGCCAAAGAGACAACTCCATAATAAAAAAGACGGAGTCCCCTCCGCCTTCTGACTGTATACCCTTGGAGGATTACTCCTCACCAGGTTCCCCGCAAGAGCCCTCTAGCTCTCCATCCATCATATGTCCCTGCGCCCGTTTTGACACGAAGAGAATGTGTTTTTGTAAAAAAAGGGCAAGTTCCCCATGCGGCGGGATGAGCGCATTCATAGAATACCTCAGCATGTTCATCCCGAAGGGGGCTGCCCATTATGGACTATACTGGTTTATTGCATCAATTGATTGACGGAATGCGACGCCCTGAACCAGAACAGGGAGGGCGATATTTGATCCGATTTGCCAAACCGCAGCAGTACGAGGCCTGTCTCGTAGAATTGTCCCGAATGCGGAATGAATTCACCGACCTTGGGGCTGTCCGTTCCTCGCGACTGGCTCGTTCCATTATCGCTCCAGTCCAACGCCCGGAGGACCTATACCGCTATGGGGATGAAATTACGATTGAAGCAGACGTTCCCATCTCCCTTCATGCCACTGCACTCCACAGCAAACCAAGCAATGCTCAAGGCATACCCTGGGGAGTAAAGCAGATTCGGGCGCCCAAAGTATGGTCTGTGTCTACCGGACACCGGATTAAAATCGGTGTGATTGATACAGGTGCTGATTATCACCATCCTGATCTTCGTTATTCTCTGGCGCGTGGAATCAACCTGTTAAACCGCAGCTTGCTTCCTCATGATGATAACGGACACGGCACCCACATTGCAGGGACTATCGCTGCTGCCAACAGTACCGCAGGCATGATTGGTGTAGCTCCACGTTCCCTGATCTATCCGGTGAAAGCATTTGACCACAACGGATCGGCTTATGTATCCGACATTGTACTTGGCATCGACTGGTGTGTACGCAACAAGGTCGATATCATCAATATGAGCTTTGGCATGAAAACACGTAGCAAGGCGCTTCTTGACGTTGTCAACCGTGCGTACCATGCTGGAATCGTTATTGTTGCTTCGTCAGGAAATGACGGCAAACGCCGCAGTATTGATTACCCTGCACGGTATCCCCAGACCATATCTGTTGGGGCAACCGACAAAAACAGACGTATTGCGTCCTTCAGCAATCGTGGCGCATATGTGGATGTCTATGCACCCGGTGATAAAATTGTCTCCTCCTGGGTACAAGGCAAGCATCACGAGATGAGCGGCACATCCATGGCGACGTCCCATGTGAGTGGCGCTATCGCCTTGCTACTCTCCAAACATCCGGGGTTATCCCCTAGTGAAATCAAGACACTCGTCAAACGTGCTACGATCCCTTTGCGCGCCCGCAAGACTACCACCGCAAAGAGCAAGGTGCGCGGTGGTGAGATTGATGCCCTGAAGCTAATGCAGGAGGGCGGGGAGTGAGCCAGCTCTGTCAGCCGTCAGCAGAACTTGATTGAGGCTCGTGGCGAAACGCAGTAGCCCGGCCCAGGTAGTATGCAGAGGGAGTATTACGTAGCGGCTGAGACCCTAGGTTACGTCCACTGTGATGTCAGAGCAGGCTAGTGTGCCTTGGATGGACCAGGCATTTCGTTTCTTCAGCTAGGGCACAGAACAAAAAAAGTCTCCATGTACCACGTTGAAGGCACTCAACATGGACATGGAGACTTTTTGCCTTAGGCAGAGCGACGGATAGGCCGCGAGCCTGGAATTTACATTTTGTCAGGAGCGGTTACGCCTACCAGACGAAGCGCTGTTGCGATAACGGTACGTACAGCACCGATCAGTGCCAGACGTGCTTGAGTTTGCTGCGTGTCTTCCGTAATGACACGTTCTGCACGGTAGTAGCTGTGGAACAGGGATGCCAACTCGTATACATAACGGATGATACGATGAGGCGCATATCCTGTTGCTGCTGCCGAGATTTCCTCAGGCAACTCTCCCATTTTGCGGAGAAGGTCATACTCGTGCTCTGTTGTCAGCTTGGACAGGTCAATCTGTGCCAGTGGCAGCAGTTCAATACCTTGTTCTTCAGCCTGACGGTATACGCTGCATACACGTGCATGCGCGTATTGTACGTAGAATACCGGATTCTCATTGGATGTCGAAATCGCAAGGTCCATGTCAAAGTCCAGATGGGAGTCCATGCTGCGCATTGTGAAGAAGTAACGGATGGCATCAATGCCGACTTCATCCATCAGATCTTCCATCGTTACAGCTTTACCTGTACGCTTGGACATCTTCACTTTTTCACCGTTCTGGAACAAGCTCACCATCTGTGCAATCAAGACCACCAGTTTCTCAGGGTCATTACCCAGTGCTTGCATCGCGGCTTTCATCCGTGGAATATATCCATGGTGATCGGCACCCCAGATGTTGATCATCGTGTCGTATCCACGAGCATATTTGTCGCGGTGATAAGCAATATCTGGCGTAAGGTAAGTATACGTGCCATCGTTCTTGATCAACACACGTTCTTTGTCGTCACCGTACTGCATCGTTTTCAACCAAGTTGCTCCATCTTGCTCATAGATCTCATTGCGGTCACGCAATTCATCAAGTACTCGCAGAACTTCTCCGTTGTCGTACAGAGAAGTTTCGCTGAACCAGATGTCAAAGTTCACACGGAAGCGATTCAAGTCACGTTTGATCTTGTCCAGTTCCTTCTCCAGGCCAAAGTCACGGAAATAAGCCGCACGGTCACCCGGATGCATGGACAGCAATTCATCACCCTTTTCAGCAACAAGTTGCTTGGCGAATCCTTTAATATCTTCACCGTGATAACCGTCTTCAGGCATCTCAGCATCCTGACCCAGCTCTTGCAGATAACGAGCTTCAATGGAACGAGCCAGATTAAACACCTGATTACCTGCGTCATTAATGTAGTATTCACGGGTTACATCATATCCTGCATAGTCAAGGATGTTACAGAGTGCATCACCTACAGCTGCTCCACGGGCATGGCCCAGATGCAGGCTGCCTGTCGGATTGGCACTGACAAACTCCATCTCGACTTTGCGTCCTTCTCCGATGTTAATTCTGCCGTAATCTTCACCCTGCTCCTGCACAAGTGCAAGTACTGGATAAAGGTAACTCTTGTCCAATTTGAAGTTAATGAATCCTGGGCCCGCAATCTCAGCCTTCTCGATTCCAGCTTCTGCCAGATTCAGATTGGCAATGATCTCTTCAGCAATCTGACGCGGATTGCGCTTGGCAATCTTGGTCAGCTGCATGGCAGCATTGGTTGCCAAGTCCCCGTGTGTTTTCTCACGTGGCACTTCCAATGTGATGGCTGGCAATTCTTCCTGCGTAACAATTCCGGCCGTCACAATGGCGTTGCCGATAGCCGTGCTTACCCGTTCGTTAATCGTATCTAGTGGATTACGTGTCATGAAATTGGTTCCTCCTGTATATGCAAACTAATCGCGAAATGTCCGGATTCTTCATCAAAGCGGTAAAAGTCGTAGCTCCACGCTGCGCGTGCGCTCAATCCCTGAATGGAAAGTTCCAGCTTCTGTGTATGCGTGGACAGGGCAAACGACATGTATGGCGATCGGTAGAAACCAGGAAGCTTCCGATTCAATTCAAAAGTCTGCTCCGATTCCACCTCACCGTGACGTATAATCTTGATGGATTGTCCGCCCAGCTTCAATGTTGTACGGGTTGTACCTCCCTCAGGTCCAACCTGCGGTTCTTCATAACGAACATAAAGAACGGACCCTTTTAACACAGCTTCACCCTGCATTTCCTGCAGCACATCTTCACCTTCATAACGGCTGTGCAGCCGGATGTGTACCGGTCGCATGTTCGACATGAATGTTAACCTCCATTATATTCGAGGCGACGCAAAATCAGGCACGGCTGGTGAGAACAGCCCTTCCCGTATTGTTGTGTCGCTATACGCGCTCATATTCCCGGATAGCTCGCTATCCTATACTCTACTGTATAACTATATCCAGTTCCCTCGCTCAATTCAAATCCAAATTCAGAGTTTTTTCCTCATCAAGCCAAAAAAGAAGAGCCGCACCTGTAAAGTGCAACTCCCTTTTGCTTCATTATAATAAGATTCGTTCATCCGATCAGGCCCATTGCGATTCATAAGGAAAAGGACATGTCGACTCACTCAGCTTCGCTCGCACCTGTACGAGACAACCACAATGCCGACAAGTTGTGCCATATTGCAATCCCGGACAAGTAGAGCAGATGGATAACCGCCGTTCATATTCCTCATCCTGTACCGTCGGACGCGAACGTGAGGCAATCTCCACAAGTCTGGCCATTTTGGCATCGCTAATCTTCACATCGTACTGATCATTACAGCCCTTGCAAGGTTCCTGCCTTTTCATCATTAACCCTCGACAGCGATGACCCCAACCGATGCTGGTGGAAGGACAAAACGCAAGGTGTTATTCTCCAGTGTGAGTCCTTCCCACGCCACAGGCTGAACATGATTCGGCTGTTCAAAGGTATTGAATGCACCAAAATCAGTATGGTGCAGAATCTGCCCGGTTACTTTAGCCGCTTGAGCTGCGTCCAGCTGGCATACTACTTCCAACTCATCCGTGTGGCTTAGATTACAAGCTGTCACATGAATGACCCCATCCTTGTTGCGGGAGGCTGACAAGCTGAGCTGAGGAATGGTTTCTTCTCCGAAGGTATACCCAGGGCTGTCATAATTCAAATCCAGTCGCTGCGCATCCATATGAACCTGATACATATCAAATACATGATACGTAGGAGTCAGGAGCATTTTGTCCCCTTCCGTGAGCACAAGCGATTGAAGTACATTGACGATCTGCGCAAGATTTGCCATGTGTACCCGTTTATTATGTTGGTTGAAAATATTCAGGTTAACACCTGCAAGCACAGCGTCCCGCATCGTGTTCTGTTGATATAGGAATCCTGGATTGGTTCCCGGCTCAACGTTATACCAGGTACCCCATTCATCCACAATAATGCCGACTCTGCCCTCTGGATCATATTTGTCCATAATCTCGGAGTGTTTCACCAGTAATTCATCCATATGGAGCGTTTTTTTCAAGGTGGTGAACCATTCAGCCTCACCAAATCCTGTAGCTGCGCCTTTATCATTCCACTCTCCTGTAGGGATAGTGTAATAATGAAGACTGATCCCATCCATAAAGCGAGCAGCCTCCCGCATCAGGACTTCCATCCATTCATAGTTGCCTTCGTTCGGTCCACAAGCGATTTTATAAATCTCGTTCCCGGAATAGTTACGTACATATGTAGCATACCGGCGATATTCATCCGCATAATATTCAGGACGCATATTGCCGCCGCATCCCCAGTTCTCATTTCCCACGCCAAAATACTTCATTTTCCACGGTTCTTCCCTACCGTTACTCTTACGCCAGTTCGCCATCGGGGATTCGCCGTCAAACGTGATGTATTCCACCCATTCCTGCATCTCCTGCACTGTACCGCTACCCAGGTTGCCACTGATATATGGCTCCGTGCCGAGCAACTCACATAATCTCAAGAATTCATGTGTGCCAAAGTGATTGTTCTCTTCCACACCGCCCCAGTGTGTATTGATCATACGAGCACGCTCACTCTTCGGACCTACACCATCTTTCCAGTGATATTCATCGGCAAAACAACCGCCTGGCCAGCGAAGTACTGGAATATTAAGCTTCTGCAAGGCCGTTAATACATCATTTCGAATTCCATCCGTATTTGGAATGGGTGAATCTTCTCCTACCCACAGCCCCTCATAAATACAACGTCCCAAGTGTTCGGAAAAGTGACCATATATATTGCGATTTATTAATCCTTGATCTGAATCTGCCTTTAAAATAACATCAACCATGATTTCAACCTCCATATAATGTATTGTTATCGCTTACAATAACTTGTTTTAGAGTAGGTTTCAACCGTTTTTATTTCTACACAAACAAGCCTCTTCCTGTGTAATTGATTAGGAAAAGGCTTGTTTGTTATAGAAATTCATACGGAGACATACCAAATTGATCATCATTCATTTCTAATTTGGATTTGCCCCGTTGTTATTTCAGAATAACAGGCTATTTAATCCTGCTCTGAAGGCAACAACATTTTTTGTGTCCAGGTCGTTCCACCATCTGTAGTCTGATAGATCGCAGGAGAGTTATCACTTGTGACTACGAGCCAACCCGTCTTGGCCGATGGGAACGAGATACGGGAACTGTATCCCGGATCTTTCAGGTCAATATTTTTCCACGTGGAACCTGTATCATAAGAACGTCCAATACCCACTTTGCCAGCTGCGGGTGAACCTGCAGACAGATACGCCGTCTGATTACCAATCAACGCCATGTTGCCGGGATGACCACCCGGGTTGGCTGGTCCGTTTCCTTTGCCCGTACTGTTTGTACCTGGTGCAGGACCTCCCCCTGCTGTGGATTGCGCAAATACTTGGGTCCAGTTCTTGCCTTGATTACCGCTCGCATAGAGGGAGTAGGATTGTTGGGACATGCCTGCATCACCATACAGAAGGGCCCATACTTGCTGGCCATGTGCATACAGATCTGCTCCGCTCCATGTGTCTGAGACAACTTGAAGAGAGGTGGTCCAGTTCTTGCCGCCATCACTCGTTTGCTTCAGATGATATCCCGATCCAGGTACAACCACGACGGCATACCCTTGTTTCTCTGTTGCAAAGGCAGCTGCACGCGTGTTGGCAGGTGTTTTCATTTTACTCCAGGTTACCCCGCCATCCTTCGTCTGATATGCACCATTATAGGTGTAACCGTAACCTACATCTTTATTGCGAAAATCGATTTGCTTGAATTGAATGCCCGGCGTATCAAGCCGCGTCCAGTGCGATCCGCCATCATGGGTACGGATCAGATAGGTTGCAGGTGAATCCTTCACTCGCGCCAGCGCATATCCGTTCACATTATTCGGAAAATCAAGCTGTGTGAATTGCCACTGCCCGGTATATATGGACTGCCACGTACATCCTGCATTCGAGGTACCGATCAGGAAGCCTTCACCCCCAGCTCGTCCAGTCGTATTATTAAGAAAATCAATGTCAGTAAATTGCAGGTGTTGCTCTTCCACACCACTACCTTTTTTCAGTGTAGCAGATAGTCCATGATCTCCCTTTCCACATGCCTGTGAGGATGCGGCGTTAGCACCTGATAGCGTATGTACCGGACCCATCCCCCAAGCCAGCGTTAACGATAATGCGAGTGCACCAATCCGTTTCCATGTCATTGTACTCTTGGTTGTCATCGTAACACCTCCTTTTATGGTTTTACCCAAATTTGATGGTTCTAACGTAACAATCTGATTAACCCCGATGACAATTTCGCAAGAAAAAAACCACCTTTACCCATGATTGGATCATGTAGGCAAGGGTGGTTCATCACCAAACATTGTGTACACTAAGTTAAATGGGATACATCACCACAGCAAGGATAACAAAACTGATACTTCATTCAAGGCATAAATATTAAGATGGAGTCATGCCAAGGCGGGATATCTGCGTAAGAGAAGAATCCATACGAACACATGCAATAAATGGTAGAGACATAGGAACATACGTGCTATAATTAATGTTATGGACTTTTGAATATCGGTGGATGTTTTCAGACCACGACGCAGCTTCCCGAAAGGGGGTGACGTCGATGGTCACACTTGTAGCGTTGCTTGATGTAATCCGATGGATTGCTGCGATCCTCAGTATTGTACTGAGTGGACGAAAGCTTTACCGTTGGTTACGCAAAAAGTTTCGTAGCAAGCGAAAACCCACCTCATAAGGTTGGCGCCTAACGGTGGGTTTCGCTTGAACAACAGTATTTAATTCATGCGCGCCGTGGCAATCCACAGCCTATCGGGTCCTAAGAGTCTTTACCGTTGACGCGGTGAAGACTCTTTTTTAGTATATGACCGAACCCAATCACCATATACTTCACGAATGTAATATATCAATTAATATACTACTGAATACTTATGTAGTCAGTATATCACAGCTCTGTACAAAAGTTAACAATACAAAAACGCCCTCCCCTGCGCAAATTTGAAAAGCGCGCAGACAGAGAGCGTTATACTTATCGATTATTCTGTGATTATTTCACGAACCCAAGCAGCATTTCACGGATCAGCTTCGCAGCTACAATCTGTGTCTGTTGTGTTGGATCATAGATCGGTGCAACTTCAACCAAGTCACAACCAACGACATTCACATCAGCTCCTGCGATCATATGAACGGCTTCCAGCAGTTCCTTGGACGTAATGCCGCCCGCTTCTGCTGTACCTGTTCCTGGTGCTGCTGACGGATCAAGCACATCGATGTCGATAGTTACGTATACCGGACGATTGCCCATCTTCGGAAGAGCTTCCTTCATCGGAGCTGCCACTTCAAATGGATAGAAGTTGATGTTCTCGCGACCATACTGGAACTCCTCACGGGAACCGGAACGGATACCGAACTGATAGATGTTTTGGCCACCCATCAACTCAGCTGCTTTACGCACTGGCGTGGAGTGAGACAATGGCTCGCCTTCATAGTTTTCACGAAGGTCAGCGTGTGCATCAATATGAATCAGGATAAGATCCGGGTATTTCTTGTACATTTGTTGGATGACCGGCCAAGTAACCAGATGCTCACCACCGAGACCAACTGGGAACTTGTCGTCAGCGAGCAGACTGCCGATGTATTCATGAATTACCTCAAGGCTGCGTCCCGCGTTACCGAAAGGCAAGAGCAGGTCTCCAGCGTCAAAGTATGTCATGTCTACAATGCTTTTGTCGAGATATGGGCTGTACTCTTCAAGTCCAACCGATGCTTGACGGATATGAGATGGGCCGAAACGAGAACCCGGACGGAAGCTGACGGTGTAATCCATCGGCATGCCATAGATAACCGCTTTGGAGTTCTCATAATCCTCAGAGCTGCAAATAAATACGTTTCCTGAATAAGCTTGATCCAGTTTCATTAATGATTTCCCCTTTTATTTCGTTAAATCTTCCAAGAATTTAGGAAGTACAAATGCTGCTTTGTGCAGACGCGGAGAGTAATACTTGGTATCCATCTCCGGGATTTGAGTCTCATCCACTTCAAGCGGGTCATGTTTCTTGCTACCCATGGTGAATGTCCATAAACCACTTGGGTAGGTTGGAATATTACAGCCGTACACATGTACGATCGGGAAGATTTCTTTGACGTCTTTGTTCACCTTCTGGATCAGATCCGCTTTGAACCAAGGGTTGTCCGTTTGGGCAACGAAGATTCCGTCTTCTTTCAATGCTTCGTAGATGCCTTGATAGAACCCACGCTCAAACAATGGCGCAGCTGGGCCTACAGGCTCCGTGGAGTCTACGATGATCACATCGTATTCATTTTTATGTTCAATAATATGCATGTAGCCGTCATTTACGAGCACTTCAACATTAGGCTCGTCCAACTTGCCGGCGATTTCAGGCAAATATTTTTTGGAGTATTCAATAACTTTACCGTCAATTTCGACGAGAACAGCTTTTTCTACAGCAGCATGTTTAATGACTTCACGAATGACTCCGCCATCGCCGCCACCGACAACCAGAACTTTTTTCGGATTCGGGTGAGTGTTCAGCGCAGGATGTGCCGCCATTTCGTGATATACGAATTCGTCTTTTACAGTCGTCATCACCATGCCATCAAGGAGCAACATGTTACCGAATTCTTCGGTTTCTACCATGGCCAAATCTTGAAAATCCGTTTTCTCTGTAACATAGGTCTGCTTAATCTTCGCGGTGATCCCGAATACCGGGGTCTGTTTCTCCGTAAACCACAATTCCATAATCTCTACCTTCTTTCCGTAAAGTTAATGATCAGCCATACCCGACCAAGTGCTGTGCACTATAATCAGTTCGCCCAAGCACGTCCAGCGTTCGGCGCCATATCGCGTTATCATTGCTGGCCTGCGGGAAAGGTCCGCGGTTCACTTCATTATATAGATAGTATATCTTGTACCGAATCTTACCTTTTCATTACCCTTTTGCATTATACGCGATTGACGTTTATACTGCAAAACGGTTTTCAAGGCGAAAATGCTACATTTTGTTTGCTTATGCACCCGATTGAATATCCCTGCCAATCCAGTCCCATACTGGAAGAAAAGAGAGGAGCCCGTTCCATGACCAAGCCAAATCAAAAGACCCGCAAACGCGGGTTCCGTGTACGTAAATTGTTTAAAAGCCTGTCTCTGCTCGCCGTGCTCGCCATACTTGCTACCGCTGCAGGATTGGTCTATCTATACGCAACCAGCCTGCCCCTAGCAGACTCTGACCGGAATTCCAGATTACTGGACAGTCAAGGTGAAGTCATCGCTACCTTCTCTGCAGGTGGCAAAGACTCTGTACCCGTTCAACTGGAGGATATCGCTCCAGATCTGGTCAATGCCACTCTGGCTGTAGAGGACCGCAAATTCTATAATCACTACGGGTTCGACGTGCAAGGGATGGGACGGGCTGTGCTCGTTAACCTCGAACATATGCAGATGTCGCAGGGTGCGAGTACATTGACTCAACAGCTGGCGCGTAACCTATATCTATCTCATGAGAAAACATGGACTCGCAAAGCCAAGGAAGCCATGTACACGGCGCAATTGGAGATGAAATACAGCAAGGATGAAATTTTGCAGATGTATCTGAACGAAATCTATTATGGGCATGGTGCGTACGGAATCGAAGCGGCTTCACGAATGTATTTTGGCAAATCAGCCAAACAGCTGGATCTTGCAGAGAGTGCCATGCTGGCAGGAATCCCGAAAGGACCTACCTACTATTCACCCTATAATCATATGAAGAATGCCAAAGACCGACAGAAGATTGTGCTGAATGCCATGGCTGATATCGGTAAGATCACCCAGGCCGAAGCGGATAAGGCCTATGAGAAAATGCTTTCGTTCAAACCGGAAAGTGAGCGTAAAACGGTGGAAAGTGCTCCTTATTTCCGTGACTATATCCGAAATCTGGCCATTAAAGAGCTGGGAATCAGTGAAGCGATGCTGGATCATGGGGGATTGAACATCTACACCACCCTGGATCTGCGTGTACAAAAAGCCGCGGAAGACGCCATAGCGAAGGGTATGGATGCCAAAAGCGAGCTGGAGACGGCCCTCGTGTCCATCGACCCTCGTACGGGCTACATCAAAGCCATGGTAGGCGGCAAGAATTACCGCACCAATCAGATTAACCATGTACTGGCGACAACGCGCCAGCCAGGTTCGGCGTTTAAACCGATTATGTATCTAGCAGCCCTGGAATCCAAGCAACTCACCAGTGCATCCATATTTAACAGTGAACCTACCCTTTTCCACTATGACAATGACCGCAAAACCTATAAACCCGGCAACTTTGGAGACAAGTATCTGGGTGAGATTGATCTAAGACAGGCGATCGCCGCTTCAGACAATATTTATGCGGTGAACACCATTATGCAGATCGGTCCTGAGCAGGTTGTGAGTATGGCAAAAAACCTCGGCATTACAAGCAACCTGAGCGCCGTACCTTCTCTTGCACTGGGAACGTCACCTGTCAGCCCACTGGAGATGGCGTCGGCCTTTTCCGTCATTGCTGCCGGTGGACAACGGACGCCACCTGTCGCCATTCTGCAAGTAACAGATGCCGCAGGACGTGTACTCTATGAATCCCCTCAAACCAAGGCTGAGACCGTCGTGGAACCTGCAGCAGCTTATGTCCTGACTCGTTTAATGGAAAGTGTCTTCGAAAATGGGGGAACGGGTAACCGGGTGTCTAAGGCGATCAAACGTCCGGTTGCCGGAAAGACGGGAACGACCAATACGGATGCCTGGCTCGTCGGATTCACACCCGAGCTCTCCACCGCTGTATGGGTTGGGTACGACCAAGGCAAAGCCATCTCAACTTCGGATGGTCGCCGGGCGGCGCCAATCTTTGCCCAATTCACAGAGCAGGCTCTTGCGAGCGTACCACCCAAAATTTTCACCGTGCCTGATCATGTTGTAAGTGTCTATATTGACCCGGAATCCGGCAAGCTGGCAGGCAACGGTTGTGAAGAGAAACGATTGGAAGTTTTTATTGATGGTACTGAACCGACAGAGGTATGTCACGGTACGACGGATGATTCAGATTCTGGAGAAGATGAGAAGACACGTCAGGTACAGAATCAACAAGGCATACAGGAAGAGAAACATTCTTGGTGGGGAGATTTCAAACGTTGGTGGGTAGAATGACGTAAATGGGCGATGACTTAGTTACGCCACCTATAATTCCTGGTTATATTAAACAATTGGAAATTCACTTCGAATGAAAACTCATAATTATTCAGATCAATGAATACGATTAATGCACAAGCAAAAGACCCCCAGCCGAACTTTCCGGTCAAGGGGCCTTTTGCTTCTTTTTGCTTTTATACTTTGTTGAATGATCTGCCTTAGGCGAGTGCTTCCTTCAATACATCTGGAGAAGCATTCCACCAGTCTTCGTTGTGTGAGATCAGCAGTGTCTTAAGTGCAGCTCGGGCTTCAGGTCCAAGCTCATCCAGCATGAAGCGACGCTTCAAGGCATAATCCATGCGATTCACATGTTCCGCCAACAGTTTCCATCCACGTCTTGCTTCCGTATCAATCCACATCTCACATGCCGTTGCTCCACCATACAGTTGGCCTTCCTCCGTGCGATCGACAGCTACCCACACTAGCCATACCTGGCGTCCGTTGGGCACATCTTCACGATTAGTAGAGAACTTGATATTGCGTTCCACTTTGCTCTTCGCATGCATCGCACCGATATCGATTTTGGCTTCGCCATTATCAATAATGACCGGGGAAAGGTTATTCAGATCAATGGAGCCTGCACCGAAGCCTTTATGCTTGCTTTTTGCACTAACGATATTCAAGGCAATCTGTTTTTTGCCGTTTTGCTCGTTTTGGTCCATGTTTATAGCCTCCAAGGGTTGATACAAATATTTTAACTAATAATTGCCCCATTGCAAACATATACATGCTGTAGATGCTTGTCAACGGGAGGTATTTAACGATGATTCCACGACGCGCCAAGAGCTGGCTCACTGCATCCCTGGCCCTGTGTGTACTTGCCGGAGGGATATGGATCACTCTGGGTTATAATCGCTCAACTCATTCCGAATTGCCAGTACTCGCCCCCGAATCGGGCAAGCCCAAGGCAATAGCTCCAACTCCAGCACCTCCAGAAAGTGTACAGACCCCTACAGCCGAAGTGTACAGCAACCGTGTTGTGGAATATCACATGGATGTGAAGCTGGTCGAAGGAAACGTATTGGAAGGGACTCAGACGATTACCTGGACACATCCAGGCAAAAAAACCGTCAGCGAGCTTTACTTTCATATGTATCCCAACGCCTTCTCTTCTGCTGACACCACCTTTATGAGGGAATCCGGCGGAAAGCTTCGGGGTGATGTCATGCCTACCAATGGTTACGGCTCCATGAACATTACCGAAATGAAAACGGAGGACGGGCTCTCTCTCCTGCACCGGATGCAGTATGTGCAACCAGATGACGGAAATATCAAGGACACCACCCTCATTAAAGTACGCCTGCCCAAACCCGTCAAAGGTGGGGAAAGCATCACGCTCCACACCCGATTTGAAGTGAATCTGCCAAAGATTTTTGCCCGGATGGGAACTGCTGATCATTTTGTCATGGCAGGTCAATGGTTTCCCAAATTAAGTGCCTATGAACCTGTAGGCAGGCGTGGACGAACAACGGAAGGCTGGAATCTGCACCAGTACCATGGCAATTCAGAGTTCTACGCCGACTTCGGTATATATAGTGTGCGTATTCGAGTGCCTGAAACATACAAAGTGGCTGCTACCGGATTTCCAACGCAGCAAGCCGTGGTGAAAAACGGAGAAAAGGTCTATCAATTCTATGCCGATGATGTGCATGACTTCGCCTGGGCAGCCTCACCCGATTTTGTGTACGCCGAGGAACCATTCTCTGCACCCAATGTGCCTGGTGTACGAATCAAGTTATATCTGGACCCAGCTCATCAGGATCTGAAAGAACGTTATTTCCATGCTGCGAAGGCCGCTCTAGCCAATTATAGCAAATGGTTTGGCCCGTATCCTTACGCTACCTTATCCATCGTAGTTCCACCCAAAGCGGGGAACGGTGCTGGAGGTATGGAATACCCTACGCTAGTTACGGCCTTTGGAGCCGATGACACTACGCCAGGTTATGACCTGGAACGTACCGTAATCCACGAGATCGGACACCAGTACTTCTACGGCATGGTTGCCAGCAACGAATTCGAGGAGGCCTGGCTGGATGAGGGGTTCACCTCTTATGCAGAAGACAAACTGATGGAGCAGGAATACGGATTGATTCCGAATCTGCCGGTACAATCGGGACTAATTACGTCTCCTTCATCCTTAACACAAGAATCCTGGAAGTTTGATTCACAGAATGAGTATGCAGCCAATGTCTATACACGTGGCAAGCTTGTATTGCTTGGTATTGAACATCAAGTCGGTACCAAAAAGATGGAACGCATTCTCTCTACCTATGTGAAGAAGTACCGCTTCAAACATCCCACTTCGGCTGATTTCCAGAACGTTGTGGAACAAGTGACTCGCACTTCCTGGTCTGATTATTTTGATCAATACGTCTATGGTAACGGGATGGCTGACTTTGCTGTAGAGAAGATTCGTGTTACGCCCGTACAGAAAGACGGTCAAACATTGTACGAGTCATCCGTGACGATAGCGAAAAAAGGCAGTGACTACAGCGCCGTTCCTGTTCGCATTGCTTTTGAAGACGGGCATATCCTCACCAAGCAATGGAATGGCAAAGAAGATCGCATCACCTATAAATTAACTCACACATCCCCCGTATCCTGGGCCATGACCGATCCCCTGTACACGATCGTGCTGGAGAACCGCCATATGAACAATTTCCTGAAATCCGGACTGGATGAGCGGGCGAAATCCCGCTGGAGCATGAGTGTAACCAAACTAATAGAAGCCATATTCGGAGGTCTGTCATGGTGAGGTGGAAACGGTGAAAGCGAAAATACGTGAAGGCTGGTTTCTCGTCCGTCAGCATATGTTCATTGCCGCACTCTTATTTCTCTATCAACTCATTTGGGGATATTTCTTCTATCGAATGGTACAATCGGCGGTCATCCCCCTACTCCTGCGTTATCCGGATTCTGATGCCGGGGAACTGAGTACACTTTTGTTCAAAATGGAAAGTCAACTCAACCTGTCTACCCATCCGGAGGTTCATCGTTATCTATGGATTCTGGGGGGCATGCTGCTGGTTCGCATGTTGATCAGCCCCCTCATTCAGGCAGGACTGCTCTACTCACTTCAGCACTTTAACTCTACAGAAGAGCGCATCCCCTTCGTCCGCGGAATCAAAAATCTGTGGAAACCGATGCTGCTGCTCCACACCATACGTACTTTATTGATACTTCTGCCCGCCTACTGGCTCATACCGAAGCTCTACTCGATTCTCATGGACGGATTTCATTCCCTTCAATTACTTTTGCCTGGTATCCCTTATGTTGCTGCCTGGATTGTATATGGTTGGATCATCCACCACGCCATACTCTACATGCAGTTCGGTGTTTCGGCACCAGAAGGAGAAGGCGGGGCTCACGGTACCCTCAAAGCACTCTGGATTGCACTGCGTCATCTCATCGCTGTAATCGGCATTGCACTCCTGCTGGGGGGAGTACACCTGCTCGTCTTTGGGGCATTCACTTCAGCCTCATGGTTATTAACGGGACTTACCGGACTTATACTACAACAGACGTATCCACTTGCCAGATGTCTATTGAGTCTGTGGAAAATATGCAGCCATTTCCGATTATGGCAGTCCAAAATATCCAAAGGTGAGAGCAGATAGTTTAAAAATTGTTACCATCACATGTTAAACTCATGCCCTAATATGTACTTAATAAATAGGCAAACCTCAACCTTTCCCCGTCAAAGGTCGAGGTTTTTTTGCTAAATTTGTTGTTAAACGTTGCCAAAGCCGTACTCCTCTGTTACAATAATCGCAGTGAGTTTTTAGTAACAACTTTGTAATCTTTACATTCATATTTGTAACTACTTAAAATTAAATCGTCATTTCTTGATTTCGCAGGTGCATAACTAGCATAGCCAAATTCCTGGCACCTGGGAAGCGGGGGAACCAGTTATGGGTGAATTGATCTTGCTACAGAGGGATCATAGGGGACCTTCAACCGAATCCTTAAGCTAACCTCGCAGGCATTGGAAGGGGAATATCTCTTGTTCAAGAAGAAATTAACCGCAGCTGTACTTAGCATCACATTCGCTTTATCACTTGGTGCAGGTAGCGCATTCGCAGATTCAAAGATGGACACAGTAATTGATTCAGCAATGGGAACTACATACAAAAGTGGAGGAACAACGCTTAACGGCTTTGACTGCTCCGGATTTACACGGTATGTATTCGACAAGTTGGGTATTGATTTGGCACGCCAATCCAGTTCCCAATTCGACATGGGCGATTCCGTATCCCGCATGGAAATGAGAGCTGGCGATCTGGTGTTCTTTAATACAACAGGTAAAGGCGTATCTCATGTAGGAATCTTTGTAGGAGATGGAAAGTTTGCACACTCCTCTTCTTCCAAAGGCGTTACGATCAGTGCATTGAGTGAAAACTATTGGGCCAATCGTTATGTTGGCGCAAAACGGATTATGAGCACGGACGCATATGAATCACTGGCCCTTGACTAGGGACAAGCTGAGCAACATGATGCTGTAACCATTAACCATACTGGAACGAAGCAAGAAGCATAACAGAACCGCCCGGTACATTCTCCGCAGGAATGTATCCGGCGGTTTTTTTGTGCTTCAATCCTTATTCATGTTGCAAGTTACTCGGGGCATATCCTGCGACATCAACAGGTTCATTTTGCGTTCGTTCGTCCGTGCCCTTATGATGTTTTTACCCATCCCGTTATAATATAAACGGAATTACCGGAACTTTTGTTTCATTTTTTTTCTTGGGAAGGAAGACTTGCTAAATGAACATCTCTTTTGTAGAGTGGACAAAGAGTTCTGTTTCAAGGAAAGGAGCATGCAGGTGTATGAAGGAAACCCCTGTGACGTTTCACGTTGTACCCATGCGAGAAGAACATGCGGAGCTTATCTGCAGTTGGCAGTATGACCCGCCTTACAATATCTACAGCTGGCTCCCCTGGGAGCAGATGAAAGCTCTGGAAGTCGAATTCGGAGATGCACAGCTGCGGCAGGAGCAATATGCGATCGTCCTGGATCAGAACGATCGTATATGTGGGTTTGCTCAATACTTCCCACTTCAAGGGGTAACCCGGATTGGCCTTGGCATGCATCCAGAGCTGTGTGGTCAGGGTCAAGGGACAGCTTTTGTCACTGCCATTGTACAGGAAGCCATTCGCCGAAATCCCACGAATGAGATTGATCTGGAAGTACTCACTTGGAATGCTCGTGCCATTCAAGTCTATCTGAAGAGTGGATTTGTCACCCAGGATACATACGAACGACAGACCCCAAGCGGCTTGAAGCCCTTTCACTGTATGGTTTATGAAGGGCCTCGCGGTTAGAAACCATTGCAAAACAACCAAATTCGCCCCTTGTTATGTGATTAGTTCAAAAAATTCCCACAAAATGCTATGATGTCAGTACAGGTTCCGTTATAATGATATGGATAGTTTCAGGTTAGATGATCTTTCATTCTGGAGGGGACATAAGGGATGCACAAATGGATCATGAGCGGAGTATTTTTTGCAGCATGCGCTTTAGCTATTGTTTTAATGTTTACGCTTCCAGGGAAAGAAGAAGTGGCTGAAGAAGCCAAACCAACCATGCCGGAAGTAACATTGGATGCTGGACAAGCTGAAGCACTGGTCAAAGCCAATTGTATCTCCTGTCACGGGGATCAGCTTCAAGGTGGCGTAGGACCTGCTCTGGCCAACATCGGTAGCCAGGATGATCTGGAGAAGATCTATTCTACGATTGTCAAAGGTAAAGGTGGCATGCCTTCCTTCAAGGGCAAACTGCAGGACGAAGAGATTGCAAATATCGCCATGTGGCTGTCAGAGAAGAAATAATCTCTGCACACGCATAACAAAGAGGCGCTTAATCCCCTTTTGGGAGAATAAGAGCCTCTTTGTTATGCCAATTATTAGGACTCTGGCGCATTCTCGGCCAGAAAGGCCTCAACTTCACGTGCGGACGGCATCCCGGACTGGGCGCCGAGCTTTGTCACGGATAACGCGGCCGCACCCATGGCGAAGCCTACAGCCGCGTCCAAGGTCTCACCGCGCGCGAGGGCTACCGCCAGCGCGCCGTTGAAGCAATCGCCAGCGCCGGTCGTATCGACGGCGCTTACGGCGTAGCCGGGCGCACGGCACGCGCCGGCACGCCCTGCTTGTACGCGGCCACCAGGCGCCGCGTACACAGCCCCCTCGGGGCCGAGCGTCGTGACGACAGCGGCCCCGAGGGATGCGGCGAGCTCTGCGACCGCCGCATCCAGGTCTTCCGGCCGGAGATGATCCCGGCCGGTAAGCACGGCAAGCTCGCTGCGGTTCGGCGTGACAACGTCGACGCACCGCAGGAGCTCCTGGGGCAGACCCGGCACCGCGGGAGCCGGGTTGAGCACCACCAGTGCGCTGCCTTCAGCTGCCAGTTGGGCGGCGCGGGTAACCGCTGGCAGCGGGATCTCCAGCTGCAGCAGCACCGCTGCGGCTGCAGTCAGGCTTTTTACCGTATCCGCCTCTTCCAGCATCTCAGGCACTACTTGCCCATTCGCACCAGGAATAACGATAATCCGATTGTCTCCCCGAGAGAGCCAGATGGAAGCCGTCCCTGTAACCGTGTCTTCCAATCTGCGAACCTGCGAGACATCTGCACCACTTTCCGTCAGACTGTGCAGCAGACGTTCGCCAAAACCATCCGATCCCACCGCACCAATCATTGTGGTCTGTCCACCCAGACGTGCAGCGGCAACAGCCTGGTTCGCCCCTTTGCCACCAGCGAGATAATGCAGTTCCTCCCCGCTCACCGTCTCTCCCTCTTCCGGAATCATGTCTGTCTTCACCACGAGATCCATATTGAGACTGCCTACGACAGCAATAAGAGGTTGTTTCTGATTATAGTCTGACATGTATGGTTCACTCACTTCCGCCGTGCGATAATAACCAACCTTGTTATTCCGACCTCATTTTGTCATAAGCTTCGTTGTACTGCCCTGCTTCCTTAATATCTACAGATGTAATACCGCCCGCATCCCATGACGTAAGACGCAGCGTAACCGTTGTATAGTCAATCGTAATAAAAGGATGATGATTGAACGCTTCCGAGATCGCAGCGACCTCATCCACAAATGCAATCCCTTTCATGTAGTTGGAGAACACAAATTTGCGTACAATCCACCGTCCCTCTTCCAGTTCCCAGCCTTCCAGCCTTCCCAGATGAGCTTCGACTTCCTCTTGTGAAAAAACCATGCGTTATCTTCCTCCCCATAGGATGGTACATTACAGACGTATGTCCGTATAACCACCGACACCTTCGGTGCGATCAACAGCAACCTCAAAGGCCAGGCTCACCGCCATGCGGTTGGCCCATTTCACGACTAACATCTTACCACGGACAAGCTTCAAAATCCAATCACCTACATGGCATAGAACCACTAACCATAAGGCTTTGGGGGAAATTCCAGTTCCATTCATCCCCCTGAAAATGCATATAAACACACTAAATTAAAGGTACAAATGTCAACTCTTCTTCCCCGATCAAAATATGAATGCGGTGCTGCTCCTTATCATGGATGACCACGCCACTTCCAACCGGAATAACAGACTCCTCACCCAGCGCATAGAACAAATCCTCCGCCAACGCCTCATCCACTTCAAGTTGGTCAGATGCAGCCAGTCTCTCCCACTCTTCCGAGTCCATTTCAAAGAAAACATACCGATCCGGTATGCGCCCGATTGCCGTTGTCAAATCTGTCAAAATTCCTTCATAATCCCGTCCATGCTTTACGCCCATTGGCTTTTCACTCCTATTCGGCCCCTAAGGAGCGGATTTGATCTTATTATACCTGAAAATAGCCCTTAAAAAAAAAGGCCTATTGGTCGATAAATACTATACATGATCGTTTTAACTGTTTTGGCAATCCAAAAGAGTGCCAAGCATTAAACGAATTGCGGCTCTACGTTCGTCCGGAAGCCCGAATTTAGCCGCTTGAAAGGATTCAATTTTATCTCATGGATGAGGTGTATGATGAACATTTCAACAATTATTGGACTTGTTTTGGGACTGGCTTCACTTGTAATCGGTATGATGTTGAAGCATGCTCCCGTAATTAATCTGGTCAACAACCCAGCAGCCTACATGATTATATTTGTTGGTACCGCAGCAAGTATTTTTATGGCATTCCCTATGTCAGAAGTCAAGAGAATTCCGAAGCTCTTCGGAATTTTGTTCAAACAGCAAAAATTGATCGATCGCGTATCCCTAATCGGCACATTTATGGACTGGGCTTCCACTACCCGTCGTGAAGGTTTGCTTGCACTAGAATCAAAAGTTGAAGAAATCGACGATCATTTCCTTCGCAGCGGCATGCGAATGATTATCGACGGGAACGATCAAGATTTCGTCAGCGATGTTCTAATGGAAAATATTCATACTACAGAGGAACGTCACCGCAGTGGTGCACTGATCTTCTCCCAAGCAGGTATGTATGCTCCAACACTTGGCGTTCTTGGAGCTGTAGTTGGTTTGATCGCAGCCCTTGCGGACCTTAGCGATATGGATAAGCTCTCTCAAGCGATCGCAGCAGCATTCATCGCTACCCTCTTGGGTATCTTCACAGGTTATGTACTGTGGCATCCAATGTCCAACAAGTTGAAGCGGATGTCCAAGCAAGAGATGGAAATCAAGCTCATGATGGTTGAGGGTCTGCTCTCGATTCAATCCGGTGTTTCCACCATTGCTATCAATCAGAAATTATCTGTATTCCTGACACCTTCCGAACGTAAACAACTGGAAGAGAAGGAGGGTTCATCAGGTGAAAAAGGCTAAGAAGCATGAGCCACATGAAGAGCATGCAGACGAGAGTTGGTTGCTCCCTTATTCCGACTTGATGACCTTGTTGCTCGCTCTGTTTATTGTGTTGTTCGGCATGAGTTCCATTGATGCGGGTAAGTTTGAACAAATGGCTTCCGCACTAAGCAGCGCATTGAATGGTGGATCAGGTGTCCTTGATTATAGCTCCATGAATCCTGAAACTCCGGGTGCTGATCTTGGTAAGAAGAAAGAACAGCCTGAGGAAATTACGAAAAAATCACCAAATCAGATCACCGATGCTCAGATGGCTCAGAAAGAGCAAGAGAATCTGGAGAAGCTCAAGAAACGGCTTGACCAGTATATCTCGAAGAACGGGCTTTCCGACCAGCTGAACACCAAGCTGAATCAATCTGAATTGAAGATCACCATCAGTGATAACGCCCTGTTCTCCTCAGGCCGAGCAGATGTGAAGCCTGAATCACGATCCCTCGCCAAAGCGATCTCAAGCATGCTGCAGGAGTTCCCTGAATATGAAGTGGTGGTATCCGGGCATACCGATAATATTCCCATTTCGAACAACCAATATAAGGATAACTGGGATCTGAGTGCAGATCGTGCGCTCAACTTCCTGAAAATCCTGTTGCTGAACACACAATTGGACCCTTCCAAATTCACACCAAGTGGTTATGGAGAGTATCA
Organism: Paenibacillus sp. GQ49; assembly: GCF_059759055.1. Classification (NCBI taxonomy): domain Bacteria; kingdom Bacillati; phylum Bacillota; class Bacilli; order Caryophanales; family Paenibacillaceae; genus Paenibacillus; species Paenibacillus sp. GQ49. Next base: position 35,477 of record NZ_JCAXEL010000034.1, read on the forward strand.
CCCGATTGCCAGCAATGACACCAATACCGGACGGGCACAGAATCGCCGTGTAGAGGTATCTATCATTCGGAAGTATCAAAGTAACAATACAAATGTAAAAGCCGTTGGCGAAGGAAACTAGAGGCCGTCAGCGATTCATTAACCAAAGACCGTTCTCCAGGTACAAGGAGAACGGTCTTTTGGGTTTATATAAAGCTTATGCTTGGTTTATCTCTAAATTTTTCACACTATTTGCGAAGATTCACCTGTCGTCATTGATCCTATACCAAAAAGCCCTGCGCTCCTTTTCGGAAAGCAGGGCTTCAATCAGTTAATTAGTCAAAGTCGAATCAACTATTCCAGTGAATAGTCCAACAGACCGCCCAGCTCCGCTTTTTCAGCAGCGGTAAGCTCTCTCCATGAACCTGCCGCCATTTCTCCAAGATGAATGTTCATGATCCGAATACGCTTCAACTTACGAACCTCGTAGCCAAAGGCACTACACATACGCCGAATCTGACGGTTCTTTCCTTCAGTCAGGATGATACGGAATACTCGATCGGTCATCCGGGTCACTGTACAAGGCAGGGTCATTTCACCCAGGATCTTCACCCCAGTGCTCATACCTCTAAGGAAACTCGGGGTTACAGATCGGTCAACAGTAACGATATACTCTTTCTCATGGCGTCCTTCTGATCTAAGAATCCGGTTAACGATATCACCATCATTGGTCATCAGGATCAAACCTTCTGAGTCCTTATCCAGGCGCCCAATTGGAAAGATACGTTCATCGTGTCCGACAAAATCAACGATATTGCCCTGAATATGCTGCTCGGTTGTGCTCGTGATCCCGATCGGTTTATTCAGCGCGATATATACGTGTTTTCTCTTTTCCTTGATTGGCTTGCCGTTGATTCGTACATCGTCGCCTTCTTCTGCCTGACTGCCCAGTTCAGCCTTAACTCCATTAATGGTTACCTGACCACTATCCACCAACTTATCTGCTTCGCGCCGGGAGCAGTAACCTGTTTCACTAATAAATTTATTAATACGCAAAAGGTAATCTCACCTCATCTATTTCTCTTCATCTGTACATGGTTCATCCGTTACCTGATCTACCTCAATAACTTCCGGTTGTTGCTCGGATGCAGGCAGTTCAATGATAACCGTTGTTCCCTTGTTCATGACGCTTCTAATATCCATCATGCCCTTATGTGATTGAATAATGCGCTGACTGACCATCAGGCCAAGCCCTGTCCCAGACTCTTTATTCGTAAAGAAAGGCTCCCCAAGCTTGGGCATCATCTCTTCCGGGATACCAATGCCTTCATCCCTGATCTCAATTCTGACGCGTTTCGACTGTTCGTCATGCTTGAGCTTGATATGGATGCTTCCTCCATTTGGCATGGCCTCCATACCATTTTTCAGCAAATTGATGAATACCTGCTTCAACTGGTTCTCTTCACAGTGTACCATAGCCGAATCGGATGAGGCACGCAGTACAAATTCTACACCATGCAGATGCGCCTGACTATCCAGTAACGAGATGACATCGCCAAGAATAAATCGAATATCCCGATTCTGAAAATGAACCGCCTGCGGTTTCGCCAAAATCAGAAATTCACCGACAATAAGGTTGATTCGATCCAGCTCCGATAACATCAGATCCAGATGACGATGATTCAGCTTGTTGCTCTCTTGCTGTAACTGCAGGAATCCGCGCAGCGTGGTCAGTGGATTACGAATCTCATGTGCCACACCTGCTGCAAGCTGGCCCACGGTTGTTAGCTTCTCAGAACGTCTGAGCAGCTCTTCCATCCGATTACGACTTGTAATGTCCCTGGAGACGCTAATCAGCGCGGTAATCTCTCCAGCTTCGTCTCGCACTGGAGCCGTACTGACACTGACCTCTACTCGGGTCCCGTCTTTCTTCATCCAGGTGGTTTCGTTGGACGTAATGGACATCCCTTCAACGAGTTGAGCATGCTGACGTTTCATTTCTTCTTCTGCCTCTGGCGGGATGATCTTCAGATTACGACCTTCCACCTCACGACTTCGAAAGCCATATAATTGTTCAAATGCGCGGTTAACCCGCAGCACTTTTCCTTCAAGATCCGTAATGTGAATGGCATCCGCTGTCTGATTGATAATGGACTCCAGATGTTCTTTCACCGCCCGATTCTCTTCATACATCTGTTTCAGACGGCTCGTATAATGGCCCAGATTACGAATCATGGCATTAATACGATTCGCCAGCTGGCCAAGTTCATCCTTCCTCCGGACTTTCAGACGGAAATCAAAGTGCCCTTCCGCTACATCATTCACTTTGCCCAGTATGGATTGGATCGGACGCGTAATATACCCTGCGAGCAGATAGCTGCCAAAGATCACGATCTCCAGCAAAACCAACGATATGGAGGCATGGCTCACCAACTGCTCAGATACCATGGAGGATATTTGCTTATAGTCCATGACAATACTGATCACATAGGAAGACTGATTGGGTGTGAAAATGGGAATAAAACTCTTCAATACCTTCTGTTCATGCGTTTCACTGACAAAAGATACATTTTGCCCTGTTCGAATGGCACGCACCACAGCACGATGATCCTCATCCGTAGAACCATACTGGTATGTACCAAAGCGAATCGGTCTGTTATTCAACTTGCTAAAGTTCGAATCTCTTCCGTCATCACCCATATTCGGGCTGCCAAAAGTCAACGGATTGATGCCTGTAATCTCCAGAATGGAGGGATTGACCTCACGAATTTTATTTAAAATCTCATCCGGACTAGAGATTTTCACATAGTCATCAACTTCCGTATTATTATAGAAAGGATTGATTATGTAGTTTCTCTTTCCATCATGGTAGTAACCCCAGATATCAATATCCGAAGGACTGGATGTCGAATATTCGAATCCATCTGACCAGAAATGCTCCAACTTCTGCCCTTGGGGAATCGTCACCTGTTGTTCTTCAAACAACTGCTTAAAGGCCTGATACCAATAGGTCATGGATTTGGTGGACAGCCCGATTTCTCTCGGATCCGAAGAGCGGCTAACAACGATGTCATCATCCGTCTGCTCCATTAACGAAATATGTGAGACGCCGACCTTTTGGCTCAAGCGTACAAGTTCTTCATTTGTGATATTATTAATATCCGGGTCCAATTCTTCCGCTGCCATGACAGCAGCAAGCCACAGATTGTTTCCAATCTGCCGTTTTACATAATCCGAACTGTATTGATTCTGTTCGACAGAAATTGCAATCTGCTTTGCAGTGAGCACCATCTTGTTTTCACTGTCCTGCCTCAGATTCTCTTCTGTAGTATAATAACTCAGTGCGATATTCAACACTAAAATAACGAGCACTGAGCACGACATAATCATGGATAATTTCGTTTTAATAGACAAGTTTTTTTGTTCACCTCTCGGCTTGTACCCTCTGGCGATATATGGCAAAACCTATCTCCATCATAACGCTTGTATGTCTTTTTGAAAAGGATAATTGACCTGTGCCCAAAAGTTACCGAATGACTGAAAAGCTCGAAATTCGTTGTTTTTTGCATTTTCGAACTCTACAATGAAATGAATCACTATATTTATCCACATACCCACAGGCTTGTGGATAGTTTGTTTATAACTATGTGAGCAACTACACGTTTATCCACAATTCTATACACAACATGTTAACAACCCGAATACTTGTTCGCTGAATAAACGATTTTGGAAGGAGTTATATAGTAATGACTGACCATTCTCTCCAGCCCGATCTTGGGAATTTATCGGAGGAGGCTCAACATGAGCACTGGATGCGGGAGGCCATTGCCGAGGCCTACAAGGCTGAGGCTCTTGGGGAAGTGCCGATTGGAGCTGTAATCGTACAAAATAACCAAATTATCGGTCGGGGATACAATCTGCGTGAAACTACACTGGATTCCACCGCCCATGCAGAGATGGTGGCTATTCGTCAGGCCAGCGAGACCATCGGAGCTTGGCGTTTGTTGGATTGTTCTCTGTATGTCACCCTGGAACCTTGTCCGATGTGTGCAGGTGCAATTGTACAGTCGAGGGTCCCCCGCGTAATCTATGGTACGGCTGATCCCAAGGCAGGCTGTGCAGGTACATTGATGAACCTGCTACAGGAGCCTCGTTTTAACCATCGCACCGAGGTGATCCCGGATATCCTTCAGCCTGAATGCTCCACGATGCTAACTCAATTTTTCAGACGTCTGCGTAAAAAATAACACTAACTATTGAATATCAACATTCCAATCGGAAAGGAAGTGTGCTGTAATGGCACTAACACTCTATGATACAGCCAACGGCATAAGCCTTCGGTTGCTCACACCCCAGGATACACAGTCCTATCTGGACCTGATTCAGGTCACACGCGTCCCCTACCAGTCTGTAGAACCCGTGCGAGACGATGAATTCTATACACTGGATGCTCAGACTCGGCGGATTGAGGATCGGGTCAAGGCAGCAGAAGAAGGTACAGGATATCAATTTGGAATCTATACCATTAAAGACAGCCTGCTGATTGGACAAGTAAGTATCAACAATGTCGTACTGGGCGTTGCCAATTATGCGGATATGGGTTACTTTATCCATCCAGATTATCAGGGTGGCGGACGAATGACAGCAGCGGTTAAACTGGCCGTAGCTTATGGCTTCCGTGCGCTGAAGTTAAATCGGGTTCAGGCTGCGGTATTGCCCTCCAACAAAGGTTCACAGCGCGTACTGGAGAAGAACGGATTCCAGTTTGAAGGTACTGCTCGCAAATACCTCAAGATCAACGGCAAATATCAGGATCATCAGATCTATGCTGTGCTTGCTGAAGACTTGGACGAACTTGCGAATTAACTGATTTAGAATTTCCACCACAAAGCTGTCTGTATTTCCAATTCAACAATATACAAATTTAATATTCCAAACCGCACTACTCTAGCTATGTAGGAGAGAGTGCGGTTTTATTTGTATAGATCACCAGCCACCATTCAAAATCAAAGATCAATTATTTTGCGGATTCCCCTCATACGCTGTGTAACAAAAAGAAACCGCCTGTATCCAAGCGGAAGGAGATTATCCCTCACTTGAATCACAGACGGTTTATTTGAACTCAGCGAGATTAGTATCCGTATGAAGCGTTCATCAGTTCTTCGAACTCTTGCATAGTAATTACGTCATCGCCAGTAGGGATGTTGATTTTGAATGCTGCTTTTTCGTTAATCTTGGTGTACGTATTGGAACCGGTAAATGCCAATTTCACTTCGTCTTTTGTATCTTCTGGCTTGATCAGCACATCAGCGACCATCTTTTGATATACCGGGAAGTCGTTTTTGTCCAATGCGAAATCGATGTTGAATTGGTTAATTGTCAGAACATCTTTCAATTTGTCCAAGTCTTTAGCCATTTCAGCCTGATCTGCTTCAGTGATCTTCAGATCTTCTTTAGCTTTGTCGATATCAGCCTGATCCATTTGCAGCATTTCACGATATTCCTCTTTGGACAGAATATCCAATACTTTAGGCATAGCTTTTGTTACCAGTACAGTAACTGCTTCTTTAACATTGTCATTATTCACCGAGAATTGTACAACCTGCTTCGCATCTACACCTTCAGGAAGTTGTGCATCTTTGGTGTCTAGGTTTTTGAAGAATTTAGCCTGATCGTACTCGCCCAGCACTGCGTCCATGACTTCGTTGCTCAGCTTTTGCGTTTTGGCTGCGTCCATAGCATCCGGGTTCCATTCCGTACCCTCTTGCTCAGCCAGTTCTTTCAGGTCAAGTTCCAGGAATTTGCCTACAACGTTCTCCGGAATCGGGAAGAACGGAATGTTCGGCACTTTCACATAGAGTTTCTCTGCCGTCATCACCATTGGAATGTTAAAGGTCATACCCATATCACCTTTAAGCTCGATGCCAAGAGTCATCTCTGTCTGCATTGGCTCACTTTGGTATACACCTGTTACATTCAACTGAGCATCCTTCAGCATGCTCATAAACTGAGTCATAGTAGGATCAGTTTGTGAAGCATCCCCAGGTTTATAGCTCAATTCATTAATTGTAAAGTTGGAACTCATTTCATACGAAGTCAATTTGGAAGCATTGGCCGCAGCCGTCTTCAATGCCTCTTTTGGTTCCTGCTTGCTGCTACATGCTGTCAATGCCATAGATACGGTCAACAGCAACGTAAGAAGAAGCGCCCCCATACGTTTAGTCATTTGTTTCTCTCCTCTCGTGATAACCCCAAAAAAAGTAATTCAATATCAATGATATACCATATCGTCAGATACCGAAACCTAATTTGGGAAAAATGTGATCTTTCCTCTTTAAAATGGCTACAAAGACCTATGTCAGCTTGGGAATAACCATGTGCCTATCTTTATATATGTATGAATACGCAAAAGCCCCCTGTTAGGTAACAAGGGACTTTTGCTTGAATCTGTTTCTTCTATTAACCTTGGGGATTCAAATGATCCACATGATTTTGGTTTTTTACTTTTTTGGAACCGGATAATGGTTCCTGCATGGAAGAGCGTTTGGATGAATGACGATGCTGTTCGGATGCTTGTGCTTCCGGTACGGGAATTGTTTTTGGTTTGCTCATATTATTGCCCCCTCATCATTGGTTAGGAATGGGATGGGTCCCTATCTTCCGTTTTGTCATGATTCAGTGCATCCTGATGACGACGATCATTAATATCTTGCTGAATTTGCTGGGCATGATGACTGTTTACGGCAGGCTGCTCCAGATCATCGACTACATTTTGCAGGTTTTTGTCTACTCCCGCTTTGGCTTTAGTCAATTGAGTTCACTCCTTCAGATTTCAGGCTATTATCTCGTCTGGGATTGTAAGGACTGGGCGCATTCATGAATGTGCCGTGTATAATCGTGAGCCAGTTCCTGAATCGGTTCTGTACGCTCATCCGTCGTTCGTCCATCCCGTTCCACATCAATCAGCTGTACGCTGACTTCACGGGAATCGACATAAGCACATTTGAAATCAAAAGAGTACATCTCGTGCCCTGCTGTAGCAATGTGTATCCGAATCGCCTGCTGATCGGCTTCATCGGCCATTACCTGAGCCTGGTCTCCAACATTCAGGACTTGAGGCAAACGTTCTTGCCAAGCCCCTACAAGCTCTGTCTGATCGATGTTTAACTCGCGGTTCATCTTACCACCTCCACTCCTATAAAGTGCGGCGATGAAGATGTTTTTATACATATTAGCCTTATTCCAAATATAACGTTGTACTGTGCAACGTATACATCAGTCACCAACCTGTATACTCACTACGTTTAAAAAACTCACAACGCAAAAAAGGACCCGAGCGAGATCGCTCGAGTCCTTGTTATAAGTGTAGTATGGCGGAGAGGGTGGGATTCGAACCCACGTGGAGTTGCCCCCTAACGGTTTTCAAGACCGCCCCGTTATGACCGCTTCGGTACCTCTCCAGGGAATTAACTTTTATAAACTTGCCACGAAAAGTATCATACCACATCTCGACATTATAATGCAACCTTTTTTATATTAAAAATGATGATCCTGTATCAGACAACTGCCTCCGTTATACAAAACACTCCAATCCGCCATTCCGAAATGACGGATTGAATTTGTATTCCTCTTGATGAGGATGTTTAACTAACTCTTAAGAGCGATGTGCAATCACACTGATGCCGCCCATATAAGGACGCAATGCTTCAGGAATAACAACCGTACCATCTTCCTGTTGATAGTTCTCCAGGATAGCGGCTACCGTCCGTCCAACCGCCAATCCTGACCCGTTCAATGTATGAACAAATTCCGGTTTGGCTTTTGGCTCTCTGCGGAAACGGATATTGGCACGACGTGCCTGGAAGTCCTCACAGTTGGAGCACGAAGAAATCTCACGATAGGTATTGCTCTCAGGCAACCATACTTCAATATCATACGTTTTAGCTGAAGTGAAGCCCATATCTGCGGTACACAATGTTAGAACACGATACGGCAAGCCCAACAATTGAAGCACACGCTCCGCATTTTGAGTCATTTGCTCCAGCTCTTCATACGAAGTCTCTGGAGTGGAGAGCTTGAGCAGCTCTACTTTGTTAAACTGATGCTGACGAATCAATCCGCGTGTATCCCGTCCAGCGGAACCGGCTTCAGAGCGGAAACAAGAGCTGTATGCCACAAAGTGCTTAGGCAATTGATCTACATTCAGAATCTCTTCGCGATGGTAGTTCGTTACCGGAACTTCAGCAGTTGGGATCAGATAATATTCAGTATCTTTTAACTTGAACAGATCTTCTTCAAACTTAGGCAGTTGACCGGTTCCAAACAAGCTGTCCCGATTAACGATGTATGGAGGCAGAATCTCTTCATATCCATGTTGATCACTGTGCAGATCCATCATGAAGTTAATCAATGCACGTTCCAGACGCGCACCCAGACCTTTATAAAAGGTAAAACGGGAACCTGTTACTTTGGCAGCCGCCTCAAAATCAAGAATATCGAGATCCTGCGCAATTTCCCAGTGGGCTTTTGGTGCAAAAGTAAATGACTTCGGCTCTTCCCAACGACGAATCTCAACATTGTCGTCTTCAGAAGCTCCAATAGGTACACTTTCGTTAGGAATGTTCGGAATCGCCATTGTGAGATCATTGATCTTCACTTCCAGTTCCCGAACTTCTTCGTCCATAGCTTTGATTCGATCAGACACTTCGCGCATCTCCACAATCAGATCATCAGCATTCTCACGATTCTTCTTCAGTCTAGCAACTTCCGCGGAGACTGTATTCCGACGACTCTTCAGCGTTTCACTCTCTTGAAGCAATTCCCGACGCTTGGCATCCATCTCGGTAAATCCAGCGATAAGATCCAGCGATTTGCCACGTTTAGTCAATGCTTCTTCTACACGTGCATACTCATTCCGCAATATTTTCACATCAAGCACGATATACCCCTCCTAAATAACCTCACAACGTGAAGCCTTATGTTAAATCCATTCTCAAAACTCTACTGTATATACCTTACTATATACTTATCGGAACCTGTAACCCAAAAAACAACCTATATCCCCGGTGTCACCCTCCGCTGCGATTCCCGCTTTGAAGCAGATACAGGCAACATCAGGCATCCGTTCAGATGCAACTGCCATCCAGCGGCCTTACAAGGCTTCTGGGGAAGTGATCCGATGACCGGGAGATCATAGGTTGTACATCATGCATTATTTAGAGTCTACCGTGTGTTTGTAGGATCTGGCCATGTCTACAAAATAAGTATGCAGACGATAGTCATCCGTCAATTCCGGATGGTAGGAGCAAGCCAGCAAATGCCCCTGACGAGCGGTAACAATCTCATCCTTGTATGTGGAGAGAACTTCGACCTGGTCTCCGACACTCTCGATCAAGGGTGCCCGTATAAACACAGCCCTTACCGTTTCCTCAATGCCTTTGACCGGCAAATCCGTCTCAAAACTTTCTCTCTGCCGTCCAAATGCATTTCGGGATACAGTCATATCCATTAGCTCCAAATGAGCTTCTTCTTGCCCTGCAATGTGTTTAGCCATAACGATCAAGCCAGCACAGGTACCAAATACCGGTTTGCCGTCAGCAGCAAACGCGCGTATGGCATCCATAAACCCATACTTGCGCATCAGTTTACCGATCGTTGTGCTTTCCCCGCCAGGAAGGATAAGACCGTCCAAGTCCTCCAATTGCTGAATCTGTTTGATAGCTATACCTTCTGCTCCAGCACGTTCAATACTTCGAATATGCTCTGTTACAGCTCCTTGAAGTGCTAAAACGCCGATCTTCATACGCTCATTCCCCTTCTCTTACCAGCCACGATCTTGCATACGGTAAACGAACATTGTACTTTTTTACTTCATCATACGTGAATTCTAACTTGATATTTTACCGGAAAAATTGTAAATATACAATCCATCCGGTCGGAAATATAGACTAAAAGAGATTTTTGATCCCGTCAAAGAGATCTACGAAGAAATCCTTCACGGCACGGAAGAACAAACGGAACCATCCGCCTTTTTCAGCCTCTTCAGCAGTGATCAAGTTCACTGTTTTTTCCTGTGGCTCAATTCCATCTGCTTTATACGTGTACGTTACCGTACCCACTTTCGTACCTGCCTTGATTGGTGCTACCAGCTTATCAGCCTCATTTACGTTAGCTTTGAACGTCACATTCAGGTTCTGAGTACCTTTGGGAACAACAAAACTTACCGCATTATCAGTTACAACAGGAACGGTTGTTTCTTTCCCTTTTTTCAAAGGTACCGCTTCCCAGCCCGTCACTTTGGTCTTGCCTGCAACAGCCTGTTTCACTTCAAAGTTGTTAAATCCATAGTCCAATACCTTTTTAGTTTCTCTGAAACGTGCGGATTCCGAATCTGTGCCCATAACAACACTAATTAGACGCATACCGTTACGTTCTGCTGTACCTGTAAAGTTATTACCTGCGTTCGTGGTATGGCCTGTTTTCATTCCATCCAGACCTTCATAGGCATAGCTTTTGAAATTGGTTATATTTTTATTCGCTTCCAGCATCCAGTTATAATTGATAATTGGAGCTTTATCATTGGGACGGAACTTGTAGGATTGAATAGTTGTAAATTCTGTGTAGTCCGGGTGATCCATAATGATGTATCGGCATAGAATTGCAGCATCTAGAGCGGACATCACAGTTTCCTTGTCTTCAGCTGGGCGGAAATCAGCAGGCATATCTGCTCGGTCGAGACCGGAAGAGTTGATAAAGAAGGTATCCTTCATGCCCATACGCTTCGCTTCATCATTCATCATTTTCACGAAAGCTTCTTCCGAACCGGCAACATGTTCAGCCAAAGCAACCGTAGCATCATTGGCAGAGCCAACAGCCATAGCAATATAGAGATCCTTAACTGTGTGCTGGTCACCTTCCGCGAGGAAAATTCGCGACCCGATACTTTGTGCAGCATTCTTTTTAACAGTTACAATATCGTCCCAACCGAATTTACCTTGTTTGACTTGTTCGGCGACAATGTACTCTGTCATCATTTTGGTCATACTTGCAGGTGGCATCGCTTTATCCGCATCGACATTTAGTAGAATCTGTCCCGTTGAGGCTTCCATTAGCACCGCAGATCTAACCTCAAGCCCAAGCGAGTCTACCCCAGGCACCTGTACAGCTTTCTCCGTCTTTGTTGTTGTTGCCGCAGCAGTCAGAACCTGACCGGAGTTGTCCGCAGCAGCCATGACCGGCATTACTGCAGACATGCAAAGCATGTTAATTAGCATTACCGAGGCTACGCTCTTTTTGAGCATTTGGCGTTTCTTTTTATTCATGTGTTTGGCTTTCAATGATGAATACTCCCTTCGATCCAAAGCATTGTTAATTGCTTCAGTGCAGCTTATGCTGCGATTTTCTTGTTCCCTAACCTGCGTGTTTGATGTACGAGTTGTGTGCTATATGCGCTGTATCGAACGAGCAATATTATTGCTCCTAAAGTTCGTTATCGATTGTCACTTAGTCCGCATTTTGCAAATGCTTATGTAAAAGGACGTCCGCGCTTCTGTTTACCTGGCAGCCTTTTCTGGCACTACATTTGCTTTTCAAAACCATATTCATAGATTCACGTCAAATAGCCGCCGCAACGCCTTAATCCATCCATGGATCGTCACCGCTTGTTCTATTCTATCACAGGGGTATCTGCAAAAAAAGACAGACCCGGTGAAAATCACCGAGCCTGTCCTGGAAATGATTAACTCTCTTCCGATTACAACGAGTAGTTAGGTGCTTCTTTGGTAATCTGTACATCATGGGGATGACTTTCGCGCAGTCCCGCACCGGTAATACGAATAAAGCCAGTATCGTTCCGAAGCTGCTCCAGGTTGCTTGTACCGCAGTAACCCATACCGGAACGCAGACCACCAATCAGTTGGTGAATCGTATCAGACAATGGACCTTTGTAAGCGACACGACCCTCAATTCCTTCTGGAACCAGTTTTTTGTCATCATCCTGGAAGTAACGATCTTTACTACCTTGTTTCATTGCTGCCATTGAACCCATACCGCGATAAACTTTGTAGCTACGTCCTTGGAAGATCTCAGTTTCCCCCGGGCTTTCCGCTGTGCCGGCAAACAAACTTCCCAGCATCACCGCGTGTGCACCTGCAGCCAGTGCCTTCGTAATTTCACCGGAATATTTGATTCCGCCGTCCGCGATAATCGGAACTCCATATTCGCGTGCCACTGTTGCACAATCGTAGACTGCAGTTACTTGAGGTACACCAATACCAGCGATAACACGTGTTGTACAAATCGAACCTGGACCAATACCCACTTTGACTACTGAAGCCCCTGCTTCGATCAGGTCACGAGTGGCTGCGCCAGTAGCGACGTTACCTGCAACGATGGTCAGGCTAGGGAAACGTTCACGAAGCTGACGTACAGCTTCAATGATATTGATGTGGTGTCCGTGAGCCGAGTCTACCGTAATCAGGTCGACACCAGCTTGTACCAAAGCATCTGCACGTTCGAATGTATCTTTGGAGATACCAATCGCTGCACCAACCAACAAACGACCTTGAGCGTCTTTGGCTGCATGAGGGAATTGAATGGCTTTTTCAATATCTTTAATTGTGATAAGACCTTTCAATGTGTTTGTCTCATCAACTAATGGAAGTTTCTCAATCTTGTGCTTTTGAAGGATACCTTCAGCTTCTTGCAGTGTAGTGCCAACAGGAGCGGTAACCAGATTCTCACGAGTCATGACTTCGCTAATTTTGATGCCGTAATCATGAATAAAACGCAAATCGCGGTTAGTCAAAATACCAACCAGCTTCTGATCTCCTTCAATAATAGGTACACCGGAGATCCGATATTTCGCCATTACTGCTTCCGCATCAGACACCAGATGATCTGCCGTCAGTGAGAATGGATTCGTAATAACACCACTCTCCGAACGTTTAACACGATCTACTTCTTCTGCCTGTTGTTCAACCGACATATTTTTATGGATAATACCGATACCGCCTTCACGTGCAATGGCAATAGCCAATGTCGCTTCAGTTACCGTATCCATACCCGCACTGATCAAAGGAATATTTAGCTTTACAGTATCACTCAAACGAATAGATACATCTACTTCTTTAGGCAGTGTCTCGGATTTCCGTGGCACTAGCAATACATCATCAAAGGTGAGGCCTTCCTTACCAAATTTATCTTCCCACACGCAAGTGTTCCTCCTTATGTTTGCTCAGCTTTACGGTCCAAAACCCGAAGATTCCAGGCTGTATTTTACGCCGAAAATACGTTTTCTGAAAAATTTATTATTGCCATCTTAGCAAAGCGATATTTAGACTGTCAAGGAAAAGTACTTGGTTATATCAGGTGTATTGCCTGATGAACACAACTGTTTTTCCAGAGCGGACAAGTCTAGTTATTACGCAAAAAAACGTCAATTCGTATCGAATAACGTTACATGTATACATCCTATTGTGCTGATAAATCAACAAATTCAATCTGTATTTTAATCCCATACTGCATAATAAAAATATAT
>NZ_JCAXEL010000035.1:0-48443 GCF_059759055.1 Paenibacillus sp. GQ49
AAATTCGTCCACACCGTCCAGAAATCCGCCCCAGCGTCCATAGGTCTTGCCCGGTGTGCCCGGCGCTGAATCATATACCTGCTCCTGGTCCCAGCGTTCAGATGGAACCTCGGTAATGCTGTCCGTTCCACTGCGCAGATTCTCCCAAAACTCATGGATGTTCCGTGCTCCCGGGTACCTTCCCGCCATACCAATAATGGCGATATCCTGCTGCGTATCGACAGGTGTGTCCTGTCTGGAGACATTAGTCTGTGATTCATTCATCCGTGGTGCAGTTGTTTGAGTCTGTCCAAAAGTTAGATAGGGCGATCTGGTCTCTCCAGGGATGGATAAGACAGATTGCACTAAGGTCTGCTGTACTTTGACATGCTTGGCTTCCAAAGGTATGGATGCTGCATCTGAAGTTGTGTCGGGATCTCCCTCCCTTAGCAACCTGTCCAGTTTTTCGCCTTGCTCCTGTAGAAAGTAACTGCTCAAATCCCCGATCGTCTGGTATTCAAAAAATAATGTTTTGGGCAGTGGTCCAAATAAACTTTCCAGTTTGTTTGTCATCTGCATGATCAGGATTGAATCGATTCCATACTGCTCCAGAGGTGCATTCGCTCGAACGCGAGACTCGGGCAGTCCAATAACTTCGGCAAGAGTTTGGATCAAAAATTGAACCGTTCGTTTGGGTTTGTCAGCTGCCTGTGATCGGTTTGATTCCCCCACAGGAGAATTTATTTCTTTCATCGTTTCCAGTCTTTCGCTCTCACCATTGAAAGCCAGGAATCCCTGTTGGTTTTTGGAATGTAGAAGCCTCCTGATCCGGGTCATATCACCCGACAAAACAGCAATCTGTCCAGCTTCTGTTGCCAAAGCCCGATAGAAGGCCTGTATGCCGCTTGACGTTTCCATTCCCGCCAAACCGTAACGATGGAACATCCTTTGCTGAACGGTTTCAGGTATCGTCATCCTCCCTTCAGTCCACAACGGCCAGTTTATGGACAAGGTCCGCCCGTACCGCTCACCTTTCTGCACTCGCTGGTGCCGTTCAGATGCAAAAGAATCCATAAAAGCGTTGGCTGCTGCATAGTCGGCTTGTCCAGGGTTGCCAAACATCGCGGCAACAGCCGAACAAACGATGAACAGATCCAGTTTGTCCTCCCGAGTGGCTTCGTCCAAATGAACAATACCGGATACCTTCGGTGCAAAAACGTTGCGAAGATCGTCCTCTCTTTTAGCAAAAATGGGGTGATCCTGTATAATTCCTGCACAATGAATGATCCCGTTCAACTTACCAAACTCCATCTTGAATGAACTCACTAATTCTTGCACGGTCTGACGATCCGAAATATCCCCTTGTCTGTAAAGAAGGTTTATTCCTTTCTCACGTAAAGCATCCAATGGCTTCCGAATGGTTGACAAGGATGCTCTCCCTACAGCAACAATGGTGCAGGAGGGTGCATGAAGCGCTATTTCTTCAGCCATGATAATCCCGAGAGCACCTGCTCCCCCGGTAATAACGTAGACCCCTTCGGGTTTCCATGGGATGTCGAATGCACTTTCAATTGGATCATGTTCAATCATTTTCCAGTCCTGAACATGACGAAGCCCAAAACCTGATTGCCCTGGTATACTCTTATAACGGATTAAACCATGCTCCGGGTAGGCCCGATTATCTACGAGCATGTTTGCCAGCATCTCCGATTCCGTTTCATTCAAAATCTCAATAACCTGACCATGAAAGAATGGATTCTCCAGCTCGGCCGTTCTTAACATAGCGGCAATTCCGCGATACAACGACAACTCGCCAGGAATGACAATTTGCAGCCATTTTTCATCGTTAACATGGGACACTGCCTGCATCAGAAGAAGCTGGATCTCTTCAAGTACCCGCAATGCGCCGTTGGTAAATAATTCGTCCCAAGACTGGTTGAAATCCGTTGACGGAATACGTACACTTTGAATGGAAAATCGCTGTAAATATTTCTCAATTCCTGGATACCTGTGATTGCTATCTTCGAATAAAAGCACCACATGATTGTCCACGGTTATGGTCTCATTCCCGGGAACACCTCCGGCAAATGTGTCAGCAGGTGCCACTTTCCAATAGGGTTCAGCCAGCAAAGTCCCTTCATCCCCATGCTCTACCTGTCTAGGAAGCTCGCGGAACGTCAGCCCCTTGATTCGAAGGACAAGCTGTTCCTTATCATCATATCCATCAATATCAACCTTTTTCGTTTCAACTAGAGAGTCATTCGGAGTACAGACGTGAACATGCGACCACATTAATGATGCACTGTTTCCCCATATCTCCACTTGCTCCATGGCAAACGGAACCGGTGTTGTAACAGGTGGACCTCCTGCTGCCATCAACAGAAGCCCAATGGATGCCTGTAAGGCACTGTCTGTAAGACCAGGGTGAAGCTGACCTTCACCATATTCATGGGACAACCCTTCTGCAAGGCTCAGTTTGGCAAGCGCCTGATTGGTCCCGATGTACAACTCTTCAATTCCCTGATAATAATCCCCGTATTGCAGACCCATTTGTTTAAACTGGTTGTAACAACCCTCTCTTGTATAAAATCCTTCGGTGCATTGGGCTCTGATCTGTGTCAGATCTGTCTGTCCAGCTTCCCGAGGCTGCATCCTGACCGCTTGCCCAAGACAGTGAACTACAGCCTCTTTCGCACCATGGCTCTGTATCCGAAACTCGATCGTTCCCCGTTCAAGCGGATGAAGCAAGACGTCAACCTGAACAGGCTCATTGTTCACCTGTAGTGGACCATACCAGCCGATATGGCTAAGACTTATCCATGTCTGTTTTAGATCATCATGCGTATGGGCCATTTCCATTGCAGCACGAGCCATCTCCAGATAGGCTACACCCGGGAATACACTTTCCCCTTGCACGACATGATCCTTCAGGAAAAGCTCTTCGCCATCAAAGGTGGAACTGAATTGGAGGGCAGCCCAATTCGAAGTATTACGATGCAGCAAAGGATGAAGCAACTGGTTTGAGTCCTCTATGCTCTGGTTAGCATGTTGTTGGATCGTATGATCATTTGTTGGTGGGTGACCAGCATCAATCCAGTACTTATCCTTGGCAAACGGATACACGGGCAGTGAGATTCGTCCTGTGGGCGCATGCTTAAACAACAATTCAAAATCAAGATGATATCCCTGCATATATAAGCTTGCTGCTGCTGCTAATTTTTCCGTAAATTCGGCCGAATTCGGTGATTCCGAACAATGCTGCAAACATTCATTTCCATAACGCATTAATGAAGACTGCGGGCGCAGTGTATGTGACAGTTCCACCACCTGAACTTCTGCTGCGGCTCCCTTTTCAAGCCACTTCTCCAATATTCTGATCAACTCTTGCTCATTACGGACAACACAGCTCAATCGGGAGTTCAGATGTTTTCGTCCCATGAGCAATGTATAACTCATATCCCAGCAGCTCACATCGGATTGTTCTTTGCAGAAGCTAACCAGTTGCTTGACTTGAACTTGCAATTGTTCCTGTGACTGAGCCGATAAAACAATCAGGTTCCCGGGACGATTGACCTTCTGACTTCCCATGACAGGTGCTTGTTCAATGACCATATGCGCATTCGTTCCACTGAAGCCAAAAGCGCTGATTGCGGCCATCCTTTTAACACCTGGCGGTGTGATCCAATCGATTGTCTCTGTATTGATGTAAAAAGGACTGCTTGCAAACGGAATGTGTTCGTTGCCTTCCTGAAAATGAAGGGAAGCTGGAATTTTTGCATGTTTTAAGGAAAGTAAAATTTTGATCAGTCCAGCCACACCGGCAGCGGCCGCAGCATGTCCAATATTCGTTTTGATTGAACCAAGGGCACAGTAATTTTCCTCTTCGGTGTACGACCGGAACGCTTTCACAAGCGCACTGTATTCAATGGGATCTCCCAATTTAGTTCCCGTTCCATGGGCTTCAACCAGTTGGATATTTCCAGGATGGATGTCAAAACGATTGTAGACCTCACTCATGAGCTGCTCCTGAGACTTCGCACTCGGCGCGGTGAGCCCGTTCGAGGCTCCATCCTGGTTAATGGCTGTACCGCGAATAACCCCATGGATGTTGTCCCTGCCACGCAAAGCGTCACTTAAACGCTTCAGCACTACAACTCCTGCACCTTCTCCAGGCACAAATCCGTCTGCCCGCTGGTCGAAAGTATGACATTTTCCTGTCGTTGAGAGCATGCCGGCCCGGTTGGATGCAATGAAAAAACCTGGGGTGGACTGTATAAAGACTCCTCCGGCAAGCGCCATTTCCGTCTCTCCAGACCATAATCCCTGACAAGCCAAATGAACCGATACGAGTGAGCTTGAACATGCCGTATCCACTGCAATAGCAGGGCCCTGCAAATTCAGATAATATGCAATTCGAGCAGGAATGACTGAACCCGAGTTGCCCCAGAATGCCTGCGGAACAGGATTCGGTCCAAGCAGTGTCCGGTAATCAAGCTCATTAAATCCCGCGTATACACCACACTTCAGCCCGGCAACTGCCTGCCCTGCATATCCAGCATCCTCCAGCGCCTTCCAACATTCCTCAAGAAAAATTCGCTGATGCGGGTCCATATGAGCAGCTTCCGTACCTGAAATGTTAAAAAATTGAGGATCAAATTCATCTATGTTTTCCAAAAATCCACCATGGCTGCAATAGGAAGTATCCTTTTCAAAATAAGATGATAGATCCCAACGCGTAACTCTCCCGACCAGATCCTTTCCTGTGACTAAATTCCCCCATAAGGAATGAATATCATCTGACTGCGGAAATCGCCCGCTCATCCCAACAATAGCGATATCTCCCCGCTCCACCTTTAAGGGACTATAAGACTCTGGGAACACAGAATGCTGGTCATGATTGTGTTCGGATGAACCTTCTGTTTTGTATGCATGCGGGGCAGCAGCTTCAGAGCTCAACTCCACCGGATCTACAGATTTGGAAGTCTTTTCGATGGTTTGCACAAGGCCGTCCCTATACTTTTCAACGATATGGTTGGATAACAACTCAATGGAGCTATAATCAAACAGGCTGGAGACCTGCAAAGATATGGATAACGCCTCGTTGATCGACTGAATAAGCCGCACGCCTGTAATGGAGTCCACACCATATTCGGAGAAGGGTTCCTCTGAATCAATCATGGTGGTGTTCACTTTAAGCGAAGCAGACAGCATATCTGTAACGATCTCTCTTACATGTGCTTTCAATGTGGTTGCTGAAGTGCTCTCCAAACCAAGAGATGACTTGCTCGGCTTCTTTTCTTGCAGTTCAGGACGGCTTCCTGGAGAGAACGAATCATTGGACTGTAATTCAGACCGTGCCTGATTGGATGATCCAACTGGAGTAACTTCCGCGTCGATCTGCCTTACTATGCCGTCACTGTATGCCACAATGACCTGCTGCCCTTCCTCGTGCCAATCTTGTGCAGGAAATTCGATAGAATGAAAACCCGCTTCCAGTAACAGCTGTTCCCATACATGAGGTGCTACTCCGGGAGAATCGGTTAGACGAAGCTCGGGGTCCTCATACAGCCACCATCCATCCAACAAACCAAAGGTAAGGTGAGTAAAAAGGGAATTGCTGCTAATCTCGTTAATTAACAGCATTCCGCCTTGTTTTAGCAGAGCCTTCACATTACGCAGTGTTGTCCGCAAATCGGGAGTTGCGTGCAGCACATTGGCTGCGATGACCACATCATAGGCACCGGTGTCTATCTGTTGGGCAGACGGAGCATAACGAACATCAAACATACGATAATTCAGGAATGACCTGCCTGCTCCATACTTCTGTTCACCATGCAAAAGGAATGCTTGGGATACATCCGTATATGCATACTCTTGAATATGTTGTTCCACCGGTTTCAGTCTGTGCAAAACGGCTGCGCTTGTTCCTCCGGTTCCCGCCCCAATCTCCATCATGCGGAGAGCAGAGCTGTCCAACTGGATTTTATGCTGCACATAATGTAGTGCTGTTTCAGCAAGCACTTCGTTATAACGGTTTATTTTCACGTGTATATCCCCCCGACCAATTCCATAGAGGAATCAGGAAACATAATCTCGGTTGCTAGGCATTTTCCGCCGATAATATCTGGCAGCGCCTTCAGCATCGTTTCAACCAATCTGATTTGTGATTCCGCGCCGTGGTGTTTGATCCATCCGGGTTTGTTATGCTCCCATTCCTGCCAAGCCGTTTCGGCTTTCGGCTCGTCGTAATTGCATACCCTGTAACCAAAATCGGTTTTCATCAGATAGCCGTAACGGACTAGCGCGGTCAAACTTCCTCTGATCCAATGCGCATAGGTGTCCGACAAATTCTGTGTTAATTCAGCCAGAGTACCGGAGCTAACATCGGATTCAAACCAACCGGAGGCTTGCAGCTGCACCCACATCAGTTTTGCAAGCAAAGGCTCCATCTCTTGGAGCAAATGGCTTGTATTCTTGTCTGGATGAGAGGTATGCACGAGGTCACGAGTCACTGGCCTGCTTGCCTTTAGAGGCTGATCCGACATATAGACTTGTACAGATTTTTGCATATTGATTCCAGGAATCGAATATGTTTTTGTTTTTAACAAGGCAGCCTGTGTAAGATCTATGCTCATGAGCATCTCCAAGGCTTCCATCGCTTCTGGCGCCTCAATTGAACTCACACCCATCCGGTTCATGCGTTCCCTGTATTCCAATGAAGCCACACGGCCTACACTCCCCCAGAAACCCCAGTTCATAATTTTGACCGGACATGTCCAGGATTGTCGCAACCAATGCGCAAACGAATCTTTAAACATACAGCCCGCCGAGTAATTGCTCTGGCCTTGTTGTCTGGTAAAAGAGTTCATAGATGAGAAAAAAAGGACAAAGTCCAGATTTTCTTTCGCAAATATGTTTGCCATCACAACACTTACATCCAGTTTGGCGACAAATACATGTTGAAACTGTTCCTCTGTCATCTGCTCCAGACTGCCATCTTGCAAAACAATTGCTGAATGCACAATACCATTTATGGTCTTGAACCGGCTTTTGATCGTTTCATACGCACTCATTAATTCCTCTTCACTGGCTGCATTGGCCGAAATATATTCGGGAGCAGCCCCCAGAGCTGACAAACGATTCTGTTTATTCCGTATCTCGTCGTTGCATTCACTTCTCCCGATCCATATTACTCTCGCCTGATAGGTCCGAATCATATATTCACTCCATACTTCTCCGATCCCGCCGGCTCCGCCAATGACAACATATATTCCACCATAACGATAATTGTTGTTGTCCTGAGGGGCATTGCTCTCCAGGCGAACAAGTTCCTGACTGTACCAGCGGTTGTTTCGATGGACCTGGAGATCCCCTTTACTTTTCGGTTCCAGTGAGAGCGCTCCACGAATGGAACGTTCATTGATGTTACCAGCTTGCAAATCCACAAGACGCACAGACCATTGTGGAAACTCCTGCGCCATTGAGCTGGCAAGACCATGAACTCCGGCATCCGCAGGATTAACCGGGTCGCTAGACCATACGGATTGTGTCTGACAGGTTAAGAATGACCATTCCAACGGACGATGACCATATCCCAATTGAATCATGGCTTTAATGATTCGAAACACATTTTTCACGCCCATATTCTGTGCCAATATCATATGATTCAGTGACGTTGGAGGGAGAGACATATGATTGGATAACCAAATGATATGATCAATCGTATCGACCTTTTTCAAGGCATTCATCAGACTGACGGGATCTACAGCCGTTTCCGCATCCATACGGATTGATTTTGCATGGATCTGATGAACCATCTCCCATTGCTCCGTTGTACCTCCAATCACCAGCCATCGTTTATTTCCAGGATTGAATTCGGACTTTTCAGTCTTTTCGACTACTTCCCATATTGGGGTCAGCATAAGATTATGGTCCGATGGCTTTGATGACTCCACAGGGGAAGTTTCCTCCTCAACCTTTGATTCACTTATCATGTTGGCCTGAGCTTGCTGCGGAATCCAGTACCTTTCTCTTGCAAAAGGATAGGTTGGGAGACCGATCCGTTGGGGTTTACCCTCAGCAACATATAATGTATTCCAGTCCAGGTTCAGACCCTGCACCCATAATTCCAGTAATTTCTCATGCTGGCCCTTCTGAATCCACCGGTTCACCATTTCTTCCATATCCTCATCCCGACTAAGGATGGAAAGCATCTCTTTACCCTTTTTCACATGACCGGTATAAAAAACCATTTGCGAAGCTTGTGTTTCCAGATTGTTTGCCTGTTCAACATACTCTTTTAGTTTCGCAATGAGTTCCTCTATGGACGCCGCTAGCAAGCCCAGACGCTCCTCCATCGATTCACGTCCAACTTGCAAAGTATAGGACAGGTTCCTCATATCCGAATCCACATATATTCCGGTACATAACACCTCAAGCAAGTCTTTGGCCTTTGCCAAGAGTCGTTCCTGATTTCTTGCGGACAGCACAACGATAACAGGAGATTTAGGGTGATCTTTGCCAACTGTTATTTGTTCCGGATACATACCTGTCGGGGTATACTCTTCAATGATGATATGTGCATTGGCACCCCCAGCTCCAAATGAAGATACGCCTGCACGTCTTGGGATCTGCACTCCGTCTATTTCCGGACGCTTCCATGGTTCGAGCAACTTCTGAACCAAAAATGGACTCTGGGTAAAATCAATGTTTGGATTGGTCTCTTCCGCGTGCAAGGATGGCGCGAGTTCCCCATGCTGCAGCTGCAGCAACACTTTGGTTACCGCAGCAATACCTGCTGCGCTTTCGCAGTGACCAATGTTGGATTTGGCCGAACCGATAGCACACTTGAAGTTGGATTGGACCGTCTGCTGAAATGCTTTTGTTAAACCCGTCACTTCAATGGGGTCCCCGAGTGAGGTTCCTGTTCCATGCGCCTCCACGTAACTGATCGTTCGCGGATCGATACCTGCTTCAAGCAGGGCGTCACCGATAACCTCAGCCTGTGCGTTGGGATTCGGGACGGTATATCCATTGGTTTTGCCTCCGTGATTCAGCGCTGATCCTTTGATCACACCGTAAATCCGGTCCCCATCCGCTATGGCTCTCGCCAACGGTTTCAACAGAACCGCGCCGACACCTTCACCCGGAACATAGCCGTCCCCACCTTGGCCAAAGCTCTCGCATCGTCCTTTGCTGGACAGAAACTTCCCTTGAGACAAAAGAATATATTTGTTGGGATGGACCGACACATTCACACCGCCAGCTACAGCTACCTGGCACTCGTTCTGTCTCAGGCTTTGACAGGCCAAATGAATGGATGTTAATGACGATGAACACATTGTATCCACGGCCATGCTTGGTCCACGAAAATTACAGAAATACGAAACCCGATTGGCAATGGAAGAAGGATTACCGTTGAATGCCATGGAATTCTGGGACCCATAGAGCTGATACTCCTCATACATTACACCTACATAGACGCCCACTTTCTCCGTGCTCAAGCTTTGTCTTGTGTATCCCGAATCTTCCAGTGTTTCATATACACACTGCAAAAAAAGTCGTTCTTGAGGGTCCATTGTTTCGGCTTCACGAGGAGACACCTTGAAAAACAACGGGTCAAACTCATCTACACCATCCAAAAAACCACCCCAACGGCCATAAGTTTTGCCTGGAATTCCTGGCTCTGGGTTATACACCTGCCCGTGATCCCAACGTTCAGATGGAATCTCGGTAATACTGTCCACACCATTTCGCAGGTTATGCCAGAATTCCCCGGTATTACGGGCACCTGGATATCTGCCCGCCATTCCAATAATCGCAATATCCTGATGCTCATTATTCTTGCCCTTTTCACCATCAGAAGGTGAGTCCATATGAATGGTAAGGTCCGGGTCTGTTTTTTTCAAAATAGGTTCGGCTTCGGCTTCAAATTGGGTTCCTGTCAGCAGCTTTCGCTTCAACATCATGGTGTGCGTTGGTGCGTGCGTTCGAGAGTCCGACACATTCTGTACATTCGCTAACACATTCTTCTGCGACGTTCCGGCTGGTTTCATCCCTTGTTGTTGAAGCAGCTTATCCAAACGCACCTGATGCATGTTCATAAAGTAATGACATAGTTCCCTCAGGGTCTGATATTCAAAGAACAGCGTTTTGGAAAGGGAACCCAATTCATTCTCCAGTACGTCCGTCATCTTCATAATGAGCAGCGAATCGATACCATATTGCTCCAGTGGGGCATCCGGCTCAATCCTTGATTCTGGCAAGCCAATCACGGGTGCCAATTTTTCAATTAACCAAAGGATCGTTCTATCCTCACGATTGCCTTCAAGTTCGGTGAATTCTTCCGTATTCTCAATACTCGCAGGTATATCTGTTTTTGAACTTTTGGCAAGGTTTAATTGACCCACGAACTGCTCAGCGGTTGCGTGGAGGTTCATTTGTTCCAACAGTGTCTCTGCGGAAATGTCCCATCCATGCCGGGTCAGCAGTCTGCGGGAAAGCTCGCTCCATTGCACCGGGTCCAAACCATATTCGCTCCAGTCCATGTCCGGATCAATCTCCTGCTCCCCTACGTTCAACAAAGCGGCCACTTCCAACGTGAGCACAGCTACAGCTTCCTGTTGGGCCATGCCTCCAGCCAGAGGCGCTCCAAGCTCGGTTGATAACGATTCCGGGGAAGGTCTGTGCCCGTTAGCGTTAGTGTTTACGTTAGTGTTTGCTGACTCCATCAGTTCAGTTGACCACGAATCTATCGGCTCCAGCAGGCTTCTGCGCAGCGCCAACAGATTGCCTTCCGCAACCGCAACCTGACTGCTTCCACTCGCCCAAGCCTGATACAGCGCCTTCACACCCGACGTGGTTCCCAGCGGTCTTAGTCCATGCTGGTTCCACAGACGCGCCTTCCCCTCTTCCTCCAGCTGCATCCCGCCTTCTTCCCACAGCGGCCAGTTAATGGACAAGGTTCGACCCTGACACTCCCCGCGTTTCATCCGCGCATTTCGGCTCACCGCATACGCATCCATATACCCATTCGCGGCGGCATAATCGCCCTGCCCTACATTCCCCGTCACCGCTGCACCGGAGGAGAACAGCAGCAGTACATCCAGCGCCTCTGTCCCGATCGCTTCTTCCAGGTTCCGTGTGCCATTTACTTTCGGGGCCAGCACCGCCTGCCAGTCGGGTTCCGTTTTGTAGCGAATCAGACTGTCCCGGATCTCTCCAGCACAATGCAGCACTCCGTTCACCCGACCGTATTGCTGACGAAGACGCCGAAACAGTGCATTGACCGCCTCTCTGTTGGTGACGTCCACCGTTTCATAAAACACCCGGGCCGGAAGCTGCGCCATCTCTCGCTGTACCGTCTCTGGCATCGCCGGAGATCGGCCAGTCAAAATGAGCGTACTGCCTTCTGTTCGAGCTGCAATTTCCCGGGCCCAGATCCGCCCCAGTCCACCGGCTCCACCTGTAATGACGTACACGCCTTCGTCCCTCCAGGGAGACAACCGTGGGACACCGGTCTTCGGCTTCATCTCCGTTTCCGCATGTACATTTCGAATCCAATTTTCATCCATATCCACATTCTCATCCATGTCCACGTTGAGCGCCTGCCAGCCCGTTCGCTTCAGCTCACCTGCTTCCCAACGCAGATGAGTTTCCTCCGCATGGAGCGCACACTGGTGCAGCTGCTCGGTCAACATTGCGGCGGATGTCTCTGGCTGGACTTCGACCAGCTGTGCCAGACAGCCCGGATGCTCCAGTCGCACCGTTCGCAGCAGCCCGCTCAGGCCGGCGAACCGTCTTCCTTCTTCATCTCCCGCCACGACGACCTGCACAGCCATCCGGTGGCTCCGCTGCATCGCAAGCTGCTGCTGCACATCGTGCAGAATGGCCTGAACAGCCTGTCCGTATCGCGCCTCCAACGACCCCGTTAACACCATCTGCTTCCAGGACACATCCGCAGCCGCGAAGTCTTGCGGGGCCCAATCACACAGCAGCACCGCGGGTTCAACCCCCACAGCTTTAGCCGGTAGGGAGCGCTTCGGCAGCTCCTGCCACTTGGGCTGCACCAGCAGCACACCTTCCCGGCTTTCGGGTACACGCGAGGTCACGCCCCGCAGTCGAATGCAAACCTGTCCCTCTGAATCGCACAACTCCAGATCCAGTTTACGGACGCTAGCCTCAGCGGAAGATGCCGCTGGCTCGGGGCGAACACGCACCACCCCCCACATGTGCGCCTGGCAAGGGGACATCACTTCCGCCTCCTCCAGTGCAAAAGGCAACGGAGCGGAGGCGGGCGGGTTCCCATGTCGTTCTGTTGTGCTCGCAAGGGCCGTGCTCTCCAAGCTTACTGCACCACCCTCCAGAGTAGTGGATCTCAGCACTTCCGCGATCTGATCTCCGGCCAGCAGGGCGATGGATGCTTGCAAGGCCCCATCCACCATACCGGGATGCAGCACGGTGTCCGCTTGCCCTTCGAAGAACGCTTGTGGCAGACGCAGCTGCGCCAAGGCCTCGTTTGCCCCCCATTGCAATTCGGCAATGGTCTGATGGGACGGACCGTACTCCAGACCCAGTTTTCGGAATGCTTCATAACAAACTGCTCCACTGGCCTGTCCCTCTGTACACCGGCTGCGTACAGCGTGCAAATCCAAGGTTTGCACGGCTTCTGCGAGAGGTCGTCCCACACTTACACGCCCTTGACTATACACCGCTTCGCTGGACTCAATTGATGACGCTGCCGATATTTTATAGGACAAGCTCTCATCTGCCTCAGCCTCAAGCGCCAGATGAACCTCCACAGGCTCCTCTCCAACAACGAGCGGTCTGCCCCACATTACATGCCGCAGCAGCAGACTGTGTGTGAGCGGAGCCCAATTCGCTGCATGCGCCGCTGCTGCCCGGGCCATTTCCAGCTGAACAACAGCTGGAAGCAGCTTGTGCCCCTGTACCACATGATCGCTTAGGAAAGGCTCATTGCCATTGAACTGACTGCTGTACCACTGGCCCCGCAGCAGATCCGAACGGTTGTGGTGCAGCATGGAGTGCAGAACTGTAACCTTTTTGCCGAAACCTGCAGTCCCGCTCCCCCTTTTTGCATGGACCATGGGGACCCAATAGCGTTCTCTTTGAAATGAATAGGTAGGGAGACTGATTCGAGTAGGCCTGCTGTCCTTCTGGTACATGCTGTTCCAATCAATGGTTATTCCTTTGGCCCATACTTCAGCGATTGAAGCCATCTTTCTTTTGTTCATCCATATTTCGATTGCTGTCCGAATGTCTTCATCTGATTGAAACAGTTCTGTGATCGCATCTTCTTGAAGCCTGACTTCTCCCTCATAACCAACCCGACTGTTCAAAGATCCAATCCGCTGGCCTTGGTCTTTGCTCTGCACATACTCTGTACATTTCCTTCTCAGCTCTTCAAGAGAACTGACAACAAAGGCAACCCTGTATCGCATATGCTCTCTGCCCACCTGCACCGTGTATGCTAGATTGGATAGCTTGATTCCCAGTGTGGCGACGGAATTTTGATGTTCCTTACTGGTGGAGAGATAATTCATCATGTCGCGCACATGATCAAGCAGACTTGTTTGACTTTTGGCAGATAACGGAACAATGACTGGAAGCTCGGACTCCAAATCTGAACTGGAATTTACTGCTGTTGGTGCATATTCTTCAACAATCAAATGGGCGTTACTGCCGTTTGCTCCGAAGGAGCTAATACCCGCTCGCAAAGGATGGGTTTCTGGAGTGTTACGATCTGCCTTCATAGTTCTCCAGTCCTTTCCTTCCCTCTCCACATAAAAAGGAGTGTTCTGAAAAGGAATGTACGGATTCAGACGTTCCGCATGTAAGGAAGGAAAAATCCGATTGTGTTTCATCTGTAACAGTACCTTGGTTAACGCAGCCACACCCGCAGCCGCTTCCAAATGCCCGATATTGGACTTCAGTGAACCAATTGCACAACTCTGTTCCGGCAGTGACCAGTCCGCCAATGCTTTGTTCAGTCCCTGTACCTCGATCGGATCTCCGAGGGACGTTCCTGTGCCGTGTGTCTCAAAATAACTGACCGTTCGAGGATCAACCCCTGAACGTTTGAATGCATGTTTAATAACTTCCGACTGTGCTGTTGAGTCTGGTACCGTTGGGCCTGATGTTTTTCCTCCATGATTGATTGCAGACCCTTTAATAACACCATAGATGGAATAACCTTGCTCTTCGGCATGACTCAGACTGGTCAGCAACACCGTTCCGGCTCCCTCACCCGGCACATATCCGTCTCCGCCCTCTCCGAAACTGCGGCATCGTCCATCGGTAGATAATAGCTGTGCCTCTTTCAAAAACATGTATCGATGTGGATGCGTAATGACGTTGACTCCGCCAGCAAGAGCATACTCACATTCCTCATTTCGAATGCTTTCGCAGGCCAGATGAATGGCCGTTAGTGCGGAGGAACACATGGTATCTACCGCAAGAGAAGGACCATGGAAATTCATGCAATACGATACCATGTTTGCAACGGACGCTGCACTGACCCCCAAGGATGTAGGTACACCGCGATCTGTCAATTCCGATGCAAACAGCTCATAATGATTCCAGAATACGCCGGCAAATACACCCACACTCCGGGTACCTGTTGAAGTATCCTGGTGCTGACTGCGTTCAACGCGAAATCCCGCATCTTCACAGGCTTCCCATGCCGTCTCCAGAAAAAGTCTTGCCTGGGGGTCCATCATCTCCGCCTGACGGGGAGATAAATTAAAAAATAGTGGATCGAACTCATCAATCTTATCGATGAATCCCCCAAACTGATAATATGAATCCGGCGTATACGAAAACCGCCCCTGTTCCCAACGATCTCTGGGAAAACCTGTAATGCAATCCTTACCTGATAACAGATTGGCAGCAAATTCATCCACATTCCGAGCCATCGGATAGCGGCCAGCCACACCAATAATGGCTATATCTTCTGTATGCATTTCCGATGGTCGCTTTTCTTTTCGAGGAACCTCATGATTTAAAACTTTTGCTGCAGAAAGGCCCTCCACATGGATAGTAGTTTGTGCAAAATTTCGGATAAACGAAGGTTTACCATACATCACAACAGTCTGCGTTGATGCATTCATCATAAGCGAATCGAACAGTTGCATTCCTTCGTCTTGAGGCAGCGGGGCCAATCCCGTTTTGGCTTCCAACTGCTGCTGGTAAACTGGATCGATTGACATGCCTCCATTCGCCCATAGAGGCCAATTAATTGAAAGGGTTCTGCCTGATCGCTGTCCTGCCACAACCTGTTGCTGACGCCGCTCTGCAAACCTATCCATAAAAGCGTTACCACAAGCATAATCTGCTTGTCCCATATTCCCGAGCACAGCCGATAGTGAAGAGAATAAAATAAAAAAGTCCAGTGGTTGATCACGAGTATATTCATCCAGGTACCAAAGTCCGCTCACTTTAGGGCCTAGCACTTCCGAAATATTCTCTTTTGTTTTCTGTAAAATGAATTGGTCCCGGGTAACTCCTGCACAATGTATGATTCCCCGAATAACTCCCAGACTGGTCCGAATCTGCTGGATGACATGACTCGTCTGCTCGCTATGCGTTAGATCTGCCTGAAAATAATGAACATCCGCTCCCAGACTCTTCAACTCCGATATCTTATTGGACTCTTTTTTGCCAAGAGAAGAACGCCCCACCAGCGCCAATGTAACCCTCCCTTGCTCAGCCAAATGGCGACCTACCATCAAGCCTAATCCACCCAATCCACCAGTAATCAGATAAACACCATCTTTTGCAACATACTGGCTTTTCTGCAGCATCGGTATCGGCTTCTCACGGTATTTTTTCACCATCCGCACACGAGATTTTCCGGTGTAACACACTTCACTGACTCCCGAGGAATGTGTTACTCGCTCTTTATCCAACCAGTCCGCCCATTGGGTTCTTGTAACGTTATGAATATCATTCACCGTGATGATCTGTCCATGCAGATGAGGGTTCTCTGCATGAGCTGTTCTTAAAAGGGCTCCCATCGCGCCTGAAAAATCAGTGCCCGTTCCTGACGGACCAATTATTTGAATATGGGTCTCCGCTTTGGGAAACTGCTGCATGTAATTCTGAAGCCAGACTATACATTGCTCGCACATTTGTTCAAATGACTGTGGCATGGTACGTTCACTGGTTAGTGTGACAACCTCTGATTGCGGAAAACATTCCTTGATCATTTGATCATGTCCAATTGCCTGCTCGCAAAGAATAACAACGTGGCTCCGCACTGTGTTTGAGGTGTTACGCATATGCAGCGTGACCTCTTCCCAGAAGGGTTCGAGCATGACAGATGAGTAATCATCACTCTTTCCCCGATCATGATTGAGTTCTGAAGTTTTGATGCTTGCCTTGCTGGCCGAAGCTTTGCTCTCCGTGTACTGATTTTCAGTAAATGCCTCAGGCCAATGTTGGTGCAGGTATGCAGCAAGAGACTTAATATTGGAATATTCAAATAACAGCGTGGGGTAAAGCTGCTCCTTCACTTTGTTCTCCAGCGTCCTTGAAAGGTTGATAAGCTGCAAGGAATCCAGTCCCATCTGATAAAATCCCAGCTCTGTGTCCAAATTCGCTTCAGATGTTCCAAGCACTTTGCCTATCTCTACCTTTAAGTAGTCCGCAACCTGCTTCGTGTTCCCTTTTGGAACACCTCTTCGCTGATTCGATAGTTCGGATGTATCATCTATACTGAGAGGTGAATCTTGTATATTGACCTGTGTGGCCAGCTCTGGTACAGATGCATCCTCTGAACCTGAGCCTTCTACCCCATTTGGATTCTGATGTACTTCGGCCCATTTCTGTATCAAATGAGGATTACGAATACGTTTAGCGGTTAAACGCTCAAATTCAACCAAGGACTTGCCAGCAGAATCAACCACTCTAATATCTGTAGAAATCAGATCTGGTGATGAGGCAGAATTATCGTTTATCAATGGTCGAGCGAGCGAGTGCACACCAATGGTGTCAGGTAACGGACCATAAATACAGAAGCGTTCAATCATAAAAGGAATATAGGGAGTCTGATCATCAAACATCCCCTGTGCTTTTTCCTTTAAACGAAATGAGGAGCCCGCAAAAGTTGCCCCATCCAAAAAAGCTGCATGTGCATAAAAATCATTGGAGTAAACGGAAGCCTGCTCACTGAGATTCAGACACATAAGCTCCTGATTCTCATATTGGTAGACGACCCCTGAAGTTTGCATAAATGGCCCATGCTCGATGTTGACCTGCCTTGCCAATTGATAAACCTCATCCATGCTCCACTGATCTCGGGATTGAGTTTTCAGATCCTGAACATGGATCACGGGTGGATTAAACTCAGGATCAACAAGAAACATCGTACATTGCATATGTTGTTCTTCACTGCCCTGATCGATGGTACCATTCATCACTTTGTTGCTTGTAATGGTTACCCTCCATTGCAACTCTGAAGGTACAGGTGAGAACGTCACAGCAATCTCGCGGTCAAATTGCTCTGATGTCACAATGGGCGTTGTAAACAAAATCTGCCGCAATTCGACACAGTGTGTCTCTAAATATAAAGCCGACAAACGATAGATCATATCCAGTAGGGTGACCCCGGGTAACGTACAAATTCCGTGTACACGATGATCCTGAACGATGGCGTTGCTGTGGCTTAAACGTTGCACGTATGTTTCTTGATTGCGACCTATCAACGACAGTTCCCCCTTACTGCAATTTTTTCGGTGTGAAGAAAGACAGCATATGCTCAGACTTACGATAGGTTTGTCCTGAAGACGATCCGAACACCAAGTTTTTCTCCTCAACCTCATCCGGCCAAAACCGGGCTCTGTTCCAGATAATGCGATTGAAACGAGGTTCCAGTGTTGCTTTATTTGGGTCTGGTACACCTTCATTGCTGACAAGGATATGAGCATTATTTCCTCCGAGTCCAAAAGCGCTGACACCCGCACGCAACACTTTATTGGTCCAAGGTGTAAGTTCTTGAACAAGGAATAACGGACTTTCTTCAAACCGAAATCTCGGATTCGGATGCGGACAATTTAAACTGGGCGGGATCTGACCATGTACCATACTCAGCAAAACCTTGATCATGCTAACTGCCCCTGCTGCACTCAACAGATGTCCGACATTGCTTTTGACACTTCCCACACCGCAAAGATCCCCCTTTTTCATACTGATTCCCAGCACTTGGGTTAACGCTTTAAGCTCAATGGGATCTCCAATGACCGTGCCTGTTCCATGTGTTTCTACATAATTGATTGAAGCCGGATCAATATTTGCATCCTTGATGGCACGTTCGATTAACGACTGCTGAGCCTGGGGGTTCGGTGTAGTGACGCCCATTGTATGACCATCATTGTTAATCGCAGAGCCATCAATCACTCCGTAGATTTTGTCACCGTCCGTTATGGCCTGTTCCAATCGTTTCATGACGATTACTCCACAGCCCTCCCCAACCCCAATTCCATTAGCGGAGGCATCAAAGGTTTTACATTGTCCATCTGGTGACAGCACCCTTGATGCAGTCAGGGAAAGATAAGGGGTCTCGTCCAATAAAACTTCAACCCCACCGGCGATCACCAGATCTGCTTCCCCATTTTGCAAACTCCGGGCACCCAGATGGATGGCTGTTAGGGAACTGGAACAAGCGGTGTCCACGACCATGTTGGGACCTCTGAGGTTATATAAATGAGCCAAATGTGCCGTAATAAAATTTTGACCTGTGCCAATAATGGTTTGTTTGTTGTCCCGACGTATTTTGCTCATGAAATGACCTGTTCTTGCCCCTGCAAACACACCAACCTCAAGCGACTCAAGCTGACTCTTTCCATATCCTGCATCTGCAAGTGCTTCAGCGCTAACCTCAAGCCACTGCCTTTGCAAAGGGTCCAGATGAGTTGCCAGGGAATGATCCATTCCGAAAAAATCGGGATCAAACCATTCCAGCTCATCGAGAAAAGCCCCCCATTTGCTCATGCTTTTCCCGGTTTTGCCATCAGGATGGTAGTACGTTCTCCAATCCCACCGGGATGACGGAATTTCACGTATACTGTTTTTGCCTGTTTTTAGATTGTTCCAAAATTGTTCCGGGTTCACCGCATCCGGGAAATGACAGGCCATTCCAATGATGGCCACTCGGGATCGAGAACGATCTTTGGGCGGCTGGAGAATCTGTCGAGCCTCATGTCTGTTGATCTTTTCGGGAGATGTACGTGGACTTGTTGCGTATTTTTGCAGCAAAGCCCCTGTCAGTCCTGCAATCGTTGGATAGTCCAAAAAAAGACCAGGTTCCACCACAGGAATTTGAAGTTCGCGTTCCATCCGGCGTGCCAGCTGAGCAATCAAGATTGAATCCATCCCGAAATGTTCGAAGGATCGGTCCGGGTTCATTTTCTCGGGTTCAATACACAATTCCTCGGCGAATATGGAACTTAATTTCATCTGTAATATCTCGAATGTATCAGAAAAAGGAACACCACTTGTCATAGGTATTTCGGACATCGTTTCTGCTTTCACCACTCTGGAAATTCCCGATTTCCCCTCAGCGTCAATGAATTCGCTGCTCACGATTGCCGGAAGCATGACTGCACCTGGTTGAGTGATTAGTGCCCAGTCCAGCAGCTTCAATCCTTCTTCATCCGTGATGCTAAGCAGACCGGTTTCGTTATAAGCTTGACTTGGAAACTCACCCATCCCGGATTCCTTCCAGTTCGGCCATTGGATACTGATAAGTGGACTGGTATGGGCATTCGCTGCGGCATAATAATCCATGTAGGTGTTAGCCATAGCGTAATCGCTTTGTCCGACACCAAGTTTCGAAATGGCTCCAGCCACAGAAGAGAACAAGACAAAAAATTGCAAAGGATCGTGACGGAAGCATTCATAGAGTGCTACAGTGCCTAATATTTTGGGAGACAATACGTTCCGGATCGACTCCAGCGGTTTACGAATAAAGGCGGGATTTTCCATGTCGGCTATACCAGCTGCGTGAATTACTCCTCCGGCTACGCCCATCGTTGAACGTATGTGTTTTGCAGCCTCCAGAAGTTTCTCTTTATCACCTATATCAAAAGAGAGTACTTCAATCTGTACGCCCTGTTTCTCCAATTCCAGGATATCTCTTATTTTGCTGCCAATCTCTTCTTTGTCCCCGCGTCGCGCCTCCCATTCATGTCGAGATGGAAATGGGGTCTGACCGATCAGAACAAGTTTACGGACCCCGTAGTGTCGGACGGCATGCTGCGCACACAGCATGCCGAGACCCCGTGTGCCCCCAGTTACCCAAAGAACATGATTGGATGAAAAAGGAAGTCGGGTTTGATTCAACTGCTGTATATTGATGTTTTCGAGTGTATCAAGATAAGCACTGTACCGCTGTCCTTCACGATAACAGACTTCCTGTTCCTTACCCGTATGAGTTAACTCCTGAACGATTTGTGCTGCGACATCAAGCTCACTGTCTGCCGGGTCCACATCGATATGCCGCGAAATAATATGTCTGTACTCACTTTGTAGTATCCTGTAGAGCCCAGCCCGTTCTGCTCCACCTAGATAAATCGATTTATTTTGGAAAGACTCCAGCCCCATAGTGACTCCAAGCAGCTTTAATTCTTTGTGACCACGGGTATCAATCATTTGTTGAAGCCTTT
This sequence comes from Paenibacillus sp. GQ49, assembly GCF_059759055.1. Lineage (NCBI taxonomy): Bacteria > Bacillati > Bacillota > Bacilli > Caryophanales > Paenibacillaceae > Paenibacillus > Paenibacillus sp. GQ49. The sequence continues at coordinate 20,661 of NZ_JCAXEL010000035.1, forward strand.
CTAACCAGTAGATCAGTTTGTCCAGCATCATTTCTTCTGCTTCCATCTTTCGGCCACAGCCTGACAGATCTATAAAAGCATCACAATTCATCAAAACATCGAGCAAACATCCAGAGTCCTGCTCCTCCTCACTCAGAAGCACAACCTGGCTGCCCTGTATCATTTGTGAAAGTTTATTGGCAAGCCCAACGGTTTCCAGTGTAGATCCAACCACAACTTTTCCATGCCCAGGATCAGGATTTTTAACCGCCGAATGCTTCCATTGCTTCAAAAGAAGCTTTGCTATTCTCTCCTCTTTGTTGTCAGAAGCAACATTCGATATCTCACTTTTTACATCTGTTTCAACGGACCTCGTCGCTATCCCAGACCTCACCCAATATTTTTCCCGTGCAAAAGGATACGTTGGCAGAGGTATTCTTTTATACTTTTCTGTCAAATAAATCCGGTTATAATCCAATTCATACCCTTGTACATACAGTTCTGCAATAGTATGCAGGTTTTCAACATATCGCGAATCATCTAATGATTCGGTAGCTATTTGTTGGATACATTCATTGCCAAAACGTCGAAGAACGGATTGCTCTTGGGAAGGCTGGCCTGATAAATCCGTCGTATAGATCTGTGATGAGCCTCCGGTTTCAAGCCATTGTTCCAAAATGGAGGCCAGATCGTCCGAATGCTGGACTACACACGCTGCTCGATGCTCCAAATGCCTTCTCCCCGTCATCAAAGTAAAGCTTGCACTAGCAAAATCAAGCAGGCCAGCCACTTTCCCGTAATGTTGCACCATTCGTCTCACTTGTTCCCTTAACTGTCCTGTCGATTGTGCAGACCACACCAATAGATAACCCGGTTTATGTATTAAAGGAGACAACTCTCCGGGAGGCTCCTCAATGGCAAGGTGAGCATTGGTTCCACTAAAGCCAAATGAGCTTACAAGAGCAGCCCTTTTTTGTCCGGGGGGTGTATGCCATGGAATTAATTGAGTATTGACATAGAATGGACTTTTCGAAAAATCAATATCGGGATTCGCTTTGGAATAATGAATGGATGGCGGAATCTGTTGATGTTTCAAGGCCAATAATAATTTGATCACACCGGCTATGCCGGCTGCTGCAATCGAATGTCCCATATTGGACTTGATCGAACCTAGTGCAGCATATTGTGAACGACTTGTATACTTCCGGAAACTTCGATTCAGCGCATCGAATTCAATGGGATCACCCAACTTCGTTCCAGTACCATGTGCTTCAACCAATTGGATCTGATCCGGATTAACACCGAACTGGTCGTATAACTGGCGTTCCAGTCTTTCCTGCGAAGCTCTACTAGGGGCTGTGATACCATTGGTACTCCCATCCTGATTGATACAGCTGCCTTTGATGATCCCGTGTACATGATCGCCATCTTGGATGGCATCCTCCAGCCGTTTGAGCAACACGGCCCCAACACCCTCACCCGGTACAAAACCGTCTGCACGTTCATCAAAGCTATGACACCTTCCAGCAGGGGACAACATGCCCGCCCGACTAGCAGAATTATAAAAATCAGGCGTGGATTGCACAAACACTCCACCTGCCAGAGCAAGCTCCACTTCCCCTGACCATAGAGCTTGACAAGCCAGATGAATGGCAACCAACGAACTAGAACATGCGGTATCCACTGCGATTGCTGGCCCCTGTAAATTCAGAAAATAGGATACCCGGGCAGGTACGATGGATGCAGCATTACCCCAAAAAGCTTGTGCAGGTGCCTGTTCACCGATCAACTTCTCATAGTCTCCTCCGCAATATCCGGTGTAGACTCCGCATTTGCGGCCATGAATCAGTTCCCCTGCATATCCAGCGTGTTCAAGGGTTTTCCACGATTCCTCCAGAAACAATCGCTGCTGCGGGTCCATATGCATTGCTTCAACATTGGAGATTTTGAAAAACAAGGGGTCAAAACAGTCGCTATCTTCCAAAAAAGCTCCATGATTATTTTCCGTTTTCTCTAAGGATGATCCTGTCTGTTCCGAAGTCCACCGCGCCCCACGCTGAATCAAGTCATGACCTGCGGCCAAATGCTCCCATAATTCATCCACATTATCCGATTGCGGGAATCTGCCGCTGTAGCCAATGATCGCAATATCCTTGTGTCTGTTGTTGGAACCGGGGGATGTTATACCGCCATCGGAATGACTCTCCATGGCATCATCCAACGTGAACTCTCGCTCTTCACTAATCCGTTCAGTTCGTTGAACGTCGGGCTTCTCGGCACTGCAACCTCCATGAAACTCCATTTGTTGTTCTGGCTCCAGCGGTTTCTCCTGATACATAGGGGCAATATACTGTGCAAGCTGGTTGACACAAGGAAAATCAAAAATATCGGTGGTGAACAGCTCCGTTCCCAATCGTTCATTAATCGAATGAATTAATCGAACACCCGTTATGGAGTCAACCCCATAATCGGAAAAAGCCTCCTCATGGTCGATAAGCTGTGCCTCAACTTTCAAAGATTCGCATAGTGTCCGAACAAGCACTTCCTTTATGTACTTCAGTTTTTCTTCGGATGAACGTGAACTCTCCAATTCAGGTAACCGGATTTCTGACGGTTTTTCCTGCATATTCTGCGAATTACGGCTCGTTTGACTTTGGACCTGATGTTTTACCGTTTGCTCATGTTTCAAGGTTTGCTGACGTACCACGCCATTGCTTGTCCCCATTATCACTTGCTGGCCCTTGAATTCGTCAGTGTGAGCCAGTAACTGAACTTCCCCGAACCCCTCGGATAACAATACGTTTTTCCAAGTTTCCTGTTCAAGCAAAGGTCCTCCAGAAATACGCAGAGCAGGGTCCACATAGCTCCACCACCCATCCAATAACCCAAACGTAAGGTGATTCATAAGCGTATTTTCGGTAATTTCATTAATCAAAAAGACACCCTTACAACGGAGCAATGCCTTAACATTCCTTAAGGCAAGGCGAATATTAGGAGCAGCATGCATGACATTAGTTGCTATCGCTATATCATAGGTCCCCGCTTGCAAAGATTGGGTGGACACCGGTTTGGACAAATCAAACGTTCCGTATGTAAGGTACGGATAACGCGGGCCATATACCTTTTGGGCATGACTTAAAAAAGCCTGGGAAAGATCCGTATAACAGTATTCCAGAATATGGGGATAAAAATCATTCAGACGGTTAAAAACCGCCTGGCTCGTGCCTCCTGTTCCAGCTCCGATCTCCACAATGCGAATATGTGCACTCGGCTCCCGCACAAGTTGCTGTTTTATAATAGCTGCAACCCGATCTGCCAAAACGGCATTGAAATAATCGGCAGCAGGATTGTTCATGTAAATGTTCTCCACCAGATGCATGGAACTATTCGGAAAAATAATGTCGGTTGCGGACTTCTGACCAGTCAAAATGTCCGGCAGTGCTCGGAGCGTGGCATCCAGCAGTGGAATGTAGGAAGATACATTTGGATCGGATAGCCACAGCAATTTTTTCCTATCCCATTCTTTCCATGCATGAGCCAGGTCCGTATCGTTGGTCTGAATCAAGGGATTTACAGCGTCAGTAGAGGTGCAATAACCGTATTTTCGCAAATAAAGGAAACTCTCCCGCCACCATCTTTCGTAACGCTCGATCAATGAATCAGGTATTTCTGCTACAGCTGCATCTTCACCCCGGAAATTGCTCAAAAGTCCTGCAGCATGCAGTCTGCCCCATAATAATTGACCCAACAACTCTTTCAGTTCTGTCATTACACGTTCCCCCCACCGTCTGATAATCCCCGCTCTTCAGACCCCTGTTATATAACCTGAGACGGTACAGCCCCCTGATAGACCATAATGGATTCTTCTTCATCTAAGATCTGTATATCTACCAAAGACTGTTTCTTTATCAATGCAATCTGATCCAGCACACCATTCATCAGTACATCTAGAGCCTCCATCGCTTCAGGAGCTTCGATTGAACCTTGTCCTGCTTTCGCCATGCGTGTCTTATAATATTCAGAACGTACCGAACCCACACTTCCCCAATATCCCCAGTTCATCACTTTGATAGGAAAATCACAGCACTGTCTCAAAAATTGGGCAAATACATCTTTGAACGTACAGCCGGCTACGTAATTCGCCTGCCCGGCCGAATTCAAAAAGGAATTCATGGACGAAAAAAAGAGTACAAAGTCAGGCGACTCTCCGATACACGCTTTGGCTATATTGATGCTGATGTCTACCTTGGTGGAATAAGCTTTCCGAAAAGAAGCTTCGTCCATATATTCCAGACTGCGATCCTCCAACACGATGGCAGAATGAATAAAACCATGAATGGCTTGATGATTTCGCCTAATATTTATACATGCCTGACGCATTGCTTCCGAATCCGTTGCATTAACAGCCATGTAACAGGGCGCGGGGCCAAGCTCGCCCAGCCTTTGCAATTTCGCTTGAATATCAGCATCCAGCTCCCTTCTTCCCAGCCAGATGATCTGGGCTTTGTAATGCCGGATCATATATTCACTCCATGCCTCTCCGATTCCGCCTGCTCCTCCAATAACAACGTATACACCCCCATGGCGATAGGAATGAGACTGCCCGGAACTCACAGGAGAATATGTAACGGGCACAAGTTGTTGACGAAACCATTCGCCTTGTCGGTTTACATATGGGAATCCATAGGAATCAGCAGAAACCGAAAACAATTCGTACATATTCTTATCATTCAACTGATCCAAATCCACCTGTCTAACCTTCCATCCGGGTCGTTCTTTGCACAGTACTCCTATAAGACCATGTATCCCGGCATGAGTGGGATCAACCGAATCAAGTGTATGAATGGCGTTTGCCCGCATTGTGATTACAGTCCATTCCATGCTCCGATTCCCATATCCATTCTGAAGAAGTGCCTTAATCAGTCTGTAAAGAAGAAACACGCCATCTTCCTGAGCCTCAACCATTCCCTTGACATCAGGCGAGCTTCCAGCGGTTATCGGAGATATCCACACCATATGACGAAGGTTCATGATTAGGTTTAGTTGTTCAGAGATCCGCATGATCGAATCCTGTGGATTCAAAACGATCATCTCGGCATGTGGCAGGTGTTTGAGCAGCTGGGTCAAGTACGAGCTCTTCGTACCTATCAAGCATATTTCTCCCGGGAGATCGTTGAGTACACGTTCATGTTCATACAAGCCGATTGTCTGCTCTTTCCATACAGGGGCCAACATTTGTAACTCGTAAGTCTCCATCCCTTTAGTCTCTTCGAGGCCAGAAGCTTTCGGCTCAGATCTTCTAAAACGCATTGCCCTAATAGATACTCGTACATCACCCTCAACATTAAACAAATCCATGTCATATTCGGTATCTGCGTGTACAACGGCGCTGCCACTCTCCTGACGTACTCGGACATGAGCCCACATCTCGGCTTCGCAGGAGCCAAATATTTGAATTTGCTGTATGGAGAAGGGCAACAAAGACGTATCTTGCTGCTCCTCCTGAATTTTTCCCGAAGCACTGGACCAGATCCCGATGGCGGCCTGAAAAGCATTATCCAGAAGACCTGGATGAAGGGTACCCTCCTGAAATCCAGCGATAATATTCGAAGGCAGAGCAATTCTGGCCAATGCCTGATCATGACCCACTGATACAGATTTCAGACCCTGGAAGTCTGGACCATACCGCATGCCTCTTGCTGAAAAAAAGGAATAACATTGCTCTGAAGTGAGATTTTCCAGATTACAGCTGCTCAGGATGGTCTCCACTTCGCTAGTCTTGCGTACTCCACGCTTGGTAATCACAGCAGTCCCCTGGCTAAAAACTATGGTCTCTGTCTCATCCCCCTGGGACTCACTTGGAGATTGAACGGTCACCTCAATATCTCCATTAGAGGATGGAATAAGAAGGATTCGAAGCCTTCCCATACCTTGTTGAGCTACAACAGGTTTGAGCCATATCAGCTTTTGGAGGTTGATTTGTTCATCCTCTCTGGGTTGAGCAGCCATCATGACAGCGGCTCTGATCAATTCAATATGAGCTGAGGCAGGCAATACGTTATATCCGTTTATTTCGTGATCCTGAAAAAAGGATTCTTGTCCAGTAAATGCAAATTCGTAGCTGTATGCGCGAAAATCCGATCTATTTTCCAGCTTCATCATGAATCTGTTGTCCACTCCCGACCGATGAATCTCTTGGCTTTCTATCCGTTTGACTGGATTAGGAAGCCAGTGCCGTGTCTCTGCAAACGGATAAGTCGGGATGGAAATTTTCCGTTTCCGTTCTCTTTTATCCATTGAAGACCAATCAATCCGGTTGCCAGTTACCCAGAGCTGAGCAAGTTTATGGAGCTCTGCTTCAACCATGAAATCCTGATCTGTGGAAGGCTGATGGTAAGCTATAGCCTGTTCATCTTGTGAGGGCTTGCGCTTGGTTACGCTCCCTTGCCAACATCGAGATAGATCTGCCTGACCTGCAACAAACCGCTCAAGCATTTCCGCGGCATCCGTGATGCTCGAACTCACCAATGCAAGCCTTTCCTCCATCTCTTCCCTGCCCGTTTGCATCGTAAATGCAACATCAGCTAGGGTAATCTCATCCGTTTGACTCAGAAATTCAACGAGTCGCCTCGCATATGCTTTCAATCGATCCCTGTTCTTTGCAGAAACGATGAGTAACTGGGGGCGATTGGATATATTTTGGGAACTATTGTGCTTGGTCACATATTCTCGGATGACGATATGAGCATTGACACCTCCAAAGCCAAATGAACTTACGCCCGCACTTCTTGGGACAGTGTCATGTTTGCGATTCCACGTCTGTCCTTCCTTTACGATATAAAATGGACTGTTCTTCAACTGGATGTACGGGTTAACTTCATTTAACTGCAGATTTGGCAGCAATCGGTTATGCTTCATACTGAGTAACACATTTAGTACTCCCGCTACTCCTGCTGCTGCCTCCAGGTGCCCAATATACGTTTTTATAGTTCCCACTGCACAGTGCGGAACAGTGGAATCCGGGGATGAGCCGCTCTGCGTGCCATGCAACTCATCCCAGTTTTGAACCAGCTGAGAGAATGCTTTTTTTAGCGCATTTATCTCGATCGGATCACCCAATGGCGTCCCCGTACCATGTGCTTCAATATAATCTGCTGTCCTCGGATCAATTCCGGATCTGGACCACGCTTCAACAATGAGTTCTGCCTGTGCGTTAGGATTTGGAGACGTCAAAGTGTTGGCATGTCCCCCATGATTTATAGCCGTTGCCTGAATTACTCCATAGATATGGTCTCCATCCGCTTCCGCTTTGGACAATGGTTTGAGTAGCAATGCCCCACTACCCTCACCACGAACGTACCCATCAGCACCTTGATCAAAGGTTTTACAGCGACCATCCACACTGAGCATACCTGCCTGATTAAAGGCAATCATCAGCTGTGGACTTGCGATAACACTGATGCCTCCTGCAACTGCCAGTTCACATTCTCCGTTGTGTATCGACTCCACTGCCCGATGAATGGCGACCAGCGAACCGGAACAGGCTGTATCCACAGGCTCACTGGGTCCATGCAGATTTAGAAGATATGAAATTCGGTTAGCCAGAATGGAATGAAATATGCCCAAAGCTGTATGTGCCTCGGTAGGAATGCCTGATTGATGCATCAAATCATAATAATCTGAACTAACCACCCCAACAAACATGCCTGTTTTACTCCCGGACAAATCGGATGGCCTGTAACCAGCATCTTCAATGGCTTCCCATACGGTTTGCAAATAAATGCGCTGTCTCGGGTCCATCAACCCAGCTTCATGAGGCGAAATTCCAAAAAACGAAGCATCAAATTGATCAATGGCTTTCATAAATCCGCCCCATTTGATGTTGGTTTTATTAACTTCCTTTATTGGATCCCCATAATATTGATGCCAATCCCAGCGTTCAGGGGGGATTTCGGAAATAAAGGTTTTTCCGGAAACCAAGTTCTCCCATAGTTCATCCATACTCTCGGATTGAGGCATATGAGCGCCTATTCCAATAATGGCAATGGGTTCTTTATTGCTCCTATGGACATCGACAGGCTCACTTGAGTTCTCATTTGTTTCATCATCACTGACCGTATGTGAAGTCTGCATTACGGGTTCATCGTGTCCCCCACTCATTCCATGATATCGGGCAATGTCTTCGCCATAAGCTCCGATCAGGTAGGTTGCAAAGGTCCTTAAAGTCGCATATTCAAACACAACAGGAGGCGTCAGATCAATGTTATACGTTGCGTTGATTCGATTGACAAAATCAGTCGTCGAAATGGAATCAAATCCATAGTCGCTCTTATCCGCATCCAGATCCAGTTCCTGTATGTCAACACTAAGAATCTTTGAGGATATGGTCAAAATGACCTCTGAAACCCTTTCTAGTAGAACTTCTTCATTTATGCTGTTCTGCAACAACACATCCTTTTTCGACGGGTCCACATCCGCAAACGATGTTTTCTCGTGTACCTTCTGAAATTTGACCGCATCTCCGCCAACAATTACCAGCTGATTTTCCTTACAATGGAGAGCATCTTCAAAAGCCTGTATGGCATGTTCGCTGGATATCGATGAAATCCCGAGCGTATTCTCCAAAAAAAGGCGATGAGTTGGATCTACTCCCATCCCCGCTTCCGACCATAGAGGCCAATTCAGGGAAATCGTCTGACCAGAACGTAACCCCTCTTTGTTCAAACGATCCCGTTGACGGCAAAAACCGTCCATAAAGCCATTGGCAAAGGCATAGTCACATTGTCCAGCGTTGCCCAGAACGGACATGACGGAAGAGCAAACGATGAAAAAGTCCAACTGTTCATGACAAGAAGCTTCGTCCAGCCAAACCGTTCCGTATACTTTAGGAGCGATAACAGCATCCATGTCTACTTTATTTTTGGATTGAAGCGTTGAGTCTCTCAATACACCAGCGCAATGAATCACACCATGAATGCCTCTAAATCTGGCTTTGCACTCACGGATGAGATTAAAAGTGGACTCACGTTCCGATACATCCACCGGGATATACACTATTTCAGCTCCAAACTTCCCTAGATCATGCAATTGTTGTTCCTGATCCCTACTCAGCATGGAGCGTCCAGATAAAACAATGACACGAGCGGATTGGGCAAGCAAGGAGGCAAACTTTAGACCGATGCCGCCCATCCCACCTGTGATCAAATACACGCCTTCTTTGTTCCACTCCACTTGTGAATATTCTCTTTTCGGCAGCGATACCAATCTTTTTACATAACGCCGATTGTCCCGATAACGAACCTCCACCGCTTGGTCCCGAGCTTCCAGCTCCTGTTTGATGAGTTGGAACATATCGATTGGTTCATTTCCCATGTCCAATGTACGGCATGTCCATTGCGGGTGTTCCCATTTCACACTGCGCATGAAACTGCTTACAGCTTCATTTGCCGGTTCTTCTTTACGATCGCTGGAATAAGCATATAAAAGATGTACTTTCTTTTTGTCAGCACATTTCGCTAGCCATTGGCATGTATAAAATAAAGCGTACACGCCCTGGGCAAGCTGTTTACTCAGCAGCGTCCCTCCATCTTCAGAAAGCACGGCACCACTCCATCCATGAACGACAGTATCAGGAATCCACTGTAATTCGGACAGTCGGTTGAATAAACGCTCGTAATCCTCTTCATGTTCCGGACGGACTACGAATGTACCAGCATCCTGCTCGATGAATTGACTTCCTTGTAACACACGAATGATGGAAGCACTCTCATCCCATTGCCCCATGTTTTCTTCACCAGTAACAAATAACAGAAGTCTCTCACTTTTGAAAACAGTACGTTGAAGGTCTTGAATTTCCCAGGATGGATACAGATACGTATTCTGCTGTATGTTTTTTTCATTGGAAGCCGAATTATCATGCCGCTCTATTTCCTGTATAAGCTGGTAGGCTATCTCTGATGAGAGACGTCGTCCCTTCACCATTTCAAGAATCTGATCCAGTGATAACATCTGATCTTTTCTCATCGTTCCTCCATATAAGTTAAGACATCAATGGGTTCAACCTCTCCGGCTTCCAATCTTTGCAAAAGTGTTTTCAGTGAGTCCTTCGCATGGCGCTTTTTGTCCTGAACCTGTCTTACCGTAAAATCACGCATCTCCATGCATATTTGTTCCTGTTCATCAAGCAAGACAATATCAAACTTGAACGCTTTTCCCCCTTGTGTACTCTGCTGCCTAACATACACACTCCCCTTATCGGGAAGCCGATTCCACCATTTGACGGTACCTATAGAATAGGGCATACAAAGACTAGAGCTTACCTTTTGGACAAGTAACATCGCTGTCTGCAAAGCACTGTCCATCGTTACAGGATGAAGCGTATATGCATGTGACTGTTCATCACAAGGGAGTGGGAACGCAAAGCTGGCAATAGCCTCACCTTCACTCACCCAACAATCCGTTATGGATTGAAAGGACGGACCGTAGACGAGAAGACTCTTTTCAAGTGTACGATATACTCCTGGAACAGGGTCACCACACCTTCTTCTAATCGCATCCATATCACGTTTAACTTCGTATTCAGTGCCTTGTCGCAAGGCTTGTTTATTGCCTTCTGTTTTTATTTCATACAACGTTCCTTGCCCGTGAATTCGTCTGGAGTTTGAATCATCGCCGGTCCATACGTGAAATTGAACTTTTTCCTCAGCTCTCGACAAAGAGATATTTACTTCAACAGGATGCTCCATAACCGTCAGGGGTCTTGACCACACCACTTCACCAAAACCAGTAACCTCCTGGATTCCTGCCTTCTGCGCAGCAGCCAATGCCATTTCCAAATAAGCCACACCTGGTAAAGTCCGTTTACCATCGATGATATGATCATTCAGAAAAAATTCTTTGCCAGTAAACAGTGTTTGGTACTTGAATTCATCCAAGGTTGAGTTATTCCAGCCAATCATCGGGTGCAAAGCTGGATCTATCCCCTTCCCCTGTGGACGCGGAAGCTTATGTACATCCATAACCGATTGATTAGCCAGGGTATTGTTATTGTCATGTAATCGATGTATTACAGACTCGAAACGCTGAGTCGGCAAAGCACACTTGTTAAATGTTCCTGAAGGGAACCATAGGTCCCACCTCACATTCACGCCATGGAGCCATAATTGATCGAGGATATTCCAGACGTCATATCCCGCTTCATCCTCTTTTAAAGCAAGTTTCAGCGTATCAGGCGCGGCCGATTGAACTACTCCGATGTCGATGATCTTGATGTCTGACGAAATTTTTTCCAGATCAACTTGGCTTTCTTGTGTTTGATGCAGCCATTGCTCAACATTTCCAATTTCGGGCAGGTTATCGTTTCGGTCATGTAATGGGTTTTCGTTTTGATCCGTATGCATCTGTTGCTGTTTCAGGTTCATGAATTGGGCAATCGCCTTATAATCCGCATTGGAATCCAAAACAAGCTGGGCGACCATTTCAGGAAGTAAGATGTGATCGTCCATCAGATCCAATATTTGTTCGAATCGTGGATCGGGCTCAGTCATTATCGTCAAATCCCATTTGCGATTCAACCTCCGCAGTGAATGAGCCACAGCCGTAACGATAATGAACAACTGTTGAGTGGAAAGCTCCGTAAACATCAAGACATCAACAGGCTTCCCAAGCAACTCCTCCAAATTCCAATCGTCCCCACTTACTTTACCTAGAAGATTCGACCATTCATCTATATACTTTCTGAAGGTGAACTGATGAGAGATGAGTGATTGACCCTTAGTTAGATAATATTGAACCCGTTCGTGATCACTGACCATTGGATATTCCAATCGATCATCTTGTCTGTTCCCAGAGCCCACACTTTCAACTAGTGTGCCACCCAACAAGTGACGAAGATAGGCCTCGTTAAAAGAAACCGGATACAAAATGTCTTGCAGTATTGGATCATAATAGGGAATACACGGACGATGAAGTTTAATGATGTCAGCTTCATTTCCCCCTGCAAGCCTCGAAAGAATTTGTTCTGGCACAATCATCTGGTTTACCCCAAGAACTGCCCACATTCCTGTACGTTCCCCTGTCATCCATTCCACTTTTAAGCCCGCATCAAGTAAACATCGAAGAACGGCATATCCCGCAATGAACTGACAGCAAGGAATTGTCTCTTTCCCCCATGGTTCATTGTAGAACATGTTCCGATAGTGATCGGCAAGTGGACGATCACTATCGGCAATTTGATTCAGTAAGGATTGGATGATGTCCTCCACATACGGTAAGTCACGGGTTAACACGCTAAATTGCTCATAATTTATATAGGAAAAGTAACCTACTCTGATTGCCCACTTTTGCTGCTTTGGCATGAAAGGATGACTTGATTCCGAATGCAACTCTTCCTTCAACTGCTGTAAGTTGTCTACCATCACAGCATAACGATAAGGAAAAGCCACTCTTCCTGTGAGCAATGTTCCACAAATATCACGCAGCGTACATTCATCAAATTCGGGTGTGAGCGAGTATGCTCTCCACGATTCAAGCTGTTTTTCCAAATGCCATTTCGATTTGCCTGATAGCGTGAACAGCTGAGAACGGGCGGCGACGGCATTCTTCTGTTTGTTCGAGGGTGCAGTGCACCACTGTTCAATCACCAGATGTGCGTTGACTCCACCAAAACCGAAAGAGCTTATGCCCGCTCTTAAAGGTAAACCTTCGCCAGCACTGTTCCAATCAGTTAGAGCCCCTGCCACTTCAAAAGGAGTATTCTTAAAATCTATGATCGGATTAGGATCGTTAAAATGAAGGTTGGCAGGTATTTTGCCATGTTTCATCATCATGATCACTTTCACAATACCAGCCATGCCTGCAGCACTCTCCAAGTGGCCAATATTGGTTTTTACCGAGCCAATCCGACAGAATTGGGTTCGGGAAGTATAGGCAGCAAATGCATTTTTAAGCGCTTCAATTTCAATCGGATCTCCCAATGACGTTCCCGTTCCATGTGCCTCAATATACGTGACCATTTCCGGGGAAATATCTGCATCCTGATAAGCAGCCAAGATGACGTCTTGTTGTGCCTTCATGCTCGGAGCAGTTATGGATGCGCTTCTTCCACCATGATTGCAGGCAGATCCTTTGATAATCCCGTAGATATGATTACCTTCCGCTAAAGCATCTTCAAGCCTTTGGAGCAATAACACGCCTGCTCCATCCCCTGGTACATAACCATTGGCTTCCTTATCAAAGGTTTTACAACGTCCATCCGGACTTAACATTCTTGACTTGGAAAATGAAATAAACTTCCAGGGATGCAAATTTAGATTTACACATGCAGCTAAGGCGTAATTGCACTCATTTCGTTGCAGGGCTTGTTTGGCTTCATGCACGGCTACTAATGAAGATGCACAAGCTGCATTTACCGATATACTCGCGCCCTTGAGGTCCATAACGTAAGAAATTCGATTGGCAAGAATACTTTCATAATTTCCAAGACAAGCGTAGCTATCTATCTCCAATTCGGGAAGGCACGCCATTTGGCGGTGATCTACCGTCATTACTCCGGCATAAACGGAAGTGATCTGATTCTGTAACCTTTGAAGCGAAATCCCGGAATCCTCTATGCATTGCCAGGATACTTCAAGCATCATTCGTTGCTGAGGATCCATATTTTTGGCCTCTCGGGGAGAGATACTGAAAAAGCGGTGATCAAAAGAATACACATCATCCAGCAGACCGCACCATTTACCAATGCTCTTATTCGGGGCGTCAATATCTCGAGAATAGAACTTCGATACATCCCATCGATCTGGAGGAATCTCCTTGACAGAATCCACTCCATTCGCAAGATTATCCCAAAACGTCGTATAATGATCAGCCTGCGGAAACCTACATGCCATACCAACAATTGCAATATCTGTAAGTCGAAATTCTGGATCAATATCAGATGTTGGCTCCATGTTCTTCTTTTGTCGCATCATCACACCCCCTGTCCCTAACAATGCTAAAAGTTAGTTCGTCTCAACCTGCCCAGCCAATTGCTTCAATCGTTCCTGTAAAACCAAAGCCGTATCTTCCATCAACTTTATGCCCACTTCAGCTACACGACGGTTTCTCCAATCCTCGAGATTTGTACCTTTCACCCATTGATTAAACGCTCCCAAGGCTGGACCACAGTGGATCTGATAATCGACCTGATGACCTGCTGTTCCTTCCATTGCAAGCTTTGTACTGTGGGCAAAATACCACTTAAACACCAAGGCCATTTTGTATTTGGGATTCTGCTCGGCTTTCTGTATTTCCTCGGAAGATCTATATTGAACAACCTGGCGGTATACTTCATCAAAGGTTTTTTTGAAATATTTGTTTTCCAGCTGCTGTTTGTTTTTTTCGCTAATGTCATTCAAAGAATCATGCTGCCGATATAAATCATAAAGCTTGTTCGCTCTGGCGGGGAAAAATACACCTTTGCGAAGAACCTGTATCTTGGCTCCAATCTCAAACATGTCTCCAGCGGGGGCATATTCCGTGTCGTGAATGTTCATATCCTGTAGTAAATCCTTGGCAGCATCGCTAGTAGCTGCTTCAACCGTGCATTGATTGATTGAACCTGTTACAATAAAATCCGCTCCGAGCAAAAATGCTGCTGCTGCTGCTTCAGGTGTACCAATACCACCGGCAGCACCAATGCGGACTTCTTTCGAATAACCGTACTTTTCCATCATTGTATTGCGAAGACGAACCATGGCAGGCAGCATGACATATGCCACACCCGCATCTGTATGTCCACCCGAATCAGCCTCAAGGCACAGATCCTCTGCAATGGGTACTTTTTTCAGGAGTTCTGCCTGAACAGATGTAATCTTGTTTTCCTTCAACATCTTCTCAACCATGAATTCCGGAGCGGGGCTTAAAAATGCTTCAGCCACTTCAGGTCTGGATACTTTGGCAATAATGCGATTGGTTGCGGATACCCGCCCGTCTGAAGAACGCTTCAGTCCATGGGCACGGTACTTGATTAATGCCGGAGTAACACCCATGAAGGCAGAAGCCTCTACTGTATTTACACCTTTACGTAGTAATAAGTTAACTTGTTCTTCTTCACGTTCAGGATGTGTCATTTGATGAAGAAGATTTAACCCATATGCCTGTCCATCCTGCAAATGGTGTTGTATATAATCGATCCCTTCTTCGATCTGCTTCAGGCTTAACCCCCCTGTGCCCAAAAAGCCCATCATTCCCGATTGCCCCACCTTAACAACCATCTCCGCCGAAGCAATGCCTCTGTACATTGCACCTGTCAAATAGGCCAATTTCAAATTATAGTCCTTTTTGAAGGGTTTCGAGCCAAGAGACTCGGCCAGTCGAGTTTCTTGGCTGCCAGGCTGTACAACGGATGATATTGGAGTATCGGGGTGGACTGCTGACGATAACGGTTTGACAGACATGTCATCAGGACGATATACGATGGGTTCGCACTCTGTCTGAATCTTTGTAACCAGCTTAGTCAGCACGTTGCCTGGACCGATCTCTTCTATTGTGTTTACGCCCATGCCCATCAGAACCCTTACCGTTTCACACCAGCGAACCGGATGTGTAATTTGGCGGACCAAATTGGCATGAATTTCATTTGTACGGTAGGGCTGGGCTGTATAATTTGAGATGACGGTCATCGTAGGAGCGGAAAATGTATAACGCTGGAGGTGCTGATCGAATTGTTTGGCTGATTTTTCCATATAACGGGAATGAAATGCCCCGCTGACCCTGAGAGGGATATACATCTGTGCACCGTTTTGCTCAAAAATTGGTTTGGCCTGATCAATGATATCTTGAGGCCCTGCCAGAACAATTTGGGTCGGGGAGTTCAGATTGGCGATATCCAGCTGATGCAGTCCAAATCGTTGAAGGATTGTCTTCAATGCACTCTCGGTTAAACCGATAACCGCAGCCATCCCCCCTTTAGGGGCCATGCTCATGATTTCTCCTCTTTTATGTACAAGCTTCAATCCTGTAGCAAAATCAAATACGTCTGCGGCAAAAAGTGCATTGTATTCTCCCAGACTGTGGCCCGAAACCAAACTTGACTTTCTGCCCGTTTCCTTGATTTTATGTAGATACATCATGGCATTAACAACAAACAAAGCCGGCTGCGTATATTCTGTCAGGCTCAATTGCTGAGACCGATCGTACAAGCACAGTTCCTGAATGGAAAATCCAAGAATATCATCCGCCTGCCGGGTCAACTCTGGAAACTGTTCAAATAATCCTTCACCCATGCCCAACTTCTGTGATCCCTGCCCTGGAAATACATATGCCCACAAAGGTTCATCCCCTCCAGTTTCATTCGAATTGGCGTAACGACTAATGATCTGTTCCACATGTTTTGCATCCTGATGGAAGGGAGTCATGGTTATATATGTTCGTTCCTTCCTGTGGCTAATCTGATTTACGAGGCTGGAAAGTGTACCCGAAGGCCCCAAATCCAGAAATATACTATTCGGTTTCTCTTCTTTTATATGGGTTAACGCATGAGAAAATAGAATCGGTTCCTTGACAACTTGCCAGAAATGATCGGTAGATACCTTGGTCACAGGTTGTCCCGTCAAACTGGAGACAAGCGGGATCGCGGGAGTATTATATGACTGCTTGTCCAGATAGGCTAAGTACTCTTTGGCCGCAGGATCGATATAGGCTGAATGGAAGCCGTGAGTCACAGGCAATCTGACATAAGTAATCCCCTGACTTTTCAGCCAATCCTCTGCCCTTGTAACCCCTTTCATACTTCCAGAGATTACTAGATGATTTGACGAATTCACAGCAACAAGCTGGCACTCTGCATGCAGCTCCAGATTGGTGTCATAGACTTCACGACTATGCAATACAGCCAGCATGCCTCCCGGAATACAAGTCCTGTGTATAATTTCAGCTTGTCTATACACTGCTTCCAGTCCCGCTTTGGGAGTTATTACGTTGGATACAGCCGCTGCAGCGAACTCCCCCAAACTGGTACCAACAACGGTTGTGGGTATAACCCCGTTCTCCATTAATGTCCTTGCAAGCGCATATTCCAGCATATAAATGGCGGGATGTGTAATTAGAGTTTCTTCGAAACTATCAGAATAAGGCCGATTTGAATCATATAATTCCTGTATAATGGATCTGCCGCCGATGTCTTGAACCCAACGATCCATCTGCTGCATCCATCGGCGAAATACCGAATAACTCCGGTATAATTCTTTTCCCGCTTGAAGATATTGTGAACCCTGACCGGAGAACATAAAAACAACGTTTTCTTTCATATGCCACTCCTCTTGTTCCTTCACACAAAGCTTTTGGCATCCGGCTGATTCCTTCTCATCCGGAAAGCAATAAACTGTTCTTCATCGAAAATATTAAAATATATGTTTCTCTCAAGCAGCATCTGAAGTGTCTGACCCGGTTCAATGCCAAATGAATGTGCAGGGTATACCCTGACGGAAGGGTGTATTTGCTGCCGTATTTTTTGCAAACTCTGATACATCGCACCTGGATCCCCTCCGCGTTCGGAGCATATGCCACATCCCTCTGCAAACAAAGTATCTCCTGTAAAAATATGATTTGTTAATGAATAGCATATAGAGCCCGGCGTATGTCCTGGGGTGTTTATACAGGATATTAGTGTATTGCCCATCAAAACGGCATCTCGATCCTTTACAGGCTTCAAATTCTTACAGTGGTACCTAAAAAAATCAATTTCGGCACCCCCCATATAAACCTGAGGATTAAAACGGTCGAGCAATGCCCCCACAAGATGTACATGATCCGTATGGGAATGTGTCAACAGGATGTGTGTGAGTTTGGCCTGCTCAGCTTCCAGGGAATCCAGAATGGCTTCGAGGTCCCAGGAAGGATCAATAACCGCTGCCTCCCGGGTCGTTTCATCAACGACAATATAGCTATAATTAATGAATGCTTCATAACTGGATTTAATAGAAATCACCTTGTATTCACTGGTTGTCATATGAAGTTCTCCTTGTTAAACAAATGAAATGATCATGTACAAACACGCAAAACCAACGATAAGTATAAACGGTGTATCTACAGTATGGGGTGAGAATGCCTCAGCTAGAGTTACAGCTATAGGAAGAACCAGCAGTGCAACAACTAATTGTGGAACTGTAAAACTGCTTGCAAACACCAAAAGGATCAATACTGCGGATAGGAACACACATAAACTGCCTTCGATACTTCTCGTAAACTTTTTCTTCGAAAATAAGGCATGAACACGATATTTATGTTTTCCAAAGCGAATACCTATCGGTTCGGCAAGCCCGTCTCCTAGTCCATTGATGATAACGGGAATAAAGGCCAGCGTGCCATAACCTATGCTTTGAAAATACAGAAAGCAGGGTGCCAGAACGACGTAGCCGGCAATTAATTGCGTATTCATCCACAGCAAAGTATGAGGACGATCTTCCGGACGATCAAAAGAAGCAAACATGCGTTGAACCAATACACTTTTCTCGCGAATTGGCTTAATATAAATGAGCATAATAACGCAGTTCATCAGCATTCCGACGATAAAAATGGGCCCGGTATATCCTGTACTGGAACTCACGATCAATTCAATAACCATTGGTGTAATAAAAGACATGAAATGAACAATTTTACGAGCGTAATTCACACGCAACTGATATTTGAGTACAATCGTACCGATCAAAAATTGGATTCCATACAGTATGACAAACATGATGCTTTGCTTTATGATGAATGGTGTCATATTTTGCGCTCCCACCCCAGTAGATGAATCTCCCTTGATAACTACCTATTTCCAAAAAAAAAGCAAAAGGGAATCTTTCCTTTTCAATGTGAGTTGATAAAAACACTGATCATGGATAAGACTCCCGGCGACGGTTAATTTATTCACATGTAATAGATAATAAGAATGCTCTAGTTTAGCAAAAAGATCCAAAAAGCGGCTGCCAATACAAAACGATAGATTGCAAAAGGAATCAGTTTAATCCGGTTAATCAACTTCAGGAAAAATTTAACTGCAATCATGGCTACAATAAAAGCAGTCACAAACCCCGTAATAAATAAGGGAAGATCATCAACCGACAGATAATCCCAGCTCTCGTATAAATCCTTCAGTGAAGCTCCGAACATAATAGGAAGTGCCATTATAAACGTAAATTCCGAGGCTGTTTTGTGACTCATGCCTGCTAGCAAACCTCCCGATAGCGTAGCACCCATTCTCGAAAAACCGGGAACAAGTGCAAAGCACTGGAACAGACCTACGATTAAAGCCTGCCGGTAAGTGACTTGATCCAATGTTTCTGCGGCCGGCTTTTTCGGTTTGAATATCTCGGCTACAATCATCAGAATCCCGCCAAGGATTAACGTTACAACAACCGTTTGAGCACTGAACAAAACCTCTTTTATGTAATCGTAAAAAAATACGCCCCCAACACCAAAAGGGATAACACCAATAATGATATGAATAAGTGTTAATTTTTCCGTAGACTTTGTCGCTTTCCGATCTTCTCCAACATGGATACCGAGGATGCTGAGAATTCGTTTCCAGAACAGAAAAGCCACAGCCAGGATTGAACCGAGTTGGATTACAATCTCAAATGTCGAAGCACGCACAGTACCCTCGAAACCTAGCAAATGTCCCACCAAAATCAAATGACCTGTAGATGACACTGGGGCGAACTCCGTAAGTCCTTCCACTATACCTAGTATAAGCCCGATAATAATATCCACTAATTTTCCTCCAGATCCAATGAATTAAATTTATCGTGGTATGAATTCACAAAATACGTTATATTTTGATAAACATTTACACTAGATTCGCTCCTCCCCAAAACTCTTAAACAAAATGGTAATGGATGCATCAAATTTTGTCAATAAATCCAATGAATAAATTTTATTTGTTTTTATTCCATATATCTACCTCATCATGTTCAAACTGGACTTGACCTGAAAACCCCTTGTACAATAAATATGTCAACCCCTTACCTTATATACTAAAACCTGTTGAGTTATGAGAATTGTTCTTTGATCACTCGTTTCCACTCTCACGAAAACACCCTATAAAGTAGACGACGTGTCTGCTCCATAGGGTGAAATAGCGTAGTTGTGATGTCGCCTCAAGTCACTGTGACTTGGCGTGTTTTCTGGACTTGTTATGTTGCACAGACTTGATCTTTTTCACCTCAATCGTAGCAGGCTCCTGCGGATGTTCCACCGGGTACATTTTGCGGAACAATAATGTCTGTAGTACCAGGAATGAACCCCCAACTGTCCAGTAGAGCGGCATTGCTGCCGGAGCTGTAAGAGAAAAGAATGCCATCATCAATGGGGAGAGATAACCCATAATAGCGAACTGTTTTCGCTGCTCAGGCGCCATATTGGCTTGTGATACCTTGGCTTGAATCAGATATATGACCGCAACCACCACAGCGAGTACGTAGTCCGGCGCTCCCAGTTTGAACCACAGGAACGAGTGGGAGGACAACTCCGGTGTAAGTCGGATGGCTGTGTAAATACCTGAAAGTATAGGCAACTGAATGAGCATCGGCAAGCAACCAATGTTCAGCGGATTGAACTTATGTTTCTTGTATAGCTCCATCGTTTCCTGAGACAGCTTTTGCTTATCAGCAGGATCATTTTTGCCTTCATATTTTTTCTTGAGCGCATCCATCTCGGGTTTCATGGCGTTCATAATGACTCGTGTTCCCTGCTGGGACTTGGCTTGACGCATCATCAAGGGTAACAGCGCTAAACGAATAACCAGCGTAATGACGATAATCGCGACCCCGTAGCTTCCGTTAAATATGGTGGCAATATGCTGAATCAGATACGACAGTGGAAATACAATGTAGTGATTAAAAAATCCCGGTGTCGACGAAGTAATCTCCGACACGTTGTTGCTGCATCCGGCAAGCAGCATGACTGCAAACAAAATGGCAATCAGGCCATAGATCCGTCCCTTGCCCGAAATAAAAGTGAATCCCTTGTTAGTCTTATGTTCCATATATATCCTCCTCGTTGATTTGTTGACCAATCGTTCAACGAGGAATGACAATCTGGTTCATCTTCATCGGGCGCTTCTCTTCGTCTAATCATGCGACTCCAGTCTTCCTGTCTATGCTGTCTGTCCAAACACAGGGCGGGAAGTACAGGTTCAAGTCCACCACCGGCGCCACCTTCCACCCAGTACTCCGTCATGCCACAGTGAAGATGGGCAATATAGGCATAACTGACGGTGAAGATGAGTCCAATCGAAAATAAATATGGTAATAACTCCTGCAGTTCAAACAAGGGATTCACCCCCTTTATAGGTTAGTTTTTATATTATAACACTTACATATTGTTTTTGCATAAATCCGTACGTGAAAACAACTGCTATTCAGCTATTCCGTTCTCAATTTAGACATTTCTAGCTCAGCTCGGTGTCTTGCCACGTTATAGGAAGGCCATGAACGATCTGATGTATCCATATCCAGATATGCTTGACGTTCCAGCATTTCCCTCTTGAGATCCGGATACTCCTCCAGAGCAAACTCACGAAGTAACGGAACTGCATCTGCCGACAGACTCGCCAGATAGGTTGCATCAATATTGCCAGTCTGATGATAACGTTCTATGTTCAGCTCGGCAATCCGTTTATCCATGCCCACATAGTTGACTGCAACATAAGCTGTGAGCGCCAGCACGATATACCAGCGGATCAGCGGTATTGATGTGTACCGTATACGAAGGCCAGCAATCAGCAACAGGAGTGCGAGGAAGATCATGAATGCGTGTACCAGGAAGCGAATGTACGTATAGCCATATGCCTGCTCATACAGATTTAGGCGCATAAACGCGGAATACAACATAATTGCTGAACAACTGACCAGAATCAGGAGCAGTACCTGATGCACGATGGAACCCACTTTGCCACTCGAACGGGTATACTGCAAAGCAACAATAAGAATAAAGAAGTTAATACCTGTGACGAGAATTAACTCTGCGAATCCACTTCTCGCATAGTCTGCGTAAGACAGATCTACCGGAAGATGCCCCTCACCTGCACCAAACAGATACGAAAACTGTACAAGTACAAACAAAACGTACACACAGTTAATGACAATCAGCATCGTCCCCACAATGATGGGGTCCAATCTGAATGGTTCCCGCTGAACCAGAGTGCTTTCGGGCTCGGGTGTAATCTTATTGGTAACCTGACCTTCAGTGGCCGGTCCCACAGGAGAGAATATATAGGTGTGATCACGCTTATCAACCGTGGATGCCGCTCCATTTTTCCAATGTGCGTTCGCTCTCTTCTCTGCCTCATATTGCATTGGCTGTACAAATCCCCATACATAACCGAACAGCAATACACCTGCGATGACAATCCAGATGATTCTCGGTATCCCTGGAGTAAAAGCCAATTGATTCAGCCACTCCGGAAAACCGGCTAAATACTGATCAAAGACCCCGTCAGCAGAGGACAGTAATGCAACGACTACAATGAGGATAGGCAAGGACGCCACAAGACCAATGAGTACTTTGAAAACAACTGTTTTCTGGGATTTGCCCATGCCACGCCCGCCTGCTCTCACAGCAATGGCAGCAACAGTCCCCCAATGACGTATGGCTTGAGGCAGCATGTGGTCAATAGCCGTACCAATCAAACCAATCTCCCACCACTGCTTCTGTTTTCTGCCCATCAGATACGTCATATGTAAGATAACTACGCCGGGTATAACCAGAAAATTAAGAACATACAGCAGTTCATTGTCGTATAACAGGAACGTTAGCGACAACAATAGCACTACAGCAACTACAAAAGCATCAATGAACTTGAAAGACCTCATGCGATCCTGTGCAAACAGATACATGAACACATAAAAGAGAATTACAAAGATAGGATACGATACGCCAATCTCATTACCATAGAATAAATACTGGTGAATGATCGCCAGCATCCATGCAGACAGTAGCGTGATTAGAGCGCGTTGCGGTGAAGCCATTATTTTATCAATCATGGGAAAAACCTCCATTAACCTTTCTATGCTATATTCTAGATGATAAAATAGGAATATAAATAGAAATTAAAATCGACAAAACTTCTTATTTTAGAGGAATACGTCAAAGTTCACCTCCAGGAGGGAATCAACACTTGAAATTACATCAGCAATATTTGCTGTTGCATCGTCATTACGGTCACCATACAGAACATGAACTTACACTCGCCGATCTCGCTGAGTTGCTAAATTGTACACACCGCAATACGTTAACGATTGTCAAAAAGATGGTTGCCCATGATTGGATTCGTTGGGTTTCCCAGCGCGGCCGGGGTCGGCGTTCTTCACTGACTTTGCTTGTTCCGGCTGATCAAATCGCCGCAGAATATATGATGCAGGCCATGAATCGCCGGGAGTTACAGGAAGCTGCCGAGCAGGTGAGCGCATTCTCCAGTTCAACAATCATGCAGGATCATCTAAACCAGTGGTTGCTTGGATATTCAGGACATCATACGGAAGCAGGCACCAATAATGAGCAGATTGATACGCTTCGGTTGCCCCTGCGCCAACAGCTTCATGCACTTGATCCGCTGTACATTAATCTATTAGCTGAATCCTTTGTTACTAGCCATGTCTTTGACGGGTTGGTTCAGCGGGGTGAACAGGGAGAGATTCTCCCATGTCTCGCTCATACCTGGGATGTCAGTGCAGACCGAAAGACCTGGATCTTTTATTTGCGAAAAGGGATTACATTTCACGATGGTCAGTTGTTGACGGCCCATGATATTGTTCATACGTTTGAACGGCTGCAATCTACAGATCGCCGGACACTGTACCGTGATGTAAGTAAACAGATTCTATCTATTGAAGCGGTCGATTCCTTAACCGTGTGTTTCCAGCTTAAAAATCCTCATGAATTGTTTTTGTCCTTCCTGACAACAAGTCGTGCGGCGATTGTACCCTCACCAGGAACAAACGAACATAAGATGAAGCATTCGCGTGATGTGCATGGGATGCAAAAACCTGTTGGGACGGGGCCGTTTAAGGTCACTGCTTGGGATGATCACTTGTGCAGACTTGAAGCCTTTTCATCGTATTTTCAGGGTAGAGCACATATGGACCGGGTAGATATCCTGCAAATTCCGTGGAGTGCCTCGGCAAAAATGGACGATAGCCAAGATATCGAAACTCCGTTCTTTCATCTTGTTCATAATCCTTCTTCGTCTGCGGGTGCAGACTGGACACAGATTAGTGCAGGTGTGATGGTTCATAAATTACTCACGTGTAATACACAAAAAACCGGACCGTTAAACGATCCGGAAGTAAGAGAATGCCTTAAGTCATGCCTTGCTGGAATGTATAGAGATGACGGACATGCAGATAACTCTGAGGTCGTTGTGCCTGATTTTAGTGCGGTGAATACCGGAATGGTTGACCCGGAGAGACTTAGAGATATTACTAAACTACTCACTTCGGCTAGTCCCATCTCCCTGCACATTGCAACCATCCCACAATATCGCAGGGATGCCCAACATCTGGCGTCCATATTGGATCAGTGTGGTTTCTCCTGTACCGTCCGTACCGCTACGATGGAGCAGTTCAAAGGAAATCTGCGGCTGGAATCTGATTTGATTCTCTTCTCTCTCATTCGGGATAGGGATGAAGAACTGCGCAGGTATGATCTCTACTCCACGTTATCTGAGCATCTGGAAGATTCTGCTCGTATAACGATTCATAAGATTTTGCAAACCATCGTCGCCTCTCCCATCGCAGCAGATCGAACTTCTGAATTAGACCAAATTGAGCAATTCTTGGTCAGCGAGAACTTACTATTCCATTTATCCGAGAAACCGGTAGAGACCGCCTATCTACCTTCGGTACGTGGTCTATCTTTCAACAGTCAGGGTTGGGTGAACCTGCGTCATATCTGGTTTCCGTGAATGCTCGTTATAAGAGCATAACAATCCCTTCATTTCATGATGCGGTAATGATTTTGGATGCCTATGAATTGGTCAGTAGGTTGGCATCCACCTTATGCCGTATTTTTTCATTTTTCTTCGACACAGTATCCTTGCGGCGGTAAATACCGAGCAGTAAACCGAGCATGGCGTAATCAAACATAAGGTGATTTCCATATCCAATAAAAGGAAAAGAAAAACTGATAATCGGTGCCTTGCCGGTAGTCATAGCCAACGAATAGATGATTTGCATTGCAAACATAGCTGTGATACTGACAATAATCATACGGCCAAAATCATCCCATATGCGAGGAAGCATTTTCACCATACTGGCAACAAACCAGATGATCCCCACCAATAGCAGTATCCCGGCTGACCAGCCAAACACATCAATGAGCAACACACCCGGGTAATCGAAATAACTCGTTTTAAACCTGTCAAACGTTGTATCAATCCCGTTACCCCACCAGCCCGATGATCGAATAACTTCAATAATGGAATAGTTACTATAGGCACTGCCGTAAAGGTCATCCTGAAGATTCAAAACGACAGTGAGCCTCTCCAGCCGTCCGTATTGATCTGCAAAGAACAATAACAATACAAATATACTTCCTGTTATAACAGCACCTATGACTGTATAAAGCCATTTTCGCGTGAGCCAGCCAAATAAAATAATGCACATTATGCCAAACAGAAACAAGCGAACCCAGTCCAACGTTTGAAACAATAGTACCGCGGGCAACATTACCATCGCAATGTAGGTCAATATGGATTGCATATTACAATTGGAATGAAGCTTGTCCAGCATAATGGCACCTATAGCAAGTGGCAATATCCACACTGAAGCTGTGGTAAGGTCTAGTGTTAAGCCAAATAAGATCCAATACCTGCTATTACCATAAATATCTGTAGTTATCATTGGACTGATCCACAACATGACATTAAGTAGAATATATATCCACCCAGCTGCTTTTTTCAACTTACGATAATCAAAGTAAATAAAGAACATCATCATCATTACACCTATAACGGTGTACAACACATGACCGCGATATAAGAACTGATACTTTTCATCTGCTACATTAATTGTAAAAATCCACATTAACAACAGGCTAATTATAGACAAACCAATTAATCCAACTAACAGCCCCCAATGCATACGATGGCGATGCAATCGGTGCATACTCTTGCCTACGACAGTAGGATCGCCCATCTGTTCAATGGCATATGCAATTGCTTCTTCCTCTGTATAACCTTCTTGTTCTTTATCCAAAATCATCTCTTCCATGTGGTTTCCTAATTCATCACGCAGGTCGTTATGTACTTCGCGAGCTTTAACCTGAACACACATGTGATCAAGATAATGCTGAATTCTCTCATGTCGATTCGTCATGTCAGACCTCCTTCCCCAAGCACCCGATCCACAGCTCTACGGAACAAATTCCACTCTGCTTTTTTACTTTGTAAGGCCTCCATGCCCTTGTCACGAATCGAATAATATTTACGTTTACGGCCTTCAACCTCCATCCAGTACGACTCTACCCAGCCTTCAATCTCCATGGCATGCAAAATAGGATATAACGTGCCCTCTTTCAGATTAAACACACCCTCAGATTGACGATGTAATTCCTTAATTAATTCATAACCGTACAACGGTCGTTCCTGAAGCAGGGTCAGAATCAATGTTTCGGTACTGCCTTTAATCATTTGTTTGTTAACCTGCAACGCGCTCACTCCTTCCTTTTCAATTCATTTAGCATGAGTTTTTAGATTTCGAAAAAAAACAAATCTCTTCTTTTTATATACATCGGAAACCTATGCATAGAACAACTAGGTATGATATTACCTTATCCTTCCTTTTCTGTCTAGCCAACAAGCTTCTTTATTTATGTTAAAATAAACAAGTCCTTTCATTCACGAACTCTAATGATAAATCTATATACTCGTGTATTTTTCAATTACATATCCTATTTTTTGAATCTAATTAAAGGAGGCATTACATTCATGAGCAAACTAATTTTCTTTCTCGGCGGGGCCGGAAGCGGCAAGACCACCCTTGCCAAAGCCCTTTCCCGTAAACATAAAGCGGCTTTCTTTGATATGGATATTCTGCTTCGTCCCGCGGCTGAGGCGATCATGACCCTTCAGGGACTTGATCCATCTGATCGGGATTCACCGGAATA
The DNA here is from genome assembly GCF_059759055.1 of Paenibacillus sp. GQ49. NCBI lineage: Bacteria > Bacillati > Bacillota > Bacilli > Caryophanales > Paenibacillaceae > Paenibacillus > Paenibacillus sp. GQ49. The sequence continues at coordinate 47,763 of NZ_JCAXEL010000035.1, forward strand.
CAAACGGCTGTGCCGTGATCTTGGGTATCGCATTACGATGGACGCCGCTCTGGATAACGTACAGTTGGGTATCGATACGATCGTTGTGGGGCCATTCACCAAAGAAATTGGAACTCCCGATTGGATTGCTCAGGAACTTGCACGAATTGGACGTTCCTTGGAAGATACGGATGTGCGGGTGGCCTATATTTATCTGGAGAATGAAGCATTGTACCACAAACGGATCTCTGCGAGACAATCCCCACTGGATGAATGGAAGTTAGCCAACTGGGATGCCTTCACAGCTTCTCTCGTCCGTAAAGAAATAGCCTGGCCGCTACCTGCTTCATCCGTCGCTTATATTGATAATTCCAGTGATGATCCTGCGATTGCCTATGCTGAACTTGAACGATGGATGTACGAGTAAAAAGAAATCACTCGCTCACTAACCTAATCTGTGATGATAGATAGTATCAACGCTACTCTCGCCAAATTGTTGTAACTCACTTCTTGAACTCTAATGAATCTCAGGCACCTTATTGCCTTGTTTTGACTAATAGGAAAATTGTAACGAATCTCAGCAATGCTAAACGGGAGCATACGAGTGGAAATGGGCAAAAACCAGCTAAAAACGAAGAGTTAAGACGTCTCAGATTCGTTGCGATTTCAATATGGTTCATATACTTGAAATAGGTTGTGCCA
>NZ_JCAXEL010000036.1:0-46027 GCF_059759055.1 Paenibacillus sp. GQ49
ACGTGGACACGAGGGGCAGTGATTCAGTGGATGGAGCTATACGGGGACAACAGACAGCAGCACCCGCGCCGAGTCAGTCTGCCGGCGTATCCGTTTGCAAGAAATCCCTACTGGGCTCCAAAGAAAACAGAGTTGGTATCGTCCAGCACGGTTGGTACGAACGGATCAGCCATGCTCCATCCACTTTTGCATAGCAATACTTCGGATCTTCATGAGCAGCGATACAGTTCACTCTTCACGATGGACTCACCTATGCTTATGGAGATCCATGAAGAACAAGCAGCAAAATTATTGCCTGACTTACTTCATCTGGAGATCGCCTATGCGGCTCTGGATTTGGCGTTACCTGATCATCATGATCAAGAAGAATCTGAATTATCGATCCAGTTGCAGGATGTGGTATGGGACAGCTCTGTTTACGTGTCTGATCAGACACTTCCGTTACACATCTCATTGCAATCCGAATCACATTTAACAGTGGGATACGTCATATATGGTGAAAATGTAGGGGGATTTCAACCCGTATATAGTAGCGGAATGGCCAAAAAGGTGGCTTCAGAGTTCACAGGATCAGATGCTCTGGAGATTGATTCTATCGATATGCTCTACACCGCTGAGCTGGATTCGTCAATCACTGCTTTTGCGAACCATGCTTCAAAGTCAGCCTTGTCCTCATCTCCTTATGCGGTAGAACGTATATATGTGGGGGAGGACCATGTTCTGATCAAGTTTGAACATGCAACGGATGTGCTATCTATACCACCAGTGTACAAACTGCCAGTAGATGCAATTCACCTTGCCGTTTATGGGGGGCTAGGCTGGACAGAAATTGAAAATGAAGCAAAGCAGCAGTTGGATATGTCTGCTTCACGTCCTGTTTACATTCAATCCCTTCAAAGACTTGATGCAATAGGCGCATCAAATATTTCTTGGGCGAGAGTAGACAGAAGAGAACGGATGAATGGGGCGTCAGGACTTGAAGTGTTGGACATTCGTTTGTATTCATCAGAAGGACGCGTAGTGTTGAAGATTCAGGGATTAGAAGCAGGCTTTACAGCCATGTCGCAGGGGACAGAAAACGACGGAATAGCGGTACATTCGAATGCTGCAACTACAAGTGCAGGTGCATTTGTACTTGAATCTTCATTCGGTGAATCCGAGAAAGAAACCGTGATCCTCTCCAAAGAAGCTTCATCTGCTTCCATGGCTTCTCGCCGGAGACCGGAACTTTTGGGCCTAACAACGTCTGAGTGTGTAAGGTGGGAGTTAAAGGAACTGGCAGGCCAAACGTTGAAAATTCCAAGGGAACTGATTGATGGCAATGAAAATCTTGCCGAATATGGATTTGATTCCATTAGCCTGACTGAATATGCAACGGTTCTTAATCAGCATTTTGGAGTGGATTTGGCACCATCCATATTTTTCGATCACACCACACTCCATGAATTGGCTCATTATCTGGAGCGAGAATTCGAGCAGACCATCACGGATCAATATGCAGATCACGATATTCAAACGGGAGAAAAACATACAGAGCAAGCCGCACCGTTAAAAAGCAAAGTGGCACAGCATCGTTCCAAAGCCCGAAAGCCTAACGCCCAGAGACAAGCATCTGGCAAGTACTGGCGTTTGGGAGATACACGACGAATGCAAGCGGCCGATGAACCTGTTGCCATTATTGGTATCAGCGGACGATTTCCTGAAGCGCGCAATGTAGATGAGATGTGGTCGATTCTCGTAAATGGACAAGCGGCTGTTAAGACCGTTCCCTCGGATCGATTCACCAGCAGTAAAAAGGATGCTACTTGGAAATGCGGTCTTGTGCCAGGGATACGAGAGTTTGATCCCCGCTTCTTCGAAATCTCTCCGCGTGAAGCCGAGAGCATGGACCCGCGTCAGCGATTGCTATTGCAAGAATCCTGGAGAGCGCTTGAGGATGCCGCTTATGGCAAAAAACAACTTTCCTCCGGTCGGGTCGGCATGTTTGTAGGAGTGGAGAATAATGAATATTTGCAGTTTGTCGGCCTGGATGGACCGCTTACGTCCAATCACAATGCCATTCTGGCCGCCCGGTTGGCGTATCTGTTGGACCTGAATGGCCCGAATATGGCGATCAATACCGCTTGTTCTTCGGGTCTGGCGGCTGTTCATCAAGCTTGTGCCAGCCTGCGGGCGGGAGAGTGCGACACAGCTCTTGCGGCAGGAGTAAGCCTGCTGCTTACTGAACAGGGGTTCGAAGCGATGTCCCAAGCAGGCATGTTGTCTGAGGACGGTCGCTGTTATGCGTTCGATCAGCGTGCCAATGGCATGGTGCCGGGAGAAGCGATCGCGGTTGTTGTATTAAAGACTTTATCACAGGCTGAGGCGGATGGAGATTCGATCTACGGGGTCATTCAGGGCAGTGGCATGAACTATGATGGCAAAACGAATGGAATCACCGCGCCAAGTGGTGTGGCACAGACGGCGTTAATGAATGAGGTATATGCCCGGTATGGCATTCGGGCGGAGGACATGCAGTACATTGTGACCCACGGGACGGGAACACGCCTCGGAGACCCGGTCGAAATCAAGGCTTTGCAGGAAGCCTATAAAGGACGGAATATGGCGCCAGGTTCCTGTGCGTTAACGTCGGTAAAAACGAATTTGGGTCATACCCTCGCTGCATCCGGTGTGGTGAGCCTGATTAGTCTGGTACAGGCGATGCGTTATGAGATGATCCCGGCAAGTCTGCACTGTGAGGAAGAGAGTGAATATATCCGGTGGTCGGATGGGCCGTTTTATGTAAACAAAAGCAAACGGCCTTGGCCACGAACGGAGCAGGGGAGGTTGGGCGCGGTAAGTGCTTTTGGCATGAGTGGAACCAACGTGCATGTCGTGGTGGAAAGTTATGAAGGCAACGGGCAAAAACAAATGGCTGGAAATATAGCGCCTTATTATTTGCTGGCACTGTCCGCCAAAACGGAAGAGGCACTACATCGCAAGGTGGAGGACATGATCGCCGTGCTGGAACGGGAAGAGGAGCCGGATCTGGCGGCAATCAGTTACACGCTCCTGGAGGGACGACAGCATTTCCGTCACCGTTGTGCGGTGGTTGTGCAGTCCCGGGCCGATGCTGTGCATGTCTGGAAACAGTTCGGTACGAAAGAAAATAACGGGAAGATGTTTTGCGGGACAGTGGGCCGGGAGTTCACTGAACAGCGCATTGTTCGGGAACACGGTCATGAGCTTTTGCATCAACTTCAGCATGGAACTCAAGCGACTGCAACCGGGGCATACCGTGACATTCTTCATGTGCTGGCGGATTTATACTGTCAGGGTTACGCATTGGATTGGATGAACATGTACGGTGAGTCTGCTCCTGAACGCATTCATTTGCCTTCATATCCGTTTGCCCAGGAAGAATACTGGGTAACCCAGTCATCACCTGGAGCAAGCCGGTTGAACGAGCAGCTTCATACAGCAAAGCTCCACCCGCTTGTACACCGGAATACGTCAACGCTGCGCGAACAGCGTTATAGCTCTATTTTTGAACAGGAAGATCCGTTGTTACATGACCCTATGGAATCGGGTTACCAATGTTTGCCGGATTCAGCCCACTTGGAGATGGTCCGGGCTGCTGCGCAATATGCGTTAAAGGGAGCGGGCGAGATGAACCAGGCCCCGGTCCGGATGAAGCTGACCGAGCATCAATGGGTCAATCCGGTTGTGGTGACAGAGCAGGCGCTGGAAGTTCATTTGGCCATTATTCCAGAATCAGATCAATCTTTAATCTATGAAATATTCAGTGAACGAGCTGACGGTGATGAAGAGTTGTGGAGCAGGGGCCGTATTGAATATGAATCACAGGAATTCGTGAGTCCGCCTATGGACATGCAGTCCATCACTGAAAGATGCACACATTTGGAGACTGCAAACCTCTCTTCAGAACTTAAAGGATCATCCATTGTTTGTTGTTATACCGGTGAAAATGAAGTGTTAATAAAGCTTTCAGCTGAAATTAATGCTCAGGATCGGACTTTGTTATATACTCCAAAGTTACTGACTGAAGCTGTATCACTGGCAGCTAACATCTTTGAGACAAGATCAGTAAAGGCAGCAGATTGTCTTAACGAGGCCATGCCAACAAGAGAGGCCGGCGAGTCGAGTGTACATGAAGTGCTGAATGAACAACAAAAACATACTTGGCTCTCTATGGAATCCATGGAGTTTACGGCAGATCACTGGCAGCATCCGCTGTGGATGTGGATCAGGGAGTTGGATTCCGGGCTGGATGTTACTTTCTGTAATGAGAAAGAACAGGTAGTTGCACACATGGCGGGATTACAGGTCCAAAAGAATTTGATGACAAAAGATATGCCGGAGGACATGGAAAGAAAGGAGATAGAACGTGAGGTCGCTGATAGCCTTCTGATGGCTTTTGAGGAAATCTGGGAAGAATCGAAGCCAGAACTTCATCATGAAGAGAACCCACAGACCATATTATGTGTACTTTCCCGTCAGGAGAATCAGGAGAGGTTCGTTTCACTGATGAAACATCACAATCCTGAGATCCAGCTAGTCTTCATCGATCCGGGAATGTGGGAAAAAGAGACGGATCTTGATCATCATGCGAAGTACAGGGAAGCGCTTCAGGAGATCAGCCAGCAATATGGGAACGTGGATACTGTACTACATTTGTCGGCACTGGAGGAGCCACTACTGCTGCAAGACACGAAGCCGATTTTACTTTTGCTTCAGGCATTGGCAGCAGAGAAGATCAAGCCTGGCCGAATTCTGCTCGCCGGGGAATATAGAACAGGAATCGAACGTTGTTACCTGGATGCATGGATTGGTTTTGAGCGTTCACTTGGGCTTGTTATGCCCCATACGAAATTACAAGTGATCAGCAGCGATAAACCATCCAGTAACGAAGTGAACTGGAAAAGGTGGAGTGAACGGCTGTGGCAAGAATTAAGGTCGAACCAGCGGTGTAGCGTGCGGTATGAGAATGATCTGCGCAAAGTAAGCCGTATCAGACCAATCCCGCCTGCCGAGCATTACAAACAAGGGACAGAATACGTGTTGCCAGGAAAGACATATTTGATTACGGGCGGATTGGGAGGAATTGGCCTCGCTTTTGCCAGAGCATGGGCTCCGCTGGGAGTAAATCTGGTGTTGATGGGCCGATCTTCTCTGGATTCCGTGAAGCAGCATAGGTTCGATGAATTGATCGAGGCGGGAAGTCAGGCTATGTATGTTCAGGCTGATGTTGCCGTACTGGAACAAGTCGAAGAAGCGGTGCGGGCTGTCAAAAGCAAATTTGGCACTATTCACGGACTGATCCACGCCGCCGGGATTGAAAGTCGGGTAAGTGTGCTGGATAAATCAGCAGCTGATTTTGAACGTGTGCTTGCTCCCAAAATTCGTGGAACATTGGCATTGGACAAAGCACTGGGTAATGAATCGCTGGAGTTCCGCAGTTATTTCTCTTCTTCATCGGCTATTTTGGGTGACTTCGGCTCCTGTGATTATGCTGTGGCGAATCGATTCCAGATGGCCTATGCTCAAGAACAGCATCGCACGGGTCCTATTCACACGGTATCCATCAACTGGCCGCTTTGGAGAGAGGGCGGAATGGGCACAGGCGAAAAGAATGCTTCGGCTATGTATCTCAAAACCAGCGGTCAACGTTTTCTGGAAAAAGACGAAGGGGTGGCATTATTTCCAAAAATTCTAAATGAACCTTACGCTCACCAACTCGTTATGGCGGGGAAACCGGAACGCATACATCGTTTTCTGGGTGTTGAATTCACACCTGAGGAGCCGGCCAGCACATCTTATACTTCGTATGAGGTCGGGAATCCAGTCTTGAATGAGGCGGCCCCTGCGTTAGGGCTGCGTGTGGAGTTGCGTGGTAAAACGGTAGCTGAGTGCGCTCAATGGGAGCTAGGAGAAATAGCAAGCGAGCTATTAAAGATACCTCATGAAGAATTGGACCCTCAAGCCAATCTCGCAGAGTTTGGATTTGATTCCATCAGCTTGACAGAGTATGCAGCACGGTTGAGCCGTCATTACGGAGCAGAATTGACACCATCCATTTTCTTTGGACATTCCACATTGAAAGGATTGGCTGAATATCTGGAAAATGAACATCGGGATGTTCTAGTTGGCATGTACGAGGAAAGGAAGGCCGTGACCGACATGAAATCCAATGTCGCGGACCGAGGTTACCGATCCGGACGTTCCGGAAGATGGGCTGGCGGTAAATCCTTCCCTGCATCCGATCTTCGTCCAACTGCACGTAATCTGGATAAAATGGATCAATTCACGGAACCTGTTGCCATTATTGGTATTAGCGGACGTTTCCCCGAAGCACGAGATGTGGACGAGATGTGGTCCATGATCAGTCAGGGTCAGGAAGCGATAAAAAGGGCACCGGAGGACCGGTTTTCCACCCACAATGGGCGTGAACCTTGGAAATGCGGTCTTGTACCAGGAGTACGGGAGTTTGATCCACGCTTCTTCGAAATTTCTCCGCGTGAAGCCGAGAGCATGGACCCGCGTCAGCGATTGCTATTGCAGGAATCCTGGAGAGCGCTTGAAGATGCCGCTTATGGGAAAAGACAGCTATCCTCCGGCCGGGTAGGTATGTTTGTCGGGGTGGAGAATAACGAGTATTTGCAAGTTGTCGGTCTGGACGGGCCGCTTACATCCAACCACAATGCCATTCTGGCCGCCAGATTAGCCTATCTGCTGGACCTGAATGGTCCCAACATGGCGATTAATACGGCTTGTTCTTCGGGGCTGGCGGCTGTTCATCAAGCTTGTGCCAGCCTGCGGGCGGGAGAGTGCGACACAGCTCTTGCGGCAGGAGTAAGCCTGCTGCTTACCGAGCAGGGACTCGAAGCGATGTCCCAGGCGGGCATGCTGTCTGAGAATGGGCGCTGTTATGCGTTTGACCAGCGTGCCAATGGCATGGTTCCGGGAGAAGCGATAGCGGTTGTTGTATTAAAGACCTTATCTCAGGCTGAGGCGGATGGAGACTCGATCTACGGGGTCATTCGGGGCAGCGGCATGAACTATGATGGCAAAACGAATGGAATCACCGCGCCGAGTGGTGTGGCACAGACAGCACTAATGAATGAGGTGTATACACGGTACGGCATTCGGGCGGAGAACATGCAGTACATTGTGACCCACGGGACGGGAACACGTCTGGGAGACCCAGTCGAAATCAATGCTTTGCAGGAAGCCTACAAATCAAGAAATATGGAGCCAGGCTCCTGTGCACTGACGTCGGTAAAAACGAATTTGGGTCATACCCTCGCCGCTTCGGGAGTGGTGAGCCTGATTAGCCTGGTACAGGCGATGCGTCATGAGACGATCCCGGCAAGTCTGCACTGTGAAGAGGAAAGTGAATATATCCGGTGGTCGGAGGGGCCGTTTTATGTGAACAAAAGCAATCGGCCTTGGCCACGAACAGAGCAGGCGAGACTGGGAGCGGTAAGTGCCTTTGGCATGAGCGGAACCAACGTGCATGTCGTAGTGGAGAGTTATGAAGGCAGCGGACAAAAACGAACGGCTGGTTATGCGTCACCTTATTATTTGCTGGCACTGTCGGCCAAAACGGAAGCAGCACTACAACGCAAGGTGGAGGACATGATCGCTGTACTGGAACGGGAAGAGATGCCTGATCTGACGGCAATGAGCTACACGCTGCTGGAGGGACGACAGCATTTCCGACACCGTTGTGCGGTGGTTGTGCAGTCCAGGGAAGATGCCATATACATGTTGAAACAGCGGGGGCAATCCAAGTCAGGGGTTTTGTTTGAGGGCGTGGTGCCAAGAAGGTTTACTGGACAAAAGCTGTTACAGGAACATGGGGATGAATGGATTATCAAAAGCACCGAAAGAAGTTTGTCCTCGGAGAAACAGAGGGATATACTCCATGTGCTGGCTGATCTGTATGCCCAGGGCTATGATCTGAACTGGGGACAGATGTATGGCGATGTACCACCATTACGCATCAGCCTGCCAACGTATCCTTTTGCCAGAGAGGAATATTGGATGGCGTCAAAGGAAAGAGAGCAAGGGGAAGAGCAGCCATCGCGGGAGCGCTCATGGACTTCTCTTCACCCCCTGGTGCAACAAAATACGTCTGATTTCACTGAGCAAAGGTTCAGCTCGGTCTTCAATGGAAGAGAATTCTTCCTTAAGGATCATATTATTCATGGAGTCTCCGTACTTCCCGGGGTGGCCCAATTGGAAATGGCCCGGGCTGCATTGCAGCTTACCGCTACCGGAACAAGACCTGTTTTTCTGCAAAATGTGGTGTGGATCAGTCCCGTAGTCATGGATGGAGATGCAGCAATCCCTAACAGCATTCAGGTAGGAATCGGATTACATCCTGTCACAGAAAATCCTCAACTTATAAGTTATGAGATATACCGGCAAGACCAGCAGGTTGAGGGTAAACGTCATGTATACAGTCAAGGACAGCTTGGATGGAATGAAGAAGCTGAATCCCCTCCAATTCATGACCTGAACGAACTCATGGCTGCATGCAGCCGATCGACCTGGACGGGTGAAGCCTGTTATGAGGTATTTAGGCAAGCCGGTATCCAGTACGGACCTGCATTTGAGGGAATACAGCAATTGTTCATCGGTGAAAGGGAAGTTTTGGCTCAACTGAAGCTGCCTGAGCATTTGTTGGCGGAAATGAACTCATATGTCCTTCATCCCTGTATATTGGACTCCGCGTTGCAGGCCTCTATTGGCATGATGCTGGAGCATCCTGAAGTGGATGGGAAAAAGGCGGGACATGGTTCAGGTGGACCACAGCCTTCGGTTCCTTTTGCGTTAAAGAAAGTCCGGATCTATAAAGCTTGTGCTCAAGACATGTGGGCATGGGTGCGCTACAGCTCCGATTCCAGTTCGGATGGGAGAGGAATGACGTTTGATATTGATTTGTTTGATCAAGAAGGAAGTGTCTGTGTTCGTTTAATTGGCTTTTCCTCCAGACAGCTTCCCGATCCAGAATCCACAGCGCCAGGTGCTGACACAACCGCTCGGTCTGAAATGCTGCTGTTAAAGCCGTACTGGCGGGAGATGGAGGTGGAAGGAGCCGGTCGGAGCCGGAAGACTCCAGACGCTGAGCATATCGTTATTTTATGTGGTGCACTCGCTTGCAGGTTGAGTGAGATGCAGCTTGAATTTCCGTCAGCATCGTTTATACCGATTGGGTTGGATCAGGGAATGGCCACAGCCGAAAAGTGGTTTGAGGATGGTGCCTTGCAGGTGTTTGGTAAACTTCAAACGATACTGTCCAGTGAATCGAATAAACCGCGAATTATACAGGCCGTTGTGCCTAATGATGGAGAGCAGCGTTTGTATGCTGCGCTGTCGGGTATGTTGCAAAGTATTAAACTCGAATATCCGGCTGTTGCGGGACAGTTGATTGAAATGGACGAACAGTTGGATAACGAAGATATTTTACAGCTATTGAAGTTGGACGTTTGCGAGCCTAAAGATAACTGGATTCGTTATACGGGTCGTCGACGGGAATTGGCAGACTGGCAAGAGATTGAACCGTCCACTGTTCTTGAAAAACGGTTTTGGCGTGATCATGGTGTTTACCTCATTACAGGTGGTATGGGAGGGCTTGGACTTGTATTTGCGCAAGAGATCGCCACACAAGCCAAGCATCCAACACTTGTTCTCGTGGGCAGATCACCGATGGACGGTCTGATGGAACAATCCCTTGAAGTATTGCGAGAGCAGGGAGCACGGGTGGACTATTTGCAGGTTGATGTAGCGGATGGTGAAGCCGTGGAGAACCTTGTTGGTAGCATCAAACAAGTCTATGGCGCTATCCACGGCGTTATTCATGGAGCAGGAGTAATCAGAGACAGTTTGTTTCTTGCCAAGACAGAGGAAGAATGGCGTCAGGTTATGAAACCCAAAGTGGCGGGCACTATACACCTGGATCGTTCTACACATAAGGAAGCATTGGATTTCTTCATTCTGTTCTCCTCTGGAACTGCCGTGCTCGGCAATATGGGGCAGAGTGATTACGCTACAGCCAATGCATTCATGGACCTATACGCAACATACCGGGAAACGATGGTGAGTCAGGGCAAACGTAGCGGCAGGACACTGTCCTTAAACTGGCCACTATGGGAAAATGGCGGCATGAAGGTGGACTCATCTGTCAAACAAATGATGTGGCGGCAAATGGGAATGAGACCCCTGCATTCGAATCAGGGAATAGAGGCATTAACCCTTGCACTATCATCCACTTCTTCCAGAGTGATGGTCATGGCAGGGAACCCTGAACGAATTCGGGGCAAGATCAGAACTGTAAAATCACAAACACTAGGTATTTCCTCCCCAATGTATACAGCTTCTCCCAAAGGGGATAAGCCCAGGGACGACCGCTTTTCGGAACTGGTTAATCGTGTTCTGGACGGGGAACTAACGGAGTCACAATTTGTTGAAGCGTTCATGAAGGAATAGGAGTGATCGGATGAAAGACGACTTGTATCAAATATACAATGATATCAGAACACGTAAACTAAATCCGCAAGATGCTGCCAATCAACTAACCTCTTTAATGGCGCAAAATCAACACACCCAGACTTCCGGCGAGTCTCAGGAATCCGGGAACACGCATCAGGCTGATACCGAGTTACATGAAAAGACACGCAGATTGTTGACTAAGGCTGTGGCTGATCAATTGAAGGTACGACCGGAGGAAATTGAAGCCGATGTGGAGCTCAGTGAGTATGGATTTGATTCCATTATGTTAACCGAACTGAGTAACTCCCTGAACAAGAACTACAGACTGAATCTGACCCCGGCCGTTTTTTTTGAACATTCAACTTTAGCGCAATTTACAGACTATGCTTTGGAAACTTATGTTGATCAATTTGCAGAAATCTGGACATCTCCTGCCTCGGCAGGAGATGTCCAGAAAACACATATTTCGTCTGAATCCACAATGAAGAACAGATTTAAGTCAGCCGAAAATTTTGAAATGGCTCACCAGTATGAGAACGCTGAGAATGCTGGAACTTCCGTAAATGATGAAAGCTTTCATCAAGCTCAGAAAAGAAACTCTCCAACCTTTCAGCGAGCAGACAAGGCGATAACAACGTTTGAACCTGTTGCGATCGTAGGCATGACAGGAAGGTTTCCGATGGCACAGGATACGGATGCGCTGTGGGAAAATTTAATCGAAGGAAGAGACTGTATCACCGAAATTCCATTGTCACGCTGGGATTGGAAGTCCATTTATGGTGATCCCCTAAAGGAATCGAATAAAACCAACATTAAATGGGGCGGATTTATAGATGGTGTGGATGAATTTGATCCTTCATTTTTTGGCATCTCCCCGCGGGAAGCGGAACTTATGGACCCACAGCAGCGTCTGCTGATGCTCTATGTATGGAAGACCATTGAGGATGCGGGCTATGCTACTCAAAGCTTGTCTGGAAGTAACCTGGGTATATTCGTGGGCACCTCCGGAACGGGATACAGCAGTCTGATTTCCCGTTCCGGAATGGCTATTGAGGGGTATAGCTCAACCGGAATTGTTCCATCCGTAGGACCCAATCGAATGAGCTATTTTCTGAATGTGCATGGTCCTAGTGAACCGATAGAGACGGCTTGTTCAAGCTCGCTAGTTGCTATCCATCGGGCAGTAACAGCGATGAGAAATGGGGATTGTGATGCAGCCATCGTTGGCGGTATTAATACCATCCTGACCCCGGAAGGGCATATCAGCTTTAACCGTGCAGGGATGCTGAGTGAAGACGGACGCTGCAAAACCTTTTCCGAACAGGCTAATGGGTATGTTCGCGGTGAAGGTGTCGGCATGCTGATGTTAAAGAGGGTGAAAGATGCAGAACAAGCGGGAGATCACATCTATGGGCTGATTCGGGGTACAAGCCAGAACCATGGTGGACGGGCCAACTCCTTAACGGCACCTAATCCGAAAGCACAGGCTGACCTATTGATCCAGGCCTATCGCAAAGCCGATATTGATCCAAGAACCGTCGGTTATATCGAAACCCATGGAACGGGGACACCTCTGGGTGACCCAATTGAAGTGAATGGGCTGAAGGCCGCTTTTAAAGAGCTGGCTCGTCAATCCGGAGATGAACCGCTTGGAACACCGCATTGCGGTTTGGGTTCTGTAAAGTCTCATATTGGACACCTTGAGATGGCTGCTGGTGTGGCGGGTGTCATGAAGGTATTGCTTCAGATGAAGCATCGTAAACTCGTGCCAGGCTTGCATCTGGATCAGATTAACCCTTATGTCCAATTGGACAACAGCCCGTTTTATATTGTGCGGGAAACAAGAGAGTGGGCTGCCCCGAGAGATAGCGATGGCAGGGAAATGCCTAGACGTGCGGGAGTGAGCTCCTTTGGTTTTGGCGGCGTGAACGCACATATCATTTTGGAAGAGTATATTCCGAATCGGGAGAATCATGAAAAAAATACAACAGCAATCTCCGGACAAGACCCTGCGATCGTAGTGTTGTCCGCCAGAAACGGAGCACGATTGCGTGAACAAGTGAATCTATTGCTTCAGGCCTTGCGTGAAGGAAAGTATGCAGAGAACGATTTGGCTAATATGGCCTATACGTTACAGATCGGACGCGAGCCTATGGAGGAGCGATTGGCACTGATTGTGGGGACTATGGCTGAATTGGCGACTGGCCTGACTCATTACATGCATGAAGGAGCAGTCACAGGTCATGACGGGATTGAAATGTACAGAGGGCAAGCCAAACGCAAGGATACACTCCTGTCACTAACAGAAGATGAGGAAATGCAGGATCTGGTCCATAAATGGTACCTGCGTGGCAAGCTGGGCAAAGTCGCAGAGATCTGGACAAGAGGGTTCATTGTCCAATGGTCAGCACTGTATGATGGGAAGAAACCAGTCAGAATCAGTCTGCCAACGTATCCGTTTGCCCAAGAGAAGTATTGGGTTCCGATCCCGGATTCCCGAATGCCGCGGCCATTCGAAGATGAATATTCGAACTCGGCAGGGGTTCTGCATCCCCTTCTACACAGTAACATTTCTAATTTATACTCACAGCGCTATAGCTCCATTTTTACTGGAACCGAGTCATTTTTGCAAACTTCTGCTACATCGGGCAAACGGACTTTTCCCGATGTAGCCTGTATGGAAATGGCTCGTGTGGCGGCGCAGCATGCCATGGAGTCGTCAGACGGGGATGGGCAATCGGTGATGAAGCTCAGATTATCCGATGTGAAGTGGGTGCAGCATGACACAAACTTCCTGAACACGGAGTTTCCATTACAGATTCAAATTGAAATTTACCCTGAAGAAGATCAGGATGTTCTTCTTTTCGAAATTTGTAGTGTAAGCAACAATAAGGAACGGCAGCTATTAACAACGGGAACAGTTTCCCAACTGGAAAGCTCCACCTATGACGAGACAAGGTTTGACCTGAAAGTTATACGCAAGCGGTGTGAGTTGGATTCCAACTCAGCTAAATCGGACGCGTATAATGCATGGTCTGGCGGACAGACTACGGGCCGTGTGAAACAAAGTTATAAGGGGAATGGAGAAGTACTGCTACACATCTCCAGTTCCGAAGAAACTACAAGATCTACCAACATGTTCATTGATCCAGAAATGCTGAAAGACGTCATTCAAGTTGGATTATGTGAACTTTGTGGGCAACAGGGTCAAGTGAACCTCGGAGGAGCCTTTACCATAAAATCAGTCCATTCCTTGGAGGTTTTGCAGGATGGACAACCTGTTTGGGTATGGATTCGCCTGGGCACGCCGCCATATCATGATTCGACTGGAGCGGTTAGATCCGATCTTAGACTGGACGTAGCCATAGCCAATGACGCTGGTCAGGTTCTGATCTGGATGGAACAAGTCACCGTGAGTATGCCCGAGGTAGAAGGCGTAATCCTTCTGGAGCCATACTGGGAAACGGCCCCAAACCGCATGTCTTCTTCCGTACCGTTTTCATACAGCGAACACCGGATTATCCTGTGTGGTGAGTTGGCAGATTTTACGATGACCGAAAGGTTGAAACAAGAAATGCCAGGGGTTTCCCTGATACGACTCGGTTCAGCAGGAACCCTTGCACAACGTTACGAAGCATATGTGCTTGCCCTGCTGGAGCAGTTCAAAGATGGTGAGAGCCTTCGTCATGAAGGAAGCAAATTCATTCAGGTTGTCATACCTGACGATGCAGAACAATCCAGACTGTGGACAGGGCTGTCTGGCCTGCTCCGTACCGTTCAGCTTGAACATCCGCAGGTACGCTGCCAGCTTGTTGAAATGCAGCGTGATACGTCACTGGAACAATGGGTGGAACGGCTTAAGTCCTGTGCAAATATGCAGAATGAGGATCACTTGCGATATATGGAGAACCAACTGTACCGTGCATCATGGAAGGAACTTGTTCAGGACGTGTCCACCGAGGCAGTGAGTTCCATCGGGGAGCGTTCTAATCGGGAAGGCCATAAGCATCTGCCAGCTCATCCTTGGCAGGATGGGGGCGTGTACGTTATTACTGGAGGAGGCGGTGGTCTTGGAACCATATTTGCGCAGGATATCGCACTTAAGGCGACCGGGACAACAATCATTTTGACAGGCCGAGCTCCAGCATTATCAACTGCTGCCAGACAGAGGGTTCAGGAACTGCCCGCCAATATTCAATACATGACTATGGATGTAACTCATGAAGAGAATGTTCAGACAGTGCTGGCGATGGTTCGTCATACTTATGGGAAAGTAAACGGCGTTCTGCATGGAGCCGGCATTACCCGGGACCGTCTGCTTGAAAATAAAACAGGTGCAGAGTGCAGAGAGGTGCTGGCATCCAAAGTTGCAGGGACGGTTTATCTGGATGAAGCAACACGGATGGATGACCTGGATGTCATGATTTTATTTTCTTCCGGTACAGGTGTGACGGGTAACATTGGACAGGCAGACTATGCTGCTGCCAATGCTTTCATGGATCGTTATGCTGCTTATCGCAATACGCTTGTCCAGAGAGGAGAGCGGGTTGGACAAACGTTATCGGTGAACTGGCCTCTTTGGAAATCGGGAGGTATGCAGATTAATGAACAGCAATTACGTAACTTGAAAAAACAGACAGGCATGCATCCTCTGAGCGAGGAAGAAGGAACCGCAGCCTTGTATCAGGCACTGGCAAGTGGAAGAAGTCAGGTGCTGGTTGCGGCAGGTGAAGTGACTCGATTGAGACAGAAGTTTTTGTCTTCCCCCGATGCTCTTGGCTCACGGAATTCTGGGCAGCCAGTAATCCCAGAGGAACAGACGGATACAGCCTGGCTTGAACATAAGGTCAGGGAAGCGATGGCTTCCCTGATTTCGTCACTTCTTAAGGTGCAGGTTACACACATTGATCCCGAGGTTGAACTTGGGGAGTATGGACTTGATTCCATCATGCTGACGGAACTGACCAACACACTTAACGAGAATTTCAACATGAGTCTCACCCCGGCACTGTTTTTTGAATATTCGACGCTGCAAGCCTTCTCGCAATATGTAACACGTACCTATCAACAACAATTTTTGACTAGATTCTCATCCAAAATGCTTCCTATACAAGCAAAGAGTGGGACTGAACGAGCTGAACCTCTTGTTTTCCGACAATTTACAAGTAAACATGCCTCGGACGTGGGAAGGGTGAAGCCAACAAATGTCATGGAGGATCAAGGCATTGCAATCGTAGGCATGAGTGGTATTTTCCCGATGGCTGCTGACCCGGATGAGCTGTGGGACAATCTGGCAGCCCAGCGGGATTGCATTACGGAAATTCCTCGGTCTCGGCGGGAAAAGTATGCTTATCAAAAGGACTCTTTTAACGAGGCTGGGGAACTCGACATGATCTGGGGAGGGTTTATTGAGGGTGTGGATCAATTTGATCCCGGATTCTTTGGTATTTCTCCCCGTGAGGCGGAACTTATGGACCCGCAGCAGCGGCTTCTAATGCTGTATGTGTGGAAAGCGATTGAAGACGCTGGATATGCTCCGCAAAGCCTTTCTGGCAGCAAGCTTGGCATATTTGTGGGAACGGCTGGTACGGGATACAGCAATCTCATCGCGTCTTCAGGCATGGCTATGGATAGCTATACGTCCACGGGAATTGTACCTTCGGTTGGACCGAACCGGATGAGTTATTTTCTTAACGTCCATGGCCCGAGCGAGCCGATTGAAACCGCATGCTCCAGTTCGCTGGTTGCGATCCATCGCGCAGTCACGGCGATGAGGAACGGGGATTGCAATGCAGCCGTTGTAGGCGGTATTAATACCATTTTGACACCCGAAGGATATATTAGCTTAACTAAGGCAGGTATGTTGAGCAGTGATGGTCGGTGTAAAACGTTCTCCGCTCAGGCTGATGGATATGTTCGAAGTGAAGGGGTCGGCATGTTGATGATCAAACCTCTCAAGGATGCCGAGGAAGCGGGAGATCATATCTATGCCGTTATCCGTGGAACAAACGAAAACCATGGAGGTCGCGCCAATTCATTAACGGCACCCAACCCCAAAGCTCAGACGGAATTGTTATTCGAAGCGTACCAAAAAGCGGGAATTGATCCGAGAACGGTAGGTTATATCGAAACACACGGCACAGGCACTCCTTTGGGCGATCCGATCGAGGTCAATGCGCTTAAAGCGACGTTTAGGAATCTGTATGAACACACAGGGGATAGCCAAATGGGTGAGGCACATTGCGGACTAGGCTCGGTAAAAAGCAATATAGGGCACTTGGAGATGGCTGCTGGCATTGCAGGTGTAATCAAAGTGCTGCTGCAATTAAAACATCAAAAACTGGCTCCAAATCTTCATCTGGATGAAGTGAATCCTTACGTGCAACTGGAGGACAGTCCGTTCTACCTTGTTCGTGATCTGCAAGAATGGAAGCCGATTACAAATGCGGACGGAAAGGCGATGCCAAGACGAGCGGGGGTCAGTTCGTTTGGTTTTGGCGGTTCCAATGCTCACGTCATTCTTGAAGAGTACACGGGGAAATTGGATAAAAAAGAGGCGAATCACTCAGCGGCACCTGAATATCCGACAATGATTGTTCTGTCTGCACGGAATAAAGGTGAGCTTCAGGAGCAGGTTCGTTTGTTGCTGAAGAGATTGCAGTACGATTCATATATGGATACTGATCTCCGCGATCTGGCCTATACGTTACAAGTGGGACGTAATGCGATGGAGGAGCGGTTGGGTGTGCTGACTTCTGGCATCGCCGATCTGAAGGAAAAGTTGAGCGCAGCACTGGATGGAGGCATGGAACAACTACCAGAAGGTTTAATGTACCAAGCGGGTCTGCAAGGTGGCAAAGAAGCATTATTGTTTAACATGGACGAAGGCACAGAGGAAATCGTAAACCAATGGCTGCAAAACGGTTCCTATGGAAAGGTGCTGGATCTGTGGACCAAGGGATATCCGGTTCGTTGGGAGCATTTATATAAAGATGATCAAGATAAACCTTCCAGGTTAAGCTTGCCCACGTATCCATTTGCCAAGGAAAAGTATTGGGTGCCGTATCAGTTCGCCCATAAATTCGAATCGGGTTCCCCGGCCGAAAGACAACAATTTGGTTCTGAGATTCAGCACGTACCATCGGAAGAAGCAACGGAACTTTTTTCTTTCCAGGAAATTTGGGAAGAATCCGCTCACCTTGACTCAGATTCGGGCAAGCTGGCCAGAGAAAATGTCAGGGGACTGATATGTCTGTTATCGGATAAAAACAAACAGTCCATCATTCGCGAAATGTTGGCTCGCCGCAGTCCAGATACCGAGGTCTATTTTGTTGAAAAGGCAGGCCTGGAGGCCGGGGAAATGGATCGGGAAGTATACTGTCAACAATTTCGCATGATCGCCAAGCAAGGAGATCATATTGATGCGGTTCTGTATCTGTGGCCGTTTGATGATGCCCAATATTTACGTGATACAAGTCCGATTGTACACATGATCCAAGCGATGGTTATGGAGAATATACAACCCAAACGTATTTTATTGGCTGGAGAACATGTCACTGCGCTGGATCAGTGTTACCTCGACTCATGGATTGGCTTTGAACGTTCAATAAGTCTGAGTATGAAGAAGACGAAATTAACCGTATGCAGCTCGCAGGCACGACAGAACTCGGATATGTTGGCATTTGCGGACTTGTCGAACCTGCTGTGGGATGAACTTTTATCGGGATCGCCACAAAGTGTTCGTTTTGAGCATGGACGTCGTTTGGTAAGTCGAATGAAGCAAGTAGATTTAACGGAACATGCTGATGAGTATACCCTTTATCCGAAGCCTGGACAGACTGTATTGATTACAGGTGGACTTGGCGGATTGGGTGTTATTTTCGCAAAAGTCTGGGCTTCAAAGGGAATCAATCTTGTTTTGATGGGGCGATCTCCGCTGGATGAGATGAACAGGCAATTGCTCAAGGACCTTGGAAAAAATGGCAGTAAGGTCATATATGTTCAGGCAGATGTGAGTGAAGCGGCGGAAGTAACATCGGCTCTGGAATCCGCAAAAATGCAATGTGGCGATATCCACGGATGGGTCCATGCCGCCGGAATGGAAAGTCAGGGAACCTTGCTGTCCAAAAGCATAAAAGAGTTCGATCAAGTGTTACGTCCCAAAGTTAAAGGATTACTTGTGATGGATGAAGCTTTGCAAAACGAACCTCTGGCTTTTCGCTGTTATTTTTCATCCTCGTCGGCGCTGCTGGGGGACTTTGGTTCCTGTGACTACGCTGTGGCCAATCGTTTTCAGATGGCGTACGCCCAGATGCAGGATCAGAATATTCGTACAATCGCCATTTTATGGCCACTTTGGAGAGAAGGTGGAATGGGCTCCAGGACGTCAGAAGGTACGGACATGTATCTGAGAACAAGTGGATTGCGTTTTCTGGAAAAAGATGAGGGGATCGCTTTTTTTGATCAGGTGATCAGACAATCCGGTACACATCAGCTTGCTCTGGCGGGAAGGCCAAGCCGCATACAGCGTTTTTTAGGTTTGGACATGCCGGCTTCAAAGCAGTCTTCCCCTGGATTGCGCACAAAAGCGAGAAATCAGGATCAGGCCCAAATAAGGAATTCACATTCTCCATTAGGGAAGACTTTACAGGAATGTGTAGGGCAAGAACTGAGAGGCTGGGCTGCCCAACTGTTGAAAATGGAAGCAACCAAGCTGGACCCGGACCGGAATCTGGCGGATTATGGTTTTGATTCGATCAGTCTGGCAGAATTCGCTGAGCTTATGAGCCAGCAATTCAAGCTTGAATTGTCACCGACCGTCTTTTTTGCACATGCAACCCTGAACAAACTTTCGCAGCATCTGATCACGTCCTTTTCCGAAGAAATGGAAGCAAGGTACAGCATGATGTCAACCGCATATCCAACACAAATACAGGATCACTCCTATACAGACAGAAACACCAATCCATCTGTAATGGAGGAGCTTGACGGATCTATGGATCATCCTGTCCCTGAACCTACTGAACTTCACAGGGAAGAACCCATAGCCATCATCGGCATGAGCGGAAGGTTTCCGCAGGCAGGCAACATCGAGGATTTGTGGACAAATGTTGAATCAGGTTCTTCATGTATATCGAGATTGCCCCGCAGTCGTTGGACCTCAAAAGGCGGGAAGGATATAACCAATGAGGATGCTGATATTCCTGCATGGGGAGGTTATTTGGCGGATATCGATCGTTTTGATCCGATGTTTTTCCAGATTTCACCGAACGAAGCAGCAATGATGGATCCCAGACAACGTCTGTTTCTGGAAGAGGCGTGGCATGCTCTGGAGGATGCCGGTTATATGGGGGATCGTATTCGTGGCCAGAATTGTGGGGTATACGTTGGGGTTGAAGAAGGTGAATATGGTTATTTGACAGCAGAGAAAGGATCGATTAACGGTAATCAAAATGCCACACTTGCGGCCCGTATTGCATATGTTCTGGATCTGAAAGGGCCCAATATGGCGATCACCGCCGCATGTTCTTCAGGGCTGGTAGCTCTACATCAGGCGTGTCAGGCGTTAAGAAGCGGAGAGTGCGACACAGCCTTGGCCGGGGCTGTGAGTCTGATACTGTCTCCCATGCTGCACACAGCTCTCCATCGGGCAGGCATGTTATCCCCGGACGGCCAGTGCCGCGTATTTGACGAACATGCTAACGGAATGGTGCCTGGTGAGGCTGTGACCGCGTTGATGCTCAAACCTTTGAAACAGGCCATTCGGGACGGAGACCATATTTATGGCACAATTAGAGGCAGTGGTGTTAATTACAGCGGACGAACCAATGGATTGACTTCGCCTGATCCTGAGTCACAGGCAGAGTTGATGAAAATGGTGTACAAACGGTATCGGATTGATCCACGCAGCGTGCAGTTCATCATGTCGCAAAGTGTGGGATCTCCGATAGGAGATGCAATTGAGATGCAGGCATTATCCAACGTATATGGTTCTTACAACGATCAGGACATATCCGTGGCGATTGGCTCCGTCAAACCTTTAATCGGACATACCTTTGCGGCATCCGGTTTGGTTAGCCTCATAACGATGTTGATGGCCATGAGGCATAGAACAATTCCGGCTTTGCATTCCTATGAAGAGCCTAATCGGCATATCAACATGAGCATGGGCAGCAACCTCAATATCAATAAAGAAAACAGACCGTGGAGAACGCCGTTGAATGCATCAAGAATGGGAGCGATTAGCACCACAGGCATCAGCGGGACAAATGCACATGTGGTTATCGAAGAGTACGTTGCCGCTGAAACAGAGCAAAATGATGCAGTGAGCGAAGATTCGGTGGCCCAAGTTGTCATTCTATCGGCGTTGAACAAGGAACGCTTGCAGGCCGCTGCACAGCAACTCCTGAATACAGTCATATTAAATAACGAGATGAGCCTGAGGGATGTTGCGTACACGCTACAAGTGGGCAGAGAAGCGATGCCGGATCGCTTGGCTCTAATTGTGAGTCATAAAAAAGAGCTCATTACCGGGCTGAAGAAGTTTTTGAAAGCGGAAAAGCCAAATAAAAACTGGGTTGATTCTTGTCCGATGTTTACTGGAAGGGCAGAAGAAGATTCGGCAGTGAAGGAGCTGTTGTCAGGAAGGGCTGGCGAAAAAATATTGAGAGCTTTCATGGCTGATGGCAGCCTTGATAAAATTGCACTGTATTGGTCCAAAGGAGGCAACGTTTCATGGGAAGGTCTGCATGAAGGAAAGCCTGCTCAAATCATTTCATTGCCTGGGTATCCATTTGAAAAGAGAAGATGCTGGGTTGACCTTACTCATACTCTTGCTCATGCTAAATCTGTAGTCGTTTCCAGCCTGAAGGAAGGTGCTCCTGATTCCAGTATAGATGTAGCCGGGAATACATCACTGGAACACAGGATCACAGCCATCATCCTGGATCTGCTTGGCTTGGAAAGCGGTGAGATTCAGGAATCAACACCTCTTGTGCAATATGGAATGGACTCCATCGTGTTTATTCAGTTGATTCAACGATTGCAAACCGAGCTGAATCCTGAAATCAATGCAGCAGATTTGCAACATTGTTTGACTTTGGCAGACATCATAGCAAGTCTGACAGACAGAATAAATCAGACCCCTATGCTTCAGGGCAAGCCAACAAGTTTTAGCGTCACCCGACCGGAGGAGAAGACAAATGGCTCTTTGAATTCGATTGTTAAGTCATGGTCACAATTCCCCGAACTTGTTCGGCTGAATCATGCTTCTGAAGGTCGACCCATCTTCTGGTTTCACGCCGCAATGGGTGGGGTGGAAGGTTATCAGGTTATTGCATCCCGGTGTACGCGGCCCTTCTACGGTATCCAGGCAAGAGGCTGGATGACTGACCGCTCTCCGTTATATGGGATCGAAGGCATGGCAATGTATTATGTGCATGTCATAAAAACCGTTCAGCCGGAAGGGCCGTATGATCTTGGCGGTTATTCTCTTGGCGGCCTGATTGCATATGAGGTGTGCAGGTTACTTCAGAGTCAGGGTGACCAGGTAAACAGCGTGGTGATGCTCGATTCCATCCATCTCTCTGATAAAGACGAAATGACTTCGTCGGACAAAGGTTATATTTTACAATCCGTGAATATGTCGCTAATGTCTTCGATTCTTCATCAACCGGAGAAAATTGCAGACACGTTAATTCACCGCGATGAAATCAATATGGAACTAAGTAATGAGGATTTTCTTAAACACTTAACAGAAATTGCGAAATCCAGAGGGCTTTTCAAAAATGAGAAGCATCTACAGCAGCTCATTGAGCAATGTGTCAAGGTTCAGCAGGCATATCAGGCAGATCAGTACCAAGTTCAATCGCTTGCAGATCGAGATGCTGTGGCATGTTATTATTTCCGCAATCAAAGCGGACATTTCTTTGGTGAACTTGAGCCTTACTTTGTCACGGAGGAAGATTGCATCGAACTGAACAACTCAACCTATTGGAGCATATGGGCGGAGAACATTCCGAATTTTAATTTGTTTGACATCGATGTTTCCAACCATATGTTACTGTTGTCCAATCCCGCAAGCTCTGATCGAATAGGTGCTTTCTGCAAGCAGTTGTATTCAAGTGAAGGGGTTACAGAAAAAGACATTCAATCCTTCAAAAAAAGTACCAAGGCAAGAGTCCCACGCAAGAGTTCCAAAAACCAGATTAAATAAGATCATCAAAAAAAGCGCTGCTCATGAATGAGCGACGCTTTTTTTTGATGATCTTACGATCTTACATAATGGTCGTCTATTGTTTCAAGCGGACAAGCAGTCGTTGAAGACCACGAAAGCCTACATTGGGAAGCCATTCGGGCTCATCCTGAATCCATTCCATATGGGGATACCTTGCGATTAGGCGGCTCATGGCAATCTCTGTTTCCATCATCGCCAACTGGGCACCGATGCAAGAATGAATTCCTACACCAAAGGCCAGATTTCGCGCTTCATTGCGTTCAATATCAAATAGATGAGGATCGGTAAATTTTCGCGGATCATGATTGGCTGAACCGAAACAGAACATGATTAATTCTCCCTTTTTAATCTGCTGATCCAGAATTTCCATGTCTTCAAGGGCGGTTCTTACGGTAATCTGTGCAGGGCTTTCATAGCGAAGGACTTCCTGGATGGTGCTTTTAATCAGACCTGGAGAGTCTTTCAATTTCTGAAGTTGTTCCGGATGTTTCATCAGTGTAAATATGCCATTCCCAATCAGATTACGTGTGGTCTCATGTCCGGCGAAGAGCAGCATGGCACATTGCGCATGAATTTCTTCAATTGTCAGGTGCACACCATCATCATCAGTTGCTTCTATAAGATAAGTAATAAAATCTTCCTGAGGATGTATTCTTCGTTCTTCAATCACATCTGTCAAATAGGCAGTCAACAGAACCAAAAGATTTTGTGCACGCGTGACATCCTCATATGTAACCGTCATGGAACCGAACAAGTGAACGAGACTATCTGCACATTCGGCCACACGTTCATACTGTTCCTCAGGCAGACCCAGCAGTTTCATAATGACTTTGGTGGGAAGCGGGTAAGCATAATCCCGAATCAAATCCACCTCTTCTTTTCCTTCCATTTCATCAAGAGAGTCGTCGATCAGATCCATAATGTAGGGAGCCAGATTTTTGACCGACACGGAGAAGGCCTGGGTTAACATTTTGCGATATCTGATGTGAGAAGTGCCATCCTGAAGGGACATCCACATTGAGAACAGACGAATAAACTCCAGAATTCCATAGAGCTGTTGCTCCGAAAACTGGACTGCCCAATATTGTTGTGCCGTGTTATGGGAAATGCGTGGGTCTGCAATGTACTTGTTTACGGTTTCATATCCACCGATGTACCAAAGTCCTCCATACAGATTCACTTTGTGAATTTCGCCTTGCTGAATCAGCTGTCGATACACGTCATACGGATTACCGAAGAAGTTCTCATTATAGAATGTGGTTGGATCATTTACATCAATGACAGGCATTGACAAGTGTTTTCCTCCTTTTATCACGCGCTTTTTTGAAAAATAAAGGAAATTATACAAAAATAGAGTAGCATGTATACCAGAATCTGTCGAGTTATGCTCAGAATATTCGCCAAATTTTACTTTCATTTTACTTAATAAAGCAAATAAGTAAATAGATTGACATGGAAATTTTAGGATAATATAATAAAAGTATTCTGCTTGCAAAGGAAGGATATCGTTATGATTACTGGACATTCCAATATCAGAGAGAATCCGACAGTGAATGAGAATAGAACAGACTATCCCCGCAATCATACCATCCATCAGTTATTTCAAGAACAGGCCCGCTTGCATCCCGATGCCATTGCGGTAGCCTCAGACACCATTCAATATACGTACAAGGAAGTAGATCAGTATTCAAACCAGATTGCCGCACTTCTTCGTCAGAAGGGAGCAGACCGCGACAAAATAATCGGTATTATGTTAGAGAGATCCCCTGAAATGATAATTGCTTTAATAGCCGTTCTCAAATCAGGGGCTTCTTATTTACCGATTGATTCCGAAACACCTGGGGAACGAGTGAATTATATGCTCAAGGATAGTGGGGCATGTATGCTGCTGACATCTCATCCTGAAGAGAATTACATAGAATGTATCGGTTTGGAGGTTATTCATCCCACCATTGAGGATTATTGTGACCTTCCATCCGATGCATTGACGGATATTAATCAGGCAGAAGATCCGGCTTACATCATTTATACATCGGGATCAACGGGTCTCCCCAAAGGAGTGGTTATCTCTCATCGATCAGCCATTCGTGTTGTATGTAGTACCAATTACATCACCATTACGGAACAGGACCGCATGCTTCAGATGTCCAACTATTCATTTGATGCATCGGTGTTTGAAATATTTGGAGCCCTACTGAACGGAGCAAGTTTGGTCATTATTCAGAAGGAAGAGGCACTTCACATGCCCAGCCTGGCCCGGTCCATTGAAAAAAATGGGATTACCGTTATGTTCATCACAACTGCTTTTTTTAATGCTATCGTGGAACGTGAAATATCCTGCTTCCAATCGGTTCGCAAAGTGCTCTTTGGCGGAGAAAGAGTTTCGTTAACACATGTAAAAAAAGCGCTTGATTATATGGGGAGCGATAAGCTTATTCATGTTTATGGACCTACGGAAAGCACGGTTTTTGCCACATATTATCCTGTAAATGAAATCAAAAAGGAAGCGCTTACAGTACCAATTGGCATTCCAGTCGCTAATACCTCCGTTCTGGTATTGGATGAGCATGATCATCCCGTCCCTGTTGGAACAGCCGGGGAATTATGCATATCCGGTGATGGACTTGCGCTCGGTTATTTGAATAACGATGAACTCACAGAACAAAAATTCATTCCGCATCCCTTCTTTACATCAGAACGGATGTACCGTACGGGTGATTTGGTTCGCTGGACGACTGAGCATACCCTTGAATTTTTGGATCGAATGGATCAACAGGTGAAGCTTCGTGGTTTTCGGATCGAGCTGGGTGAAATTGAAACCCATTTGTCCCGGCATGATGCGGTAGCAGAGGCATTTGTCATGATGCGAACAAACGATGCAGGCCATGCCTATCTGTGTGCATATATGGTGTTGACCCAAGAAACCTCAATTGAGGAGCTGCGTCTTTTCCTGGAACAGAGAATACCGGAGTATATGGTGCCAAGCTATTATGTCAAACTGGAGCTGCTTCCGCTGACTGCTAATGGCAAGATTAACAAAAGTGAATTACCCGAGCCGGATAGCAGCATCCATTCAGGCAGGGAATACGTTGCTCCGACAACAGAGTTGGAACAACACCTGTCCTTGATTTGGAAGGATGTACTACAAATCGAGCAATTGAGTGTAAATGACAGTTTTGCACATCTGGGGGGTCATTCCCTTAATGCCATTGAAGTGATTGCACGGATTAATGAGGATTTAAGTGCAAGTCTGCCATTAAACCAGCTTTTTCGTCTTGGAACGATCCAAAATATAGCAACATTTTTGGAAGAAAATAATGATGAGGATAACACGGAGGCTTATTTTACGGATCAAGGTGATCCTGCCAATATGCTTGAGCCATTTGGTCTTACGGGTATTCAGCTGGCTTATTTGATTGGACGTGACCCTGCATTTGAGATGGGTGGAGCTGCAACGAATTTTACGGTCGAATTCGAGGCCGAGGCGGATATGGATTTGGTTAATGCAACTTTGCAGAAATTGATCAATAGGCATCCTATATTACGAACAGTTGTGTACGAGAACGGGACACAGCAAATATTGAAAAGTCCACCGTTATACACGGTAGAAGTGATAGACGTGTCAGAATGGGATACGACATATCGTAGCTTGCAAATGGAAGCAGAGAGACAACGAATGATGACAAAAGTGATTGTTCCAAGCGAGTGGCCATTATTTGAAATGAAAGCTTACCGAATGTCAGAGAATCAATATTATTTTTATCTGAATCTGGACCCGCTCATCTGTGATGACAGCAGCTTGAAACTGCTCATCAAGGAATTCAAATGGCTCTATGCAAACGGGGATCAGGAGCTGCCGGAGCTTCAATATAATTTCAGGGACTACGTTCAGGCAATGGCGCGTTTCAAACAGTCTGCACGTTATTTCAAGGATCAGCGCTACTGGATGGACAAGCTGGAAGACTTTCCGGGTTCTCCGGCATTGCCGCTCAAATGTAATCCGGCAGACATAAACGTTCCCCAATTCAGCAAATTCTCGAACTTTATAACGGGTGAACATTGGAACAAGCTCAAACAGCAGGCAAGGCAGCATAACGTTACCCCAACTTCCATTTTATGCGCAGCCTATGCCTATGTACTTGCGCATTGGTCAAACCAGGAGAGATTTGGGGTCAACCTGACCGTATTTAATCGGATTCCGTTTCATGAAGATGTGAAGAGGATGGCGGGAGACTTTACAACGCTGATGTTGCTGGATATTGATGCCCAAAAATCTCTGAATTCGTTCTGGACATTTACAGAGTCGGTGCAACATTCATTGCTGGATGCATTGGATCACAGACATTATGATGGCGTTGATTTTATAAGACAATTGGGCAAAAAACATGATATGCACAAAAGAGCAGTCATGCCAATTGTATTTACAAGTGTCTTAAATGAAAATGTGGAAGATTCATTTGACGCTTTGTTTAACTTTGACCAGATCAAGTATTTCAGTACAAGAACCTCACAGGTTTATATTGATAATCAGGTCTATGAAATCAATGGCGGTTTGTATATCACATGGGACTTTGTGGATCAATTGTTTGAACAAGAAGTGATTGAATCTATGTTCCAGCAGTATCTGAACATTCTGAACCAAGTGATCTCTGCAACACAAGTTACCAAGCTTGAGTTGAGTCAAGCGAGCAGGCAACTCATCAAACAGTATAACGATACGAGCAAGCCGTTTACTCTGAAGCCTCTGCATGACCTGTTAACTGCAACAGCGATCAGATTAGGAGATGGGGTGGCGATTCGGCATCATGAACGTTCCATTTGTTACATAGAGTTGGAACGCAGATCGAATCAGATTGCCAGGTATTTGATCGATCACGGAGTACAGCGGGGCGATTATATTGGTGTGTATGGCAAGAGATGCATTGACACCATTGTGAATATATTTGGTGTGCTCAAAGCGGGAGCAGCTTATATTCCGCTTGATCCGGACTATCCGGAGGAACGTAAGCAATATATTCGCGAAAAGGCCAACTGTAAATTTTTCATCATGCCAGAGCTATATGAGACGGAATCGTTAGAAACCTACTCTGCGGAATCCATAAACAGCGGAGTGACGAATGATGATATGGCCTATGTTATTTTTACTTCTGGCAGCACGGGCAAGCCCAAAGGTGTGCAGATCAAGCACGGCGCAGCAGCCAATACGATCCTGGATATGAATGAAAGATTCAACGTAACCTCCAATGATCGAATGATGGGCATATCTTCATTATGTTTTGACTTATCCGTCTATGATATTTTCGGCGCAGTCAGCTGCGGGGCTTGTCTGGTTCTTATTGATGATCAGCGTGACATGTTTCAGCTCAAGAACGTGATGGAACAAGAAAAAATCACCATTTGGAATTCGGTTCCTGCTCTTATGGACATGTGTGTTGATCTGTATTCACCGGGAGAGAAGAACAACGACCTTCGTCTGGTATTGCTTAGTGGTGACTGGATATCTCTACGGCTTCCTCAGAAAATAGTAGACGTATTTCCTGAATCTGAGGTGGTTAGTTTGGGAGGAGCCACTGAAGCATCGATATGGTCCATCTATTACCCAATCACGGCAGTGTCTGAGCAATGGAAGAGTATCCCTTATGGTAGACCACTAGCCAATCAACAAATTCATGTGCTGAACAGACAACTTCAACCATGCCCTCTAGATGTTGAGGGGGAATTGTACATTGGTGGAAGCGGTGTAGCAAGCGGTTATCTTCATGACGAGGAAAAAACAAGACAGTCATTCATTGTTCATCCACAGTTCGGGTACATCTACAAGACAGGAGATTTTGGTGTTCTTCGATCCGAAGGTTATGTGGAGTTCCTGGGCAGAAAAGATAGCCAGGTCAAAATCAAAGGTTATCGGGTAGAACTTGGTGAAATTGAGAACGTACTTTTGCAAGCTGAAGATGTGCAAAAGACAGCCGTAATTGATGTTGCTGACGAGAACGGAGTCAAGAGCCTCTTTGCCTTTGTTGTTACAGATCAGGATGTGGACACACTGCCACTGAAAGCTCTTTTGCAAAGTAAATTACCAAATTACATGGTTCCGTCCATGTTCCTGAATGTAGATGAAGTTCCGCTTACTGCCAATGGCAAGGTCAACAAAGCGACACTTGAACAAGTGGCAAGGCAGCATCAACTCACTGTTCGTGAACATGCTGTAGTGGATACAGAGCCTGTCAATTCCATTCAGGAACAGCTGCTTCAGATCTGGAGTGATGTGTTTGGCTTGAAGCAGATTGGCCTGAACGTAAGCTGTTTTGATCTCGGCGGAGATTCGCTGAAAATTATGGCAATGGTGGCTGAAGTGAAGAAGCGTCTTCATGTTGAAGTTCCCATTGGCGAAATGTTCCGAAATGATACGATATACAGCTTGGAACAGTACTTGGTTACCAAAGCACATGTCAAACCTGCTGTGATCATTGAGAAGTTAAGTCGCCGTGACCGGTATAAGGCTTCTGCAGCCCAGAGAAGCATGTACACCCTCTCGCTGCTTGAAAATAATAGGGGAGCTTATCACATTCCCATGGCGCTGCTTATGGAAGGAGAAGTATACTTCGTACGGCTTGAGAGAGCGCTTCAAACGTTTATTGAGAGGCATGAAATACTGAGAACTGGATTTGAAGTGATAGAGGATGAGCTCGTTCAGACGGTTCATACAAACGTAGCCTTTGAACTTGAATATGATGATCTCGGAGAACTCGATACAGATGACCATGAACTCGTTCGTTTGACAAGCAACCTGTGCAAACAGTCCACTCAAGCTTTTGATCTCCGCCAGCCTCCTTTAATGAGGGCAAAACTGGTGAGAATTGGCCATGGACGTCATTTGTTTATTATAAATTTCCACCATATTGTGGCTGACGGTACATCTCAAGGCATATTGATGAACGAATTGCTGGAGCTCTACAGTGGCTCAATTCTGCCAGACGTTGATGTGCATTATCAGGACTATACGGCATGGCAGGAACAGTACCGTCATTCGGATGAGATGGCGAAACAGGAGACTTACTGGCTGGATATCTATAGTAGTACCCCGCCAACGCCTGAGCTTCCGTACGACTTCAAACGACCTGAAGTTAACAGGTATGAGGGAAACAACATTTACAATCACTTGGGCGAGAGCCTGACCCGCGACATCAGGCAGCTTGCCAAGGATACCGGATCAACGTTGTATATGGTGATGCTTAGTGCCTATTTCCTCTTACTGCACCGGTATACACATGAGAAAGACCTGGTTGTGGGTACGGCTGCCTCTGGCCGTCTGCATGAGCCGTTACAACATATGTTTGGAGTATTTGTGAACACCATTGCATTGCGAAACCAGATGAACGAATCGGATACGGTCAGACAGTTTATTGAGCAAATCAAACAATCAACCGTAGCAGCCTTTGAACATTCAGAGTATGCATTTGATGAACTGGTGCGAAAAACAGGTGCGCAGCGTGAGGTCAATC
Source organism: Paenibacillus sp. GQ49 (assembly GCF_059759055.1). Classification (NCBI taxonomy): domain Bacteria; kingdom Bacillati; phylum Bacillota; class Bacilli; order Caryophanales; family Paenibacillaceae; genus Paenibacillus; species Paenibacillus sp. GQ49. The sequence goes on from NZ_JCAXEL010000036.1 coordinate 30,235, forward strand.
GTAATCCGTTGTTTGACACGATGTTTTCGCTAGAGAACGCTTCGCTGTTTACTCGTGAAAAAGAGGGTATCCAGGTGTCGCCTGTCATGTTTAATCTGGATAATGCAAAATTTGATCTGACATTCAACATCCTTGAGTTTGAAAATGAAATCGTGCTTAACGTGGAGTACTCCACCGATTTGTTTGGTCAGGAAACCATTCAGCGCATGCGTGACAACTATATTGCCTTAGTAGGCAACATGATATCCGGTCTGGAACAGCCGCTTAGCGAGATTGAAAGTGTGTCTCCGAGAGAAAGAGATCAGTTGATTCATACCTTTAATCCACCATCCATGGAGTATCCGTTGCATCAAACTGTGGATGAGCTCTTTGAACAGCAAGTGAGACGTACACCGGATCATGTTGCTCTGGTGATGGGCGAAAATCATGTAACCTATCGCGAGTTGAACCAACGAAGTGAACAGCTTGCTGATCTACTACGGAAAAAAGGAGTGCGTGGTAACAACATCGTCGGGGTCCTCGCAGAGCGTTCAATCGATGCGGTGATCGGAATGCTGGCGGTTCTAAAAGCAGGCGGAGCATATTTGCCCATTGACCCAGCCTATCCAAATGATCGTATCCATTACATGCTTGAAGACAGTCAGACCCAATGGGTATTAACACCGAAGGAACGGTTTGAACATGTCGTTCAGGGAAAAGAAAGCTCGGTCCATCTCATTGATTTGCAGACTGAACTTTTGCAAACGGACGAATTTCTGGTCTCCTCTTCCTTGCAACCAATACGGGGGCAAAGCCGGAATCTGGCTTATGTCATTTACACATCAGGTTCCACAGGTGAGCCTAAGGGAGTTATGGTTTCGCACCAATCACTTGTTCATTTGTGTACATGGCATCAAAAGCGGTATCAGATCACCGATGCTGATCGCAGTGCCAGCTATGCAAGTTTGAGCTTTGATGCCTTTGTATGGGAATTGTTCCCATATCTGTTGTCAGGAGCTTCCGTACATCTTATTCAGGATGAAATCAGGTTGGATGTGGTGCGCATCAATGATTACTTCCATCAGCATCAGATCAGTATTGCGTTCCTGCCTACAGCGATTTGTGAACAGTTTATCCGACAGGAGAACCATTCTCTTCGAATATTGCTGACGGGGGGAGACAAGCTGAATTATTTCGAACCCCGAAAGTATGAAATTGTGAACAATTATGGCCCTACTGAAAATACCGTCGTCACTACCAGTTTTACCATCGATCAGATGTATTCCAATATTCCTATAGGTCGACCACTGCCGAATACCAACGTGTTTATTCTGAGTGCCAGTGACCAGCTGTCGCCCATAGGGGTTCCGGGTGAATTGTGCATAAGTGGAGCCGGACTTGCAAAAGGGTATTTGAACAGGCCCCAGTTAACGGCAGAGAAGTTTGTTCAACATCCGTTTAATCCAGAACAATGGATGTATCGGACCGGAGATTGGGTGCGCTGGCTACCGGATGGGAATATTGAATATTTGGGTCGCATGGATGATCAGGTGAAAATACGCGGATTCCGTATTGAGCTTGGAGAAATTGAACATCTGCTGTTGCAGGACCCAAGGGTGTTAGAGGCGGCAGTTGTAGCGCAAATGGACCCGACAGACTCGACGTTTCTTTGTGGTTATGTCGTTTGTCATGAGGGGTATCCTGTGGAAGTTATCGATGAGATCAAAGAAGAATTGATTCGGCGTTTGCCTTCGTATATGGTGCCTGCCCATTTCGTGACGATGGATCGCTTGCCTTTAACAGCTAACGGTAAAGTGAACCGCAAGGCATTGCCGATTCCGACACTATCGAACAACCGGACAGCTATCGGGTATGAACCACCAAGGAATCCGGTTGAAATTGCACTGGTCACTCTTTGGCAGGATATTCTAAAGATTGGCAATGTGGGTGTCCATGACCGGTTCTTTGATATTGGCGGACATTCCCTGCTGGCGACCATACTAATCTCCAGATTACACAAGGAGATGCAGGTAGAAATGCCACTGGTACAGATATTCCGTACGCCTACAATCCGGGGCATGGCCCAATTCATTCTGGATCATAAAAAAAGCAAATATACATCTATTCCCCATGCGCCATTGCAGTCCTTGTATGATTTATCAGCAGCGCAGCAAAGAATTTATATTTTGAGCAATCTGGATCCTACGGATACAGCCTATAATATGCCTCTTGCTATGAAATTGAAGGGAAGCATAAATAAAAAACAATTGAATGAGGCGTTCTCCTGCCTGATTGCAAGACATGAATCGCTTCGAACTTCATTTGTCATGAATCAGGGTAAGCCTGCTCAAAGAGTTATGCCAAGTGTCGACTTTGAAGTTCAGTACAGTTCCCTCCATACCGCAGGGGAACCACCTGTTCTATCCAAGTGGGTACAACCTTTCTCATTGGAACAAGCCCCATTGATGCGGGCTGAACTTGTGCAAATCAAAGCAGATGAACATGTCCTTTTGTTTGACATGCATCATATGATTTCAGATGGGATCTCGATCGGAATTCTGTTACATGACCTGGCCGAGTTCTATAATGGCAAAAAATTGCCACCTGTAGCTGTGCAGTACAAGGATTATTCCCTCTGGGCACATGAACGGCAAACAAGCAGTGACTCGGTCCGGCATGCAAATTATTGGTCTGATGTGTTGAAGGAAGAGGTTCCGGTTCTTGACCTGCCTTTGGATTTTCCACGGCCGAAGACTAAGACGTTTAATGGTGATCAGATTCGTTTGCATCTGGATGAAACACTGACGGTTGCGCTTGAGCAGCTGGCCAATGATCAGGGAGCCACCATGTATATGCTGTTTGTCTCTGCATTTACAACACTGCTCTCCAGATATACCGGACAGGAAGATATCCTGATTGGTACGCCGGTATCAGGTCGGAATCATGATGATCTCAACCGTGTTGTCGGCATGTTTGTAAACACAATAGTTCTCAGAAATGCGCCGCTGGGCCATTATACCTTCCGGCAATATCTGGAACAGGTGAAGGAGAACACACTTCAGGCCTATGAGCATCAGGAATATCCATTTGAACGTTTGGTAGAACAGGTTGATGTGAAGCGTGATCCTTCACGCAATCCACTGTTTGACGTCATGCTTGTTCAAAATACAGATCATCTTGATCTCCAGATGAACGATGTAGAGGCCGTTTTGCTTGAAGATGGCATTCAACGTTCCAAATTTGATATGACGGCCAGAATGAACAAAACCAACCTGAGCTGGAATCTCGAACTGGAATATAACACGGATGTGTTCCGGGCGGAGCGTATTCAGCGCTTTGCTGAACATTTTGTCGAGATATTGAGACAGGTCGCTGCTGCTCCAGAAGTACGACTGGATCAATTGGATATTCTGACGCAACCTGAGAAAACCGTTCTGACAGGGTTCAACCCGCCGAGACAGGCCTATGAACGGGACAAAACATTGGTCCAGATGTTTATGGAGCAGGTTGAACACAATCCGGACAACATCGCTTTAGTTTTCGAGAATGAACAGCTGACCTACCGCATGTTGAATGAGAGGGCGAATGTCCTGGCTTGCGAGTTACGTCAGGAAGGAGCAGGACCAAATCACATTGTAGCTGTGATGGTGGAGCGCTCCATAAATATGATCGTTGCGATTGTAGGTGTGCTCAAATCAGGTGCGGCTTACATGCCGATCGATCCTGAACTTCCTACTGAGCGTAAGCGTTATATGCTGACTGACAGTGGTGCGCGTTTATTATGCACAGCAGATCATTCCATGGTGGATGACCTTGTGTTTGAAGGTACAGTTATTTTATTGGATGCATTGGATCGTTCAGGGGTACGTGAACCAGTACGTGAACCGGACATGATCAACCATTCCAGCGATGCGGCTTATGTCATTTATACTTCGGGTTCTACTGGCAGACCCAAAGGAGTCGTTGTTGAACATTACAATGTTCACAATCTGGTGGACGGATTGGTGGAAGCGATATATCAGCACTATGAGACCCCTTTGAATATTGCATTAATTGCTCCATATATCTTTGATGCATCCGTAAAGCAGATTTTTGCTGCTTTGCTGCTCGGACATTCACTGCATATCGTGCCTAAGAGCACAGTCTGGGAAGCAGATCTTTTGCTGAATTATTATGCTCATCATCATATTCATGTGTCCGATGGTACGCCTGCTCATCTGAAATTGCTCACTCTGGCCTCGAACGGATGCAAACAGCAGTATGAACTGCAAGAGCTGATCATTGGTGGGGACGTGCTGACCTTCGACCTTCTCGATGAAGTATATACCACGCTCCCTGGAATGAGAGCAAACGTTACAAACGTATATGGACCGACGGAATGCACGGTGGACGCGGCTTGGAACAGAATCATGTATGGAACAGGCGAGCGATCAGGAACGATTCCGATTGGCAGACCGATCCGAAATACAAGCATCCTGATTATGGATCGTTACAATCGTCCACAGCCGGTTGGTGTACCGGGTGAGTTGTGCATTTCGGGTGAGGGAGTGGCACGCGGGTACTTGAATCAACCGGATCTTACGGCAGAGAAGTTTGTGGATTCACCTGTAGATAGTGACCGAAAAATGTATCGTACAGGGGATACCGCCAAATGGCTGCTGGATGGAACCATTGAATTTGTTGGCAGACAGGATGATCAGGTTAAAATCCGTGGTTATCGAATCGAGCTGGGGGAAGTGGAGTACCAGTTAACCCGCCTGGAGGTAATTCAAGAGGCATATGTTAATGCAGGTCAGGGTGACAGTGGTAATGATTATCTGTGTGCTTATATTGTGATCACTGATCCGGGGATCTCCATTATGGACGTGCGTGAGAAACTTGAGCTACAGGTTCCTTCATATATGATACCAGCCCATTTTGTCAAAATGGACCACTTGCCGAGAACGGTAAGCGGAAAAGTGGATCGCTCCCGTCTCCCTGAACCGGGCAACAGCATACTGGATGACTCGAAGTATGAATCGCCGAGGAATGACAAAGAGCAAAAGCTTGTTCAGATATGGGAGAACATCTTGAATCTGGATTGTATTGGGATTCATCATAACTTTTTTGTCATGGGTGGAGACTCCATTAAGGCACTCCAGACGATTTCGGGATTGTCCAAACTGGGTTTAAAAGTAGAGATGAAGGATCTTTTTGCCAATCCGACCATCCGGCAGCTTAGTCCATATGTCAAACAGTCACAGTTCCATTCTACTGGGAATGTTGAGGTGACAGGTGAGGTTTTCCTAACACCTATTCAGCAGCGCTTTTTTGCGAGAAATCATACAGAGCATAACCATTACAATCAGGCTTTTATGTTATTCAGGCAGGAAGGGTTTGATGAGAACACCATTCGACTTAGTTTTGAGAAACTGATGGAGCATCATGACGGTTTAAGAATGGTTTATGAATACAACTCTTCTGGAGAAATGACACAGACCATTCGGAGTTATAGAGAGGGTATGTTTGAGTTCAGCATTGTGGATGCCAGAGGCGTAGCACAACCGGAAGTATTCATTGAAGAGCAGGCATCGTTGTTGCAAAAGAAAATGCGGATTCATGAGGGACAACTTGTTAAACTCCGGCTCTTCAGGCTTGATGAAGGAGAACACCTGTTAATTACAATTCATCATTTGGTCATGGATGGTGTGTCCTGGAGAATTTTGCTCGAAGATTTTGAATGGTTATACATGCAAGGGGTTGAACAAAAGCCGTTTGATGTGGGACCCAAAACCGTCTCGTACCAGCAATTTGCTGCTGCATTAAAGTCTTATTCCAAACATCACCTTTTGCAAAAGGAGCAGGCCTTCTGGAACAAAGTGTCTAGTGTGTATACGCCATTCCTGGATTCTCAGCGCCAAACAACGTACACGGTCAATGACCATGGTCATAGCGCTACCCTTGTATCTGAGCTTGATCGTGAACAAACCGGCTGGCTTCTTCAACAGACAAACAGAGCCTACCAAACCGAGATTAATGACATTCTGTTGACTGCACTTATGCTAAGTGTAACCGAGATGACTGCTCAAGCCCGGTTTAAAATTATGCTGGAGGGACATGGCCGACAAGCGCTCGCAACCGAGATGGATGTCAGCAGAACGGTGGGGTGGTTTACATCCGTATATCCGGTGGTATTTGACCTGTTTCAGGAGCCGGAATTGCCCGAGGCAATTAAAACAGTCAAGGAAACACTGAGAGCCGTTCCCAATAAAGGCATCGGATACGGAATTCTCAAGTATATGGCTGCTGATCAGCATGGTTTTGCAGATGAAAAGGAAGCACCTATTTTGTTCAATTATATGGGTGAACTGGACAGCAGTCTGGAACGGAGCTTGTTCAATTCGTCATATATCCCGGTAGGACAAACGGTGGGTGGGCAACTCATCAGAGCGCATGATTTTGAAATAAATGCAGTTGTAATAGATGGGAAGTTCACCATTCATACGACTTACAGTGATGGAGTATACGAAGCTGGGATTGCTGAAAAGCTTAATCGGTTGTTCATGTATAACTTGTATCAAATCGTTCAACACTGCCGGAACAAGCAGGGCGAAGAGAGAACCCCATCTGATTATGGGAAGCATCCTGTATCCATAGCGGAGTTGGAGGCTATACAAAATAGGGTTGATCCACTGGTGATCAGCAAAATTTATCCGTTGACCCTTATGCAATCCGGCATGTTGTACCATTCGCTGGAGCAAGAAACATCACACGCCTATTTTGAGCAGGTATTTGTGGAATTAAAGGGTAACGTTGATCTGGAGATATTGAAATACAGTTTAGGACGGGTGATACAGCGCCACGAAGGGCTTCGTTCCATATTTGAATATCAACTTGTACAGCGACCTCGCCAGCTTATTATTGACCAGCAACAGGTTGAATGGTTGATGCTGGATTGGAGCGGAAAGAGCCAGCATGAACAGCTTCAACGGATGGAGCAGTTCATGACTGATGATCAGGAAAGAGGGTTTGATCTCAGCCGGGAGTTATTAATTAGATTTTGTCTGATCTCCAGAGGGGCGGATGCGTTCACGCTGGTCATCAGTCATCATCATATTTTGCTGGACGGCTGGTGTCTGGATATCCTGATTCGTGAAATGTTTGAGATTTATGCCAGTCAGCAGGCTGGGCAGCCTGAAATGTTGGAAGAAACCAGGCCGCTGGGGGACTACCTCGACTGGCTTGATCAACAGAACAAGGAGGAAGCACTGGCGTATTGGAAACAGTATCTCCAAGGCTACTATGAACGAGTCTCTTTGCCCAAAACAGGGACTAACCTGGATACAGCAGCGCCAACGTTGCGGGAGCAGGAAATTCAATTCCCGCGTGAACTCACAAGTTGGCTGAAACAATTCGCTGTGAACAATCAGGTTACATTTAATGCGTTGATTCAGGCGATATGGGGCATGGTTTTGTGCAGATACAGTGGTACAGAAGATGTCATATACGGCACAGTCATTTCCGGACGAGACGCTGACGTTGAAGGAATAGAGAACATGGTGGGGCTATTTATTAATACCATTCCTACCCGGATTAAGCTTGAACCGGAAGAACTTTTTGCCGATGCTCTCCGCAGGGTTCAACAGGAAGGGATGGAAGGCCAAAAGTATGGCTACGTACACCTGGCAGATATACAGGATCAAAGTGAATTAAAAGCCGATTTGCTTGACCATGTATTGGTGTTCCAAAACTTTGGGAATGAACAGGCTGCGGGTCTAGTGGCGGAACAAGGGACAGGAGTCACGTTGGAGCGAGTTTATGGCAATGAGCATACACACTATGATTTGAGTGTGACTGCTGTTCTGGACGATACATTCAGACTTAAATGGTCTTATAACAGTAACGTACTGGATTCAGATCTGATGAATGGTCTGGGTAATCATGTTCTCTATGTGGCGGAGCAAATTAGTGCAAACCAGAATATTCGTGTAAGCGAAATTGCTCTTATTGGCGAGCAGGCCCGCCATAAGATGGAGTTGTTATCCCATGGCCCGATGACACCATTTCCCAAAGAAAAGACATTATCTCAGCTATTCGACGAACAGGCAGAGCGAACTCCAGATGCAGTTGCACTGGTAATGCAAGAAAAACAGTTCACCTACCTGGAGCTGCAGGAGAAATCAAATCAGATGTCAGAACGTTTACGCATGCGAGGTATTCAAAATTCATCCATCGTAGGACTGATGGTACAACGCTCTTCCGAGATGATTATAAGTATTCTTGGAATTCTCAAATCCGGAGCAGCCTATTTACCGATCGATCCCGAATGGCCAAGAGCACGAATTGTGCACATGCTGCATGACAGCGGTGCCGCCTTGTTGCTTACGGAAAAACAATGGATGGAGGATTTCACAGACGTCATTGAAGTCATGAATGTACGTGCAGATGTTGAAGAAACCATCCGATTAGAGAACTTAGGCATGAAGGAATCAGCACCAACCTTGGCATCCGAGGATAAGGATGGAGACGATCTGGCCTATATTATCTACACCTCGGGCTCTACGGGGAAACCAAAAGGTGTAATGATCTCCCATGCCAATGCCATTCGGGTAGTGAAAGATACGAATTATATTCAGATCTCTTCCTCTGATTCAATATTGCAGATCTCAAATTATGCTTTTGATGGCTCGATATTTGACATCTTTGGAGCGCTATTAAACGGCGCGAGGCTGGTCATGATTGAACAGGAGACCCTGCTGGATATCAACCAATTGTCTAAAGTGATGACAGAGGAGAGAATTACGGTCTGTTTCATGACGACTGCATTGTTTAACTTGCTGGTTGATCGTGCGCCTCATTGTTTGCTTGGACTTCGGAAACTCCTGTTTGGAGGGGAGCGGGCTTCTGTCTCCCATGCTCAGAGAGCTCTTTCCCATATGGGAGCAGATAAACTGATCCACGTATATGGTCCTACGGAAAGTACAGTATTTGCAATAAGTTACCCTGTACAAGCTATAGGTGACAATGATGGAATTCTTCCGATTGGCAAGCCCATTGCGAACACATCTGCATGGATTCTGGACGACAAACAACAGTTTGTTCCAAATGGAGTACCTGGAGAGCTCTATCTCTCAGGTGATGGATTAAGTCTCGGTTATCTGAACAATGCAGAGCTGACCGAAGCCAAATTTGTCAACAACCCCTATCAGCTCCATGGACGAATGTACCGCACTGGAGATCGGGTGCGTCGACGGTCTGACGGAACGATTGAATTCCTGGAGCGGATGGATCATCAGGTGAAACTGAGAGGTTATCGGATCGAACTTGGGGAGATCGAACAGGTCCTGATTTCACATGAGCATGTCCGTGAAGCCATGGTTGTAGCTGTCAAAGATTCGGGTGGGCAGGATGCATTGTGTGCTTACCTTACCGTCCTGCAGGAAGTCAGCCGGATGGATATGCAATCCTTTATGGAAGCCCGTTTGCCAGGTTATATGGTCCCATCCTATTTCAAGGTATTGGAGCAGTTTCCGCTTACGCCAAACGGGAAAATAGATCGCCAAGCGTTGCCTCGACCTGAGATAGCAGTCAAATCAGAGACAACGTATGAAGCGCCTTCCAATTATGTGGAGGAACAGTTAATAAACATATGGGAAGAGGTACTGAATGTGAAGCCAATTGGCACCGCCCACCATTTCTTTGAATGCGGTGGGAATTCCCTGAAAGTGATGCATGCAGTTCAGCTGACTAACCGAAAGTTCCAAATGGAATTGAAAATCAGCCAATTTTTTGAATATCCAACGATTAAACAACAGGCCATTCATATATTGAGCGGTAGTACAGCTGGCCCTGATGTGAATGAATATGTGGAAGAAGAGATTTAACAGTTCGTTCTTTAAGTTCAATAAATGACTCAATGATCCGAGAGAGACTGCATCACGTATTGATTGCCCCTTCATTAGACGAGATGTAAAGGTGCAGTTTCTCCCGGAATTCCATGTCTTAGGCGTCATACTGAAAGGAATGGTGAATTCCTATGAACATTGCGGAGTTTATGAATCTTTTACAGAGAAGAAATGTGAAATTGTACCATCAAGACGGGAAAATCAAAATGATTGGACCGCGTGAGGAAATCAATGCTGACCTTAAATCACAGATTAAAGAACACAAACAGGCTCTAATTCAGTTTCTGGTCCATCAGGAAGAAGTATGGAATGCGCCTATTCCAAAGGCTCAAGAATCGACCAACGAGATGTACCCCCTGTCCAGAGCTCAGAAAAGAATGTATATTCTGCATCAAATGGACGATCAGGGAATTGCTTATAACATTCCAATGGCGGTGAAGCTGACAGGTCATCTCGAACTGGATTTACTTGAAGAAGCGATTGGGCGCGTGATGGAGAGACATGAAGCATTTCGAACGTCATTTGTGGATGATCGGGGTGAGCCTGCTCAGAAGATTCACCCTAAAATTCGGTTTAAGCTTGATTTCAGTGAACGGAATGATTTAGATATTTTGGTCAAGATCAAACAATTTATTCGACCTTTTGATCTAACGCAGGCTCCGCTGCTGCGGGCGGAACTGGTTCGCTTGGATCAAGATCAGCATGTACTGCTCATGGATATGCATCATATTGTATCCGATGGGATGTCATTTGCGCTGTTTTTGAATGAACTGGCTGAACTATACAGTGGAAAACCGTTGACACCTGTTTTCATCCAGTACAAGGACTATGTAGCATGGGAGAAAGCCAAAGAACGTTCAGGTGATCTGAAGAAGCAGGAGACATATTGGCTGGATACGCTGAGTGGGGAACTGCCACAACTTCAAATGCCTCTGGATTATGCCCGCCCGCCAGAGCAAAATTATGCCGGTCAGCGAATGGTTACCCAATTGGATCAGGAATTAACGAGAAATTTGCAGCGTCTTGCCGATGAGCATGACGTAACGATGTACATGCTGCTTTTATCAGCCTACGCAGTCCTTTTATCCAAATATACTGGACAGAAAGACATTATCGTGGGTACCCCGATCGCAGGCAGGTCGAATGAACATCTCAAATCAGTAATGGGTTTGTTCACCAATACAATAGCAACAAGACTTAACATCGACCCGGAGCAGACATTCGTCGCGTTTTTGAATCAGGTGAGAAGGCATACCTTATCTGCATATGAGAATCAGGATTATCCTTTTGATGAGCTGATTGAAAAACTGAACTTGCCTATGGATCGGAGCAGACACACACTGTTTGATACAATGTTTGATTTGCAGCACGCCGAGAATTATGTGTTCCAACTTGGTCAGCTTCAAGCGGAAATGTGTGAATTCGATCTACCGGTCTCCAAATTTGATCTCAGTCTCACCGTAATTCATTACGGAAGTCACATGAAACTGGATCTGCAATATGCTTCCGGATTGTTTGCCAAAAATAGCATGGAACGTTTTTTAAGTCACTTGATGAATGTATTGAATGAGATTGCGTTGAACGTCACGCAAAAGGTAAGTCAGTTTCGCATGTTGTCAAGTCAGGAAGAGGATCAGGTGTTGGTTCAGTTTAACAGCAAGCGAGTGGATTCGTACCAGGGTACCTTAAATGATTGGTTTGAAGAACGCGCTGCATCTACACCTGAACGGATCGCAGTAGTCCACGGGGAAAAATCCATGTCGTATAAGCAGCTTAATGAACGAGTAAACAAGCTGGCACGCCTGCTTCGAATGAGAGGGGTAAAGCCCAATTCGATCGTTGGTGTTATGGTGGAGCGTTCCTTGGATATGATTGTTGGGATACTTGCAGTTCTTAAAGCGGGGGCTGCATATATGCCGATTGATCCTGAACTGCCTGATGACCGAGTATTATACATGCTCAGGGATAGCGAGGCCGTGTTGCTTTTGAACGGGTGTCCTTTGAGAGACAAGCTCCACATCACATCCGAGCTGGCGATGGACGACCCGGAAATTGAACGTATGGAACCACACAATCTGGAAGGTGTTAATGAGCAAAAAAATTTGGCCTACGTGATTTACACTTCCGGTTCAACGGGTGCACCTAAAGGGGTCATGACCACTCATGGAAATGTATTGAACTATATTTCTACATTTTTGGACAGAGTACCGCTAACAGAGGAGGATGCGGTTCTTCAGGTGGTGTCCTTTTCTTTCGATGCGTTCACTGAGGAAGTATTTCCGTTGCTGGCTGTATCCGGGCGTATTGTCCTGAGTGACAAGTTAAGCGAAACGCATGTGGATGACCTGGTTAAGCAGATTGAAAAACAGAATATCACTGTCTTAAGCTGTTCCCCGCTCCTTCTAAACGAGTTGGACAAAAACAGGCATCTGCGTCCACATGCCAACATGAAATTTATCAGTGGCGGGGATGTCCTGAAATACGAATATATCCGGAATATGGTCGGTTCGGCTCAGGTGTACAATTCATATGGACCTACCGAAGCAACGGTATGTGCTACATATTATCGTGTGATGCCACAGGACGAAGGAAGAGTATCAATTCCCATTGGCAGTCCTCTTGGTAACTATGAGGTGTTTATACTTGATGAACATCAACAACCCGTTCCGATTGGTGTAGCAGGGGAATTATATATCGGCGGAGCAGGGGTCGCTAAGGGATATCTCAACCTTGCCGAGCTCACACAATCCCGTTTTGTAGATCATCTGCTTGCATCGGGGAACAAAATGTACCGTACCGGGGATATGGGGAGATGGCTTCCGGATGGAAATATCGAGTTTCTTGGAAGAAATGATGAACAGATTAAAATCAGAGGATATCGCGTTGAAATTCGGGAAGTAGAGCATCATCTGGCAGATCATCCCGATGTAAGCGACGCTGTAGTTATAACTCAAAAAGACCAACAGGGTCAGCTCTGCCTATGCGCGTATATTGTCTGGAATTCGCCAGAACATGGGCATGGCTTTGATGAACTGAAAACACATGCGAGAGAACGATTGCCAGCTTACATGATTCCTTCATGGTTTATGAGCTTGGAGCAAATTCCGCGTACCCTCAATGGTAAAGCAGACCTTAACGTTTTGCCCCATCCCGATGTGGACAGCATGACCAATACGACGTATGTGGCCCCAAGCAATGAGCTGGAATGTATATTGGCATCCATCTGGGAAGAGATATTGGAACTTCGGCCGATTGGTGTAGATCATAGCTTTTTTGAACTGGGTGGTCAGTCTTTGAGAGCATTTGCGATGATGTCAGCCATTCAGAGAAAGTTAGAGCTTCGGATTACACTCAAGGATATCTTTAACATGCCTACAATCAGGCAGCTGGCTGCATGGCTTCTAACAGTGGAGACACAGCGCACTTGCCCAATCCAAAAGGCAAACGAAAAGCCGTATTATCCATTGTCCGCAGCACAGCGCAGACTTTACATTCTGGATCGGGTGCAGCAAACGGGTTTGATGTATAACATGCCACTTATTATCCGTTTGTCCAAAGAAGCTGAACAGGTACGAATGGAGCAGACATTGCTTGAAATGATTCATAGACATGAAGGGCTGAGAACTTCTTTTACAGAAATCGATGGTGAGCCCGTGCAGCGTATTCATGCCCAAGTGAACTTCAATCTTCTTGTAGGCAGCGGGTTGCAAAAGGATTTCGATCCGTTCATACATTCATTTATCCAACCCTTTGATCTGGAGAAAGCCCCTTTGTTCAGAGCTGCATTATGGCGAACAGAGACCAGCCAATATTTATGTCTTGATATGCATCATTTGATTTCAGACGCGGTGTCCATGGATAACCTTATCCAGGAAATAGGGCAAATCTATGAACATAAACAATTGGCACCATTAACCCTTCAATATAAAGATTATGCTGAATGGTCTCTGGCCCCGGAACAACAAGAACAAAGGCAAGAGCACCAGCAATACTGGACAGACATGCTTAAAGGTGAATTGCCCGTGTTAAATTTGCCGCTCGATTTCTCACGACCTGCGATTCAGAGTCATGAAGGAAACCGGCTTCAATTTGCAGTGGATTCCGAACTGACACAAAAACTGCGTTTGCTGGCTGCCGAAAACGGTGTAACGCTGTTTGTTTTGCTGTTAACCGCATATACGATACTTCTTGCTAGGTACACTTCCCAGGATGACATCATTATAGGGACTACGGTGGCAGGACGAGAGCATCCGGAATTGGAAGATATGGTGGGTATGTTTGTTAATACGCTGGCATTACGCTTCTATCCTGAACCCGATATGTCCTTGCAGCAGTTGCTTCATCATATTAAGGATACTACGCTTGAGGGCTTTGCCCATCAGGACTATCCGTTTGATGAACTGGTAAGCAAACTTGAAGTGAACAGGGATGCAAGCCGGAGTGCGCTATTCGATACACTGTTTACTCTTCAGGCTGAACAGACAACGGGAATGGACGCTAATGATTTGCTGGTTGAATACTATCCGTTCAGTCATCCCACAGCCAAGTTTGATCTGAGCGTAACCGCGTTGGAGACAGCGGAGGGTATAGAGATGTTTTACGGGTATGCCTCCAGGCTGTTCAAAGAAGAGACCATTGAGAAACTGGCCGGGCATTATAACGAAATTTTGAAAGAGATTGTAAAAGATACTCAACGCACCATTGGTGAGATCAACCTGGTGACGGAAAAGGAAAGGGAGCTGCTGCTGTACCAGTTCAACAACAATGTTCGGGACTACGCCCAACGAAAGTCCGTTCCGGAACAGATTGCAGACCATGCAATTCATTTTCCCAATAAAGTAGCTGTTGTATATGACGGGCAACAACTAACCTATAGCGAACTGAATGAACGGGCTACCGATGTTGCGGAAGCTCTGCTGGAACTTGGATTGCATAAAGAAATGCCTGTAGGCATTATGATGGATCGTTCATTGGAAATGATGGTTGGTTTACTCGGTATTCTCAAATCGGGTGGGGCATATATGCCTTTGGACCCTGCCTTTCCCGAGGAACGTATTCGCTACATGCTGGAGGATAGCGGTGCCAGCGTGGTTGTAACTCAAGCACACTTGTTATCCCAAGTGAACAGAGTCGGGGTTTCCTGTGAATCCTTGGTGGTTGACGATCATTGCTCCCCAATACAGAGCATTCGGGAGAAGGGTGGAAGATTGGCTCGGAATGGCGTGTCAAAAATAAAACATGATGAACATGATCTGGCCTATATCATCTATACCTCAGGCTCAACCGGATTGCCCAAAGGTGTATTGATTGAGCATGGATCATTCGCCAATTTCTGTTATGGCTTCATTGAAGCTCAGCAGATCACGGAACGAGATCGTGCAGCTAATTATTTGCAAATTACATTTGATGGGTCTATTATCGACATTTTTCCTGCATTGGTGGTGGGAGCCGAGCTGCATATCATCCCATCTCAGTTGCGTCTGGATATGTCACAGCTAAATGCATATATGAATGCACACTCTATTACATTGATCACGCTGCCACCTAAGGTGTGTGAAGTTTTTATCCATCAACCCAATACCTCATTGCGTTTGCTGATCGCTGGAGGAGAACAGTTGAAACTTTCTTTTCTCCCTGACTATCCGCTGATCAATGCATATGGACCTACCGAAAACACGGTTGCTACCACCTACCAACGGGTAGATCAGGTTCACGGCAATATACCGATCGGCAAGCCGCTCCCGAACATCTGGACGTACGTGATGAATAGTGATCATCAACTATGTCCAGTTGGTGTAACAGGAGAGTTATACATTGCCGGCAACAGTGTAGCCCGGGGCTACCTTAATAATCCGGACATGACTTCGGAGAAATTTGTGGACAACCCGCATGAACCCGGCGGCAAAATGTACCGGACAGGTGATCTGGTG
>NZ_JCAXEL010000037.1:0-30271 GCF_059759055.1 Paenibacillus sp. GQ49
CGCTCCAGCCGATTCAAGCCAAGGCTTGTCTCCAACTTTCGCATTCATTCTGCAAGCAGAATGTTCACTCACTCGTTGTTCAGTTTTCAAAGATCAAACTTGTTTCGTTACTGAATGTTGTTCTCTTCAGCAACTCTTATATAATATCATGTCCGAACCAACTTTGCAAGTTATTTTTTAAGTTTCTTTCGAAGCTCATTTCATTCGCTTGCCGCACCGTGTAAACTGTGTTTTCTTGGCCGGACTTAGAATATATCATGTACAGATTTCAATTGCAAGTATTTTTTCAAAAATGATAATCAACCCACACCATCAGCACAATATGTAATCTAACGCTCCCCTGTACTATAGAAATAACTCTCAGCGTCCTCATTACGGCGCTTCTAATATACTTATCCATTAAACATAACCAGGGAAGCCACTTCCACTGCGATTGCAGTGAACAATTGATTGTGACTAACCCCGGTTTTCAGAGATCATATTTTTCTTTCCTTCTATAATAAATAAAGTACACTCCTCAGGCACAGCTTACACACTCCACTTCACTTTTCATTGCTTACAATATACGCTTACCAAGTAACGAAGCAATCAGTTCCACACCAAGTCGTGCCGTGTGTCTATTGTGATCCAACAACGGATTCACCTCAACCAGTTCCATGGACGTAACTTGATTCGTGGAAGCAAGTAGCTCTAATGCGTAATGTGCCTCCCGGTAATTCAAACCACCCGGTACAGGTGTGCCTACCCCCGGAGCTTCACGCGGATCCAGACAGTCCATGTCAAAGCTAACGTGGATACCATCCGTTCCTTCTCCAGCTATAGCTATCGCTTGCTCAATAACTTGCTGTATACCCATCCTGTCAATATCATGCATCGTAAATGCTTGGATGCCCAGTCCCTTAATCTGCTCCTTCTCATACTCATCCAGATCACGCAGACCAATATAGACCAAGTTGGATGGATCTATAAATGCGCCTGCTCCAGCAATGTGAGACAGGTTATATGCAGTATGTCCTAAGGATGCAGCCACACTCATCCCATGCATGTTGCCGGACAAGCTTCGTTCTTCCGTGTTCAAGTCTGCGTGCGCATCAAACCAGATCACCCCCAGATTAGAATAATGCGCAGTTAATCCGGCGAAAGTACCTATCGCTACACTATGATCACCTCCAAGCACAAGCGGAAAGACCCCCTCCTCTACCGCAACAGATACTTCATTAAACACACTCTCGCTGACCTGCCGTACTTCGTTTAAATATTTCACCCGATTTCGCTCAGTAGGGGCAGCAGGTTCAGAAGGACAATCTACCCGCACTTCTTTGGAGAGCACTAGCCCAAGACTCGCAATCTCCCGCTTCAGTCCAGCTGTAATCAATTCATCCGGCCCCAACTCCGCTCCACCTCTCGCTCCACCGAGTCCAAAAGGAACCTTAATGATAGCAATACGCCGTACAGATGTTTGACTTGTATCAATAGAAGTCTTAATTATTCCACCATGGATATCATCTTCATTTTTCATGTAGGTCAGCTCCCTCATTGTTGATCAATACCTGCTCAATTCTCTCCAGTGCCCAGTCAATCTCGGACTCTTTAATCGTCAGTGGTGGGGCAAATCGAATGGTTGTCTCATGGGTTTCTTTACACAGCAGTCCAGTAGACATCAAACGCTCACAATGAGGACGGGCTGGCTCATGCAATTCAACACCTATAAATAAGCCTTTCCCCCGAATATCCCGTATGGCTGAACTGCGAATATCTCGAAGTCTTTTCATAAAATAGTTCCCCAAACGTTCCGATCGCTCGGCAAGCTTCTCATCCTCAAGAACTTCCAGCGCTGCTATAGCCACGGCGCATGCGAGTGGGTTACCTCCAAACGTAGAACCATGAGACCCCGGCTCAAACAAATCAAGTATCTCCGCATCAGCAGCGATAGCCGAGATGGGCATGACTCCTCCCCCCAGCGCTTTGCCCATAACCCAGATGTCTGGTTCAACCCCTTCCCAGTCGGAGGCAAAACGGCGACCTGTTCTTCCAAATCCGGTCTGGATCTCATCAGATACAGTCAACACCTGTTGGCTCTTACACAGAGCAAAAGCTTCTGCCAAATATCCAGCAGGCGGGATAACGATTCCAGCTTCGCCCTGAATAGGCTCTACAAGAAAACCAGCCGTATTTGGTGTAATGGCCTGCTTCAGCGCTTCAATATCTCCATAGGGAATAATCCGGAATCCAGGTGTGAACGGTCCAAAATCTTTTTTATACTCCGCCGAAGAAGAAAAAGACGTAACCGTCAGAGTTCTTCCATGAAAGTTACCAGAGCATACGATAATCTCGGCTTGATTTTCCGGTACACCTTTGCAACGATAAGCCCATCTACGTACCGCCTTCACCGCTGTCTCCACCGCTTCCGCTCCTGTATTCATGGCGAGAATCTTCGATTTCCCCGTGAATTGTGAGAGTTTCTGATAAAAAAGAGAAGCGGAGCTGCTGTGGAATGCCCGTGATGTCAGCGTAACCTGATCTGCCTGATCCTTGAGCGCCTGTATGATCACAGGATGTCTATGACCATGATTCAATGCAGAGTATGCACTTAACATATCCATATAACGGCGGCCTTCAGGGTCTTCCACCCATACCCCTTCCGCCTGTTCAATAACAATAGGGAGTGGATGATAATTAGGTGCAGCATAACGCTCCGACCAATCAATTAACATTTTGGAATCTGACATACACACCCAACACCTTTCCAAAATATTGTATACAAAATACAATAACAATGTATGCGATGCCATCGCCATTTACGACTACATCTCTCTTTTTCCACTCCAGCCTAATTCAAGCCTTTCTCGAATCCAATCCTTCATCAATAGTTAGCGAGAAGTAGACAGTCTACGTTCCAACCAAGAGAGTAAATTAGCCAGTGTAAATGTGATGATAAAGTAGAGGCCGGCGGCAACAAGCAGCGGAGCAAGCGGCTGGAACGTAACACCCTGAATCGTTCTGGCCGTGTATATAATCTCGGCTATGCCGATCATGGAGACAAGCGAAGAATCTTTAATGATAATAATGAATTCATTGCCGATAGCTGGAAGCATGTTAAGAAAAGCCTGAGGCAGCATAATATAGCGAAGTGTCATAACATGCGTCATACCAAGGGAGCGCGAAGCCTCGGTCTGTCCTTTATCAATCGCTTGAATCCCGGCCCTGAACACCTCCGCCATATAAGCCGAGCTATTCATCGTCAGAGCCACCACCCCCGACATAAATGCCGGCAAGTTCACACCTACAACCGTCAGACCATAATGAATAATAAGAATCTGTACCAGCATCGGTGTTCCTCGAATGAGTTCAATATACGCCGATGCCACAAATTTAATTGGCCATATTCGGGATAATCGCATTAATGCCATGATCACACCAAGTAACGTACCAAACAATACACCGAAGAAGGAAAGTTCAAGCGTAACCCACGCACTTCGTGCATAGTCCTGCCAATGTTCTAATAGAAAGGAAAAATCTAAATTCACGGCATATCCCTCACTCGTCCGGTTTATTCGCCGAGCATCTCATTCGCTTCAACGACGAACCGTTCAATATCTCCGT
Source organism: Paenibacillus sp. GQ49 (assembly GCF_059759055.1). Taxonomy (NCBI): domain Bacteria; kingdom Bacillati; phylum Bacillota; class Bacilli; order Caryophanales; family Paenibacillaceae; genus Paenibacillus; species Paenibacillus sp. GQ49. The sequence goes on from NZ_JCAXEL010000037.1 coordinate 3,604, forward strand.
TCGTTTTGAGCTTTTCCAATGTAGTGTTGATCTGATCCAGCAGCTTCTGATTACCTTTCTTCACCGCGATGGCCGAACCACCCTCGTCTTCAGACTGTTTAATCTCCACACCTGCAACAACAAGCCCCTCTTGGTTCTTCACATACTGTTCAGCCACCGGCTTCTCCAGGATGAGTGCGTCTACACGCCCTGTCTGCAACTCCAGAATCAGTTCAGGTATTTTGGCCAGAGAAGTGAGCTTTGCTCCCTCTATTTCCTGAGCAATCCCTTCCTGAATGGAACTCTTTTGCACACCAACCTGCTTGCCTGATAGATCATCTATGGACTTTAATTCCGTACCTTCCCCTCCTCTAACAAGTACAGCCTGCTCTGCATAATAGTAGATATCCGTAAAATCAACATTCTTCTTTCGTTCTTCGGTAGGGGTTAAGCCTGATATTACAAAATCGACCTTATCTGTACCCAGGGCCATAAGAAGGCCATCAAAGTCCATGTCCTCAATCTTCAGCTCGGCTCCCAGATCAGCCGCAATTGCTTTCGCAATCTCGATGTCAAAACCTACAATGGTATCTTTACCATCGATTTTCTTATGAAATTCATAGGGTGCATAGTCCGCACTGGTTCCAAGTACAATTACTTCCTTTTCCGCAGAGCTATTGCCCGAAGACGAAGTAGCGTCTGGTCCGGCCCCTGTCGTTTTTTCCTGCCCACATGCGGACATGAATACAACCACTAACAACAGCATCATTGGCAACAGCACTTTTTTCACACATCATACCCCTATTCTTTTTTTGAATGAGAAACATCATGATTTGTATACAATATACTTAAGACAATATATGGACTTATATGTAAGTTATACTAACAAACAATCCGGTTTATCACAATGATTATTTAAACATTTATACGCTTTAATTCCATAAAATATGCTATATATAACACAGCATTTACATCGGTTGAAACATGAAGTTTGCTTGCCCAACTTCCCCCTCGGTGTTAAGATGATAAAAACTTGAAACTCCTGAACGGCGCGTACAGTACGACCTCACACCCATCTATTTATTCACTATACATAGAAAGGAGGATTCGGTATGGAGGTACCCAAATACCGGTCCTTGAAAGATCACGTATACGATTACATTGCCCAGAAGATTCAGGACGGGACGTTACTTCCCAACCAGAAGATCAACGAGGCCGAAATATGCAAAAAGCTGGACATCAGTCGCACACCTACCCGGGAGGCGCTTTTTCAGTTGGCTTCGGACAATCTGCTGCAATACATCCCACGCAGGGGATTTATTGTCACTCCTTTTGATGCAGGCAAAAAACTGGAGTTCTCCCAAGCAATCGGTGTACTGGAGGCACTTGCTGCCACACTTGCAGCAGACCATCTCAGACCATCTGAACTTATGGAGATGGAAACTCTGGTAGTCCGAATGGACGAAGATATCAGTCAACTTGATCTTGCTGGCTACAACAAGAACCAATATCAGTTCCATAATCTGTACATTCAGCGATGTGGTAACGCCACAGTCATTGAGATGTTAAACACATTGAAGAACAGTTTCATCCGGCAGTCGTATGTTAGTGATAATAAACCAAAGCTATCTGAGGTACTGCTCGAAGTTAATGAAGAGCACCGGCAAATTTTAAGTGCTTTTCGAGCCAAAGATAAGAACCAACTGGAAGCCCTGCTCAAACACCACTGGCGGATTATCGACAACGATATGCTGTAGTACGTACTGTCAGAACAAAACAAAGGCAACCCACACGATTGTGTGAGTTGTCTTTTTCCTATTTTTCGTTTTTGACCTCCAACGGTGCCCTAGCCGCAAAAACAGCATATCCCAACTTTTTGCCGTATTTCGCGAGCAAACGATCATTGGTAAGACTCATACGCTGCATACGTTCATCCTCAAACCAATTCATATCGATCTCGCGATGTGGATCATGATCAACGCCCCATTTTCCCATGGATCGCGAATGTTCTTTGACCTCTACCTTGGTGAAACCACACTGCTTGAGGCGTTTTCTCCATGCTGTGGCCGTTACCAGGGTTCGTATACCGTAAAATTGCTTTAACCTGCGACACATCAATTCGGTCTTCTGGCCTGATAGAACCATCTCCCGATCCACTAAAAGTCCTCCGGGCTTCAACACTCTTCTATACTCAGTAAGTGCACTCCGCCATGGGGTGAAGATCGTGACCGACTCCACAAATACCACATCAAAATGATTTTCCGGAAAAGGTAACGATGTTACATCCGCCTGAACAAATCGAACATCCACCCGTTCTCGTCTCGCTCGCCGAACTGCCTTATCCAGCATATTGCGATGAAGATCAATCGCCGTTACCCGATATCCACTTTTAGCCAGGTAACACGCAGTCCTCCCAGTGCCGCACCCTATCTCAAGAATATGATTACTCACAGGCAGAGATAAGCCATCCAGCAACTTCAATGTTGCCAAAAATCCTCCAGGATGGGCACTTCCCTCCCCTAACCGAGCCAGCATGTCATGATAATCCACGCGACATCCCCTCCTCACTTCTCCCAGTGTATGGAGCAGACTCAAAAACGGCTCCTCCCCATTCGTTTTTCCGGGTACTCGTCCATACCAATTGCTCTTCATTTTACTATGATATACAAACCGTTGAATTCAAGCGGCAACCGCATCTAATGAGGAGGATTTGCATGTACAGAATTAATCGGGTATGTGAAGAAACGGTTTCTCCGCACGTTGGACGTTCCGTTTGTCTCGTTATGAACGACGGTAAGCATATGTATGGTACGCTTAGTCAATGTCGTGATGGCAAAATTTATTTGAACGGGTGTTTCGAGGGACCACGGCTGTGTTCAGTCAAATCCAAACAGCAGCTGGTAAAAAGCAGCAAGAAAAATGCTGTTGCAACAAAGAAAGTTAATTCTTCGGCCTACGGTCCATATGGATACGGTCGGGGTTACGGCTATGGAGCAGGGATCGAACTGGCTCTGGTAGCAACACTTTTCCTGCTGCCATTCCTATTCATCTAAATTCCAATCTGATCGTGGTAAAATTGTAGTCATAACAAAGACCCTTTTTGCTTATAGCGAAAAGGGTCTTTATCTTTTTCATATGATTCACATCGATCACACTATATTTTCTGTTAAAAAATGATACAAAAAAAGGCATTCGCCAAAACGAATGCCGGGAACTTCATATTTAATACCCTTACCTTCGCACAGGGTGTCTATTTAATCTTAAAAAAAAACACCTCGTTAGAGGCGGGTAAGCTATGTTAAATCCGATTTCCTTTAGGCATCGTTTTCAGATTACTATTCGAATTCTCAAGCAATGGTAGCATCCTAGTCGTGCTGACCATCTCAGAAGCACATATCGGACAAGTAGGTACGTTATCAAACGCAAAATTGTCCCGCATCCATCCTTTGCACGTATCACTCGTACATTCCCAGATTGCCGCATCAGCTTGTGGAATCTCTTCCAACGGTTTTTTGCGATTATACATGACTTCTACCCCCTTTGTTATGGAAAAACATCTAACCGACGTTATTTCACAGAAGCCTACACTTAGCGGAAGTTTCACGTCCCACCGGGCTCCTGCCTCGACAACTAATGGGCCGACTATTATATAACTGATCAAAAAAAAGAAGCTGCCTTTACCATTATAACATGTTAAAGGCAGCTATGCTTTAATTACAGTTTTACAACTTCTTCTGCTTGAGGACCACGGTTTCCTTGTACAATTTTAAATTGCACGCGTTGACCTTCGTCCAGCGTTTTGAAGCCTTCGCCTGTAATAGCGCTGAAGTGTACGAATACATCTTCTCCGCCTTCAACTTCGATGAAACCGAAGCCTTTATCAGCGTTGAACCATTTTACTGTTCCGTTTTGCATGTGAATTACACCTCCAAATAAAGATTAACATGTTCCTTTGTTCTTTGCAGCAAGCAAATAAAAATTCACACATTGAAAAAGGTACCAGTCATAAACCTATAAGTGATCGCCCTTTACAATATATGAATTAGGTTTTCCACTCTCTACAACTTGTTTTTATTATAACTCCATTTGAGCCAAAAAGCAAATCTTTGTATTTTCTTTTCAAACAGCTTTGGAAATACATGTTATTAACACGCGTGGGGCCAGGGTTTATCACGCTTATGTGCCTGGTCGCTTGTGTACGGTCTTATGAAAGGATATGCAGATCTAATCCATCTTATACATTTTTTATATAATATTCTGACATGCATATCCAACACAACCAATGAATCATCTTACTCCAGTATAACACACTATGTCCATGCCCACATAAATGCATCCCGATCCCAGGCGATCTGCCCACGATGAAGCTTTCGGAAAGCCTTCTTCACTTCTTTGGACAATGATGTATTGCCGTTCTCGTTCACAAAAACAAACTCTTCACCAAAATGGGTCTTCACATATTCTATGGCAGCTTCCTGATGAAGTGTTCCTGTGAATTTAATCTCCTGTACCATCCATTCTGCTACACCTTGTGCTGTCTTCTCCACTATATCACCTACTGTCTAAACCTAATGTACGGATAGGCAGACCTCGTATCATGAACATATCTGTCTTCCCGCCAGACTGAAGTATACCATGATCCAACTGCTGACGGGAAACTGTATGATAACTACTTTTAAGCAATACCCTTAATGAACAACCGTATTCGCTTGCTCACTCCCTTTGGATGGAAGGGACGAATGTGTTCGAGTGCTCCACACTAACCATGCACAGTAAGTAATCAGTACTGCCAGTATAAACAAATCGTAAGGAAGTGTCCCTGTGTCCTCCAGATCATTCCCTAGAAATTGAATCAGATTATGTATGAAATGAAACAATATAAGCGGTACGATATTTCCGTTCTTCAGCATCAATAATGCAAGTACAGCTCCCAAGAGCAGCGCATAGATCAATTGCATGATCGTATCCGCTATATCCTGACCAGACAATGCGTTCAGCAGATGTGTAATCGAAAACAAGATGCTGGAGGTCACAACTGCGGCCACTGCACTTTTTTGAAGCAATGTTTTGAAAATAAGTCCACGATAGATCGTTTCCTCTACAAAAGCTACGAGCAAGGTAAAAAAGATGAAAAAAGCTACCCGTGACAAGCTCAGCTCCCCAAACCCTTTCAGGGCAAGTGTACCCAGTACAAGGAGTAGTGGAATATAATACTTTGCGTGGCCAGCCGGAATACTTCGCAAAGATCGGAAGCCAGTCTCTCCCCACTTGCGTCTTAACGTCAGATAGATCATCAGAACCATTGCGATGGGTGTAAAGGAAATGAGTACAGGGGAAGTGTAGTCCAGTTGTTTTATCGTTGCAATGGCCCCTGCAGCAAATACGGCTAACAGGAGAAGCAGCTCAATAATCACAACGGTGAGCACAGGTTTGCGCTCGGAAAAGGAATGTTTTGGCTTGGATTGCGGATTAATCATACATTCACCTACCTCGTTTCATTTATGTATTCCGTTGTCATAAGAACTTATATGCCAATATAGTTGTATCACATCATCCGTCTATTGAATATTCCTATTATGGATAAAACTATAAAAGTAACAAAAAAGAGACTTATCCTGACTTCTTTTCCCCTAAAATCAGGTATGGCTTATACCTTTATCTGTCCATTATAGTATTACAAGAGTTCAAAGCTGCAGGGGTGTCGCGACTCTTCAGCGTCATATATCTATGAAGTACCCATTAACGATAGTTTCACAATGCATAATGAAATCAGGGGGATACTATGAAAGCATTCTTTCAGCGCTGGGGGCATTTACTGGCTATTCTGTGCATACCGCTCCAAGGCTCCATTTACGTATTTCTAGGCAGCAACACCGGAAGTGATGTATTCTACAATTATGCTTGGATTGACACACAGATTCCTTTTCTCAAAGAATTTATTTATCCGTACATTAGCTGGATGCCTATTCTGTATCTTGGATTTCTCTATTTGGGTCTGACGAACAAGTCGCTATTCTGGCGTACGTTGATTACCTATAATGTTGGTGTCATGGCTGCCAATGTCTGTTTTGCGGTGTTCCCTACCCATGTCCCGCGCCCGGAGATCGGCGGAACTGATCTGAGCAGCGTGTTAGTACAGTTTATCTATACCAATGATGCGCCATTCAACTGTTTCCCAAGTGTTCACGTTCTGACCAGCTACTTGCTGTTTATTGTGATCAACAGACACTTGAACTTTAAGCCTTTGGCACGGATTTCTTGGTCGGTATGGCTGTGGTTGATTATTGCTTCAACGGTGTTTGTTAAACAGCATTCCTTGCTGGACATCGCTGGAGGCATTTTGTTTGCTGAGGCCGCGTATTGGACTGTACATGTCTTTGCTCTTCGTCTTGGGCAGGCACGAAAAAAAGGCAAGCAGCCATTCACAGCTTCTAACCCAAGCAGTCATGTATAACGACATTTGTATATGTAACAGGCGGGATGATGATCCTGCTATACAGCAAAAGAGGGCATAGGCCCTCTTTTTTTGTACTCATTTAATTAAACCTACTTATATAGAAGAACTTTATTTGGGTTGGACTACGCGTTTCATGCTATAGGTGGCCGTTCATGAAGAAGGTCAGACGGTGGACTTCCGGTTATACGTTTGAATATGCGGTAAAAATATGACAGATCCCGGTAGCCGAGAAATTCGGCAATTTCCTGGATGGAGAGTTGTGACTCAGTGAGCAGATATATGGCTCGTTTCATCCGTTGATCATGGACATATTGACTGATGGTCTGATTTGTCATGCTTTTGAACAATGCAGCAGCATAATTGGGAGTTTTATTAATCTCGTCCCCGAGTTCTTCCTTCGTCACTTTCTCCCGATAATGCCGCTCAATATATCGCTTCATCCGTTCAACATGATTATGCCTCTCCGGCGGGATAACTCCACGATCAAGCTCCCTGTTCATATAAATCAACACTTCCATCAATAAGGCTTGGCTCATCATGACATAATAAGACGGACGCTCCTGCCATTGTTGATAAATAGCGCTCATGCGTTGATGGATCAGCTCATAACATCCAGGTTTATGCCGCAAAGCCTCATACCGTTCCAGTGCAGGCAGAGTTTCCGTATGGTCGCGTTGCAGTTGAATTACAATCTGTGTGTGCGTTACTGTAGGAATACTCTTGCCGTAATATGGGGTACCACCTGGAATGAGGAGCAATTCACCCTTTTCCATGATCTGTTTATCACCGTTCACCCAATATACACATTTTCCATAAGTAACCAAGCTAAGCCGCCAAGTTTCTTGAGATTGCACAGCTTCTTCGTACCAACCGACACCATTAATATGTCGTACTTCAAGTGGAGTGACCATAACACACCTCATTATCGGACTATACTCTAATCATTGTACTATAGTTCATACCCTGATTCGACAGAAAACGCTACAATACACATATAAGCTTAAATATGAGGAGGAAATTAGCATGTTAAAAACAAAAATTATTTGTACCATGGGACCTGCTTGTGACTCAATCGAATTGTTAAAAGTAATGATTCAGGAAGGTATGACCGTTGCCCGTCTGAACATGGCTCATGGCGAACTGGAAGATCACGTTACACGGATTAACAATATCCGCAAAGCAGCTTCCGAACTGAATACCTATATACCGATCATGATGGACATCAAAGGGCCGGAAGTACGTATCGGTAAACTGAAAGAAGCATCCTGCCATCTGCAAGCTGGTAAAGAGCTGATCCTGACTACCGAAGAAATTCTCGGTGACGCTGAGCGTATCTCGGTAAACTATCCAGAACTGAACCTCGTTGTGAAACCTGGCGATCGTATCCTCATCGATGATGGCCTTGTGGATCTGACTGTACTGTCTGTGGAAGGATCCGATATCCATTGTAAAATCATCAGTGGCGGCATTCTGAAACCACGCAAAGGGGTTAACTTGCCAGGAATCAAAACGACATTGCCAGGTGTAACCGAGCGTGACGTTATGCACATCGGATTTGGGATCGAAAACGATATCGAAATTATCGCAGCATCCTTTGTTCGTAAAGGCGATGACATCCGTGAAATCCGCAGCATTCTGAAAGAACGCGGTGTAGACCACGTACAGATCATCTCCAAAATCGAAAACCAGGAAGGTATGACGAACCTGGACGATATTATTGAAGCATCTGACGGCATCATGGTAGCTCGTGGAGATCTCGGGGTTGAAGTGCCGATCGAAGACGTACCTATGATGCAAAAAGAAATGATCGATAAATGTAACCGCGCTGGTAAACCGGTTATCGTAGCTACACACATGCTGGAGTCCATGCAAGTGAACCCACGCCCTACTCGTTCCGAAGTTAGTGACGTGGCAAACGCTGTACTTCAAGGTGCTGACGTTGTGATGTTGTCCGGTGAATCAGCTGCGGGTAAATATCCGGTACAATCCGTGCGCACGATGGCTGCTGTTGCTCGCCGTGCTGAAACAATGATCGATTACAAAGAGCAATTCGCACAAAAATCGGCTCAACAGATCGCTGATATTACTGAAGTTATCAGTCAGGGCGCTGTAAGTTCTTCCCTCGTACTGAATGCAAAAGCAATCATCACTTCGACTGAGAGTGGATTCACAGCACGCATGATCTCCAAATATCGTCCAAAAGCGCCAATCATCGCAGTTACACAACATGAAGAAGTATTGGCGAAAATCTGCCTGCTCTCCGGTGTTATTCCGGTTATGGGCGACAAAGTAACGACAACGGATGAAATGTTCGAATCGGCTACGCGTAACGCAATCAAAACAGGTTATATCGAAAAAGGTGACATCATTGTATTGTCCGCTGGTGTTCCAATCGGTCAATCCGGTAATACAAACCTGATCAAAGTTCAACAAGTTTAATTCAAGCTAAAACTGAAGCTACACATCTTAGCTATATATAGAAAATACAAAAAAACCACCGGGAGCAGCAATGCCTCCCGGTGGTTTTTGTTGATGATGTGTGCCAATGATTCTGATGTTACAACAGACGGCTTTGAGATTATAGATTCCGCGAGTAATCAACCAGATCCTGTGACATGGTGTTAATCTCATCCATTGAAGCATTCACCTGCTGTGTCAGGGCAGCTTGATTTTGCGTTAACGTGGACATATTACCGATGTGCTCAAGAATCTGATCAATCAGTGTTTTCATTTTCTGCATGCTATCTTCGATATTTACTGTGGCCTCCGAACTGTGATCAGCCAGTTTCCGCACTTCACCTGCAACGACGCCAAATCCCAGTCCCAGCTCTCCCGCTCGTGCAGCTTCAATGGCTGCATTCAACCCGAGCAGATTGGTCTGACTCGCAATCTCTCGAATAAACACAGTGATATTCTTCGTATCATCTGCACTGCTTTTCACTTGAATGGCTGCATCGGCAGATAATTCCTGCGCAGTCACCAGATCCTGTGCCTGATCGGTAATCGAGTTGATTCCACGTACCATCTCGCCAATGGACTCCGACAGTTGTTTTGTTTTCAGATTCATGGCTTCCACGATCTGTTCCTTATTCTTCTCATGGGTAACATCTCGAATGGTTCCAGCTACACGGAGTGGTACTCCATCCTGATCCCTAATGGTCTCCCCACCCGCGTGATACCACCGATACTCCCCGTCTTTGCGTTGCAGACGATAATCCAGATCGTACGGTGTACGACCACTGTAATCGTTCATATGTCTGGCAAATTCGTTGATCGTCCGATCATGGTCTTCCGGATGAAGTCGGCTGCTCCAGCTGCTGAACACATTCGGGAAATCCTGCTCGTCTTTAAACCCTAATTCTTTACGGAACTGGGGTGACCACCAAAATTCATTGTTCGGATTAACTACATCTCCAGCCACAACGGTCATATCCCACGGAGCCTCCACCAAGGCGCGGTTAACCAGATCATATCGGGTGACGAGTGCTTCCAGCTCATCAGACTTGCTCTTCTCCTCATGAATATCAAACATGATGCCCAGGAGTTTGACTGGAACTCCAGCCTGATTTCGGATGACTTGTCCAAGGCATCGGAACCAGCGAATTTCTCCACTTTTTGTAATCATACGGCTGATGACGTTATAGGCAGTTGTTGCTTTTGTGTCATTCACATGTTTCATAATCTCCTGCACCAGGTGAGGTCTGTCATCCGGATAGATCGATTTGGCCCAGCTTGCAAATGAATTGGGATAATCCTTGGCATTATGGAAGCCTAACATTTGGCGGAATTCATTCGAAAATGAGACGATATTATTGTTATCCAGTGGATCACCAGCAACAATTTCCGATTCCCATAATCCCACATTCATCGCCTGATTCAGCATTCTAAGGCGCATTTCCACGTCTTCGTTTTGAGCTTTCATCATATGTACTGCTTTTTTAATATTACTAGCTATTTCATCGGTATCCTGGAACTCAATTCCATCTTCGATCCATGCGTCATAGTTGCCCTTTTCTGCGTTTGCTACCAGTTTACGACTATACTCCAATAACTTCTGATGCGCATCTGTACGAAGGTGTTTGGTCGATTCAGTACGTTTACGAAACATGCTCATTTCTCCTCTTAGTTCATATGATATATATTTCGACATTATCAGACATTAAATGTAGAGCAATGGTCTTAATTTTGTATAAAAACAAGAACCAGCGCTGAATCAGCACTGGCTCTTATATTAAATGCCTCTATTTTTATGAAAATAAATCTTAAATGACTGCCTCTTACCAGCTACCAGCCAAAATTCAGTGTTTTCCCCGTCTCCACCCAAGTCTTGATGCTGCTTAGAATCATCCACCAACTGCTCTGTGCATTCGCAATGGAAGGATGGTTATCTGTAAACTGATCATTGATCAGCGTCAGCTTCGTACACTCACCTACCGTTTCCAATTGGAAGACCACTCTGGATTGAAGCTCGGCATGATTCGCATGGTACGACGGTCCGGGATGCTCCTGATAACTAAGTCTGGACAGCGGTACAAATTCCAATATATCTCCATACACATGGACAGTCTCCGCACCATCATTGCCCGGCCCTACATAAGCAAACGGCTGGCCTGGTTGGAAATTGGTGCGAAGTTCGCTGCCGAAAAAGCTGTTCCGTGTGCCGTCTGGTGATATTAGAGCATTCCACACCTCTTCCAGTCCTGCATTGATATAGAATTCATATTTCAGTTCCATGGACTCACTCCCTTTATGTATTGGATAAGCGATCTGCCAACCTCGCACTCCTATCCTATCGTTATACCCCAAAGCCCGTATTGTAAAAACGCGACAACAGGTAAAATATAAGCTCTTTATATTTTCGGGAATGTTATACCATGGTCCAAACGGATTGAGTCCATATAGTGCTTTCTCAGAAGATCAGATATACTAAATTGGAATGAAATAACAGGTCTGTTCAAGGTAATGCGACTAATTAAGAAAGGAAATGAGATATGAGCCAATCAACGAATATTATGGGCATCCCTTTCCCCAATGTCACGATGGATCAAACGGTTGCGACCCTTGATAAAGTCATAGATCAGGAAAGTACTGAACTATTCCATGTCATCACAGGCAATCCCGAGATTGTTATGTCCTGTCAAAAGAATGCCTCTCTTCGCAAAGTCGTTGATCAAGCCGGGTTGGTCACGGCTGACGGTGCTGGCATTGTGATGGTATCCCGTTTCCGCGGCGGTCAATTGACTGAACGGGTAACCGGTTGTGATCTGCTGTTTCGTTTATTAGAGGAAGGCGATCAAAAACACTGGTCATTCTACATGCTGGGAGCAGAGGAAAGCGTAAGTGAACAGGCCGTGAAAGTTATTGCCCAACGTTATCCGGGAGTTGTTGTAAAAGGTAGACACCATGGTTACTTCCAGGCAGATGAGGAACAACAGATTGTGGAAGAGATTTGTACTGCTCAACCAGACTTTCTTATCGTGGCTCTTGGCGCCCCCCATGCGGAACACTGGATTAACAAGTATCGTCACCAGTTGAACGCTCGTGTAGCCATAGGTGTTGGAGGCAGTCTCGATATCGTAGCTGGCAAAACCAAACGTGCCCCTGCGATATGGCAGAAGCTTAACCTGGAATGGCTCTATCGCCTCCTCAGTCAACCTTCGAGATGGCGCAGGCAACTCATTTTACCCCGTTTTGCTGTGCGGGCATTGTTGTTCAGAGAACCTAAATAATGTGAGATGAGCAGGAGGGGTGTCCAGATGAAACAGGTAGAACAAGGAGACAGACCAAGCATGGGCCTGTTGAATCTGAATGAAGGTGACCATAAATATCAACTGACACGCCATGCTCCTTCCGAAGTACTTCGGCCTTTTGTTAAACATTACTGGATCGTATCGTGGGACCTGACTGGACTTGAACCGTATCCCCAGCATGTCGTGCCTAACCCTTGTGTCAATCTGATTGTGGAACGGAATAATACGTTTTTCTTCGGACCATCGGGACGTAAATTCTCCTATCTTGTGAGCGGGAAAGGTCGTGTGTTTGGCGTGAAGTTCAACCCAGGAGGGTTTTATCCCTTCCTCCGCGCTCCTGTCTCTTCATTGTACGGACAGCCGATGGATGTCTCCAGTATTCTGGACGTCACAGCGAAATCCTTGGAAGACCGGCTTCTTGGGGCGGGGGATGATGCGGATAAAACCAGTTACATCGACCAACTATTATGTGCACACCTTCCTGCTGAAGATGTTCAAGCGAGAATGGTTTACGATATTGTACAACAGATTGAACAGAACCGGGAGATGCTGAGAGTGGATGATCTGTCTTCCTATTGGAATATGCATACCCGAAAGCTTCAACGCCTGTTCAATCAGTATGTGGGCATCGGACCCAAAACCGTAATCAAGTTGTATCGTCTGCAAAATGCTGCAGAATGGATGGACCACGGTCTTCACTGTGACCTGATTAAGCTATCTCAGGATCTTGGATATCATGATCAATCCCATTTCATCCGAGATTTCAAGTCCATTATTGGCAGTACACCAGAGGAGTACTTACACTCTAGACATCGGAATGGTGAGCGCCGAGGGCTGATCAATTAGAAACCTGTCCTGAAAATCAGGACAGGCGAATGACTTCTATGGTATCTCCCGTATGGATTACACCCTCCCGTTCAACCGAGCATACAATCCCACGTTTTTTGCGAGCCGCAGGCACGAATTTTTTACGCAAACCGTCCTGTTCGTAGAATTGTTCAATCATTTTCCCCGGATGTACACAGGGAAGGTTCTCCCCTTCGCATATTAACCCTGTCCCGTTCGGAAATAGGAGCCGCGTTCCAGCAGGCAGTTCCGTCAATCGATCAATACCACGGACCAGTATATTGGCACCAAGCCACTCTGGACGCACTTCAGGAATGTTCATTTTCTCAGCAATAAGAGCACATTCTTCCTCGGACACAATACTGATCTGGCGGCGATTCGCAATCGGTGTGCCACGCTTGTAGATTTTCTGACGCGAGTCCGCCGGACGAAGCAGACCATAATGCCGGTCACCCGGAATTCCTGCAAGCTCAATGTCGATAAAAGGTACAACTCGGGTCACAAATGTGGATGGATCATCAGCCAACATGACGAATTGAACTGTTCCCATAATAATCTCCTCCTTTCCTGAGCAATATTACTTCTCTATTGTTCATTATTACCCAATGAATGGATTGTCGACAATCGGCGTATGCTTACCTTTGTAACCATTTTTTAGTTTCAACATCATAACTCAACTAGAAAATGATAAAAATTTTAAATAATACACAATTAAATTGTTGCAAATTAAATTTACTCTTTCCGTTCTTGTTGCAAACATTTATACTAGGATGGACAAGTAAATAAATTACATATCAGAAAGCAAGGTGTTTCTATTGATTAGTATCATTTTTGTAGCTCTTGTAGCTGTCGAACACTTCTATATCATGGTGATGGAGATGTTTATGTGGACTCGTCCACGCACAATGAAAACCTTTAATCTCACGCCGGAATTCGCCAAATCCACCAAATCCCTCGCGGCCAATCAAGGTCTTTACAATGGATTTCTTGCGGCAGGTCTGATCTGGGGACTCGTATATCCGGATGCTGCCGTTGGACAGCATATTCAGATTTTCTTCCTGGCGTGTGTGATTATTGCGGCTCTTTATGGAGGAGCAACTTCTTCACGGTCGATCATTATTAAACAAGGTTTGCCTGCGATCATTGCGTTGTTGCTCGTTCTGTTCCTGTAATTTCTGTCGAATGGTGCATTGCCTCGATTCATGTTAACTCCTTTATGGTAAGGTAGTGAATAGATAGCAGTGTACAATGACCAGAATCGTTCTGGAATTGGAAGGAGAACATGTCATGGGATTGTTTGACAAGCTTCGGCGGCGCAAAAAGGAGAAAGTACCTGCAGGTGGTGCTGTCGAATCGACGAATTACAGTGAAACCATCGTGGGTTTTGTCCTGCTGGAGCGTGACGATTGTGATTTTGACCTCTTCATCAGGAACATGAAGAACGAATGGGATATCGAGATTGAAGAACGCCCGGAGGAGGGCAATCTCTTTTTCGAAGTGAATGGAATGCAGGTAGTATGTGCCCACATTGCCGCGCCTGTGCCTGACCGTGAAGTTGAGGAGAATGCCAAGTTAAACATCCTTTGGCGAGAAGCGGAGCAAGTTACCTCACGGCACCAGTCTCAGATTATTGTCTCTGTTCTGAACGCAACAAATGCTATTGATGGACATGTTCTGTTCACTCAAACAGCAAGTGCCTTGTTACAGTTGGATCACGCGCTGGCCATATACATGGCCCCACTTGTTGTTGAAGCCAGTCAATATGTCGAAACCAGCCGTGGGATCAAACATGATGAGTTGCCCGTCTCGCTCTGGATTTTCATCGGATTATTCCAAAATGCCGAAGGCGCTTCAGCTTACACTTACGGACTACGTAACTTTGGTAAAGAAGAGATGGAGATTATGCAATCGTCGGAGTCCTTAAGCGATGTATTTGAGATGATGTTCATGACCACAACGTATGTGGTTGAAAACGACGTCTCACTGCATGATGGGGAAACACTTGGTTTCTCGGCAGAACAAAGGCTGAGCATTTCCCTTTCCAAAGGTGTAGCAACGGAAGGTAACAGTTTGAAGATTGGCTTCTAACTTACGTAGTTATCTTAACTTTATCGTGTCACAGTTGTAGAAGCCGTCTGGAGTTCAACCTCTGGGCGGCTTTTAGCTATTTAACCTTTCTTCCAATGAAGATATGATAACAATCCCTGAATTTAACTTCCCTAGGAATAAGTAGTCCATAAGAACCACTATATTGTGAATTCAGTTTTCATTCTCGCTATAAAAAGGTATAATTAATAGGCTTATAGTCTCATATATTACATATTATTTTATTATCGAGGAGTTGCCTACATGTCTGTTAGACGTTTGGATTCAACTAAACCTATTATTGAAATTATCTGGGAAGGTATTGTTTCTCCTGAACATGTCGAACAAACGAATACAGAAATCCAGAGAATAGCTGAACAATTGGGAAATTCGTTTGATGTGTTAGTAGATATGCGGAACATGAAGGCTTTCCCTCAGGATACCAAAGAAAAAATTGTGGAACACCAGAAATTACTGACACAGTGGGGTATGAAGCGAGCCAGTGTAGCCGTAGGTGGTGCAATCGCCAAAATGCAATTGAATCGGATCTCCAAAGAATCGGCGCACCAGACTGAATTCCAATGGGAAACGTATGATGAGGCTTTGGCATTTTTGTTAAAATAAAATTGAAGTGATACGGACTAAGTATAGTAAGAGAGATACCGATGCTGTACATGGCACACAGAATGAGGCGTTCCCCATGAGGAAGCGCCTTTTCTTTTGCAGTTCCACTTGGCTTACTCAGTTTTGCCAGTGATCCGAACGCTCATCATTTAAGATTCAAGTTTACTTACACGCACCATCGTTACTGATGTACCATTTAGGGACTCCTCCACGAATCCTAACCGCTTATATAAGCGAATCGCTTGGTTATCCGGGTCAACACTGAGCGAGACTGCTTCAATTCCCCGCCGTTCAACCTCATCTAATGCGGTCTGAAGCAGTAAGGTACCTACTCCTTTTCCACGTGCATCTTCTGTTACAGCCATCCCCATCTCTGGCGTAGCTGCATTCACATAACCGTATCCCGCATTCTGATCCGCATAGAATCGTAATGTTATTGAACCTAGTCTCTTGCCCTGCTGGTCTACCGCAACATACCCGAAATCCCCTTCTCTTCCCCAGCCTTCAACGTATTTGGATAGCTCAGGCGTATGTATACTTTCGAGTTGGAGAGGTTCATCACCTTCTCGTGTATGCAGGGATGCGTATAACATCTCCCACAGAAAGGGGATATCCTGTTCCTCAATCGAACGCACATGATAGTTGGTCTTGTTCATGTTTGCTCCTCCTTCAGCTTTTCAAAAAGGCGGTCCATCTCATTCAGATTAAACTCATTGGTAATCTCGTAGTCCTCAAATTTGTCTCTCTTTTTTGCCTCGCTGTAGATTGAGATGGACTTTTCATTATAAAACGTCAGTCCAAATCCATCGGTAAAGCGACCTTCTTTATTAATAGTAAGTCGCCACTCATAGTAGTGCGGATTCCTTTCGGAAACGTCGAATTCCCCTACTCTTTTAAGATCAACATCCTTTAATAGCTTCAGCATGTCTCTAATCTCTTTGGGATCTGTAATCGTTATTTCATCATCTTCATTATACGGTTCATTGTTGAAAATTTTCCTAATCGTCAGTCGATCCAATGTATCCAGCATCGTCATATGATCGGTAACCTCTGCTCGAAACGTCGTATGTTTGCTGGGGATATACTTAGTATATTGACCAGAGGTATACATACGCACTGCAATAGCTAAAAAAACAATAATCATGGCGATACCCATAATCATCTTGATTCGTTTAGTCATCCCAATCCCCTCTCTATACCTACACAAAACATATAAATTGGTAATTATTGATATATTCCAGTATAACATCTCACTTCTTCTGTTCCAATGTCATTTCTTATCTCTGGTCCCTCAATTACGATGACGTTTTGGGCTACACTAAAAATTAAAGATTTAAATGAACAAGCCGCGTTCTCCCATAGGGTGAGCGCGGCTTGTTTGTTACTTTGTTATATTGTTTTATTAGCTATTCAGAACGAGGTAAGACGATAACCCTTATCCCGAGCATGAATATGACATACGTAGACTTGGCCTCACGTCTGTTCAGCGTACGCCGAAAACTATTTGTTTTCAGCTCAATACACGACCTGCTGATTCTCGGATAACCAGCTCAGGCTTCAGCACAATCTTCTGTGGCTCTTTTTGTTCATCCTTTAACTCTTCAATCAACAGATCTACAGCGCGATGTCCCAGTTCTTCAATTGGCTGGGCAACGGTCGTAAGCGGTGGACTGGTTACCGAAGCCAGAATGGTATTATCAAACCCGATAATCGACACATCCTCTGGCACGCGTAGCCCCAGCTCTTTGGCTGCCTGAAGAGCACCGATGGCCTGCATGTCATTACAGCAGAATAAGCCTGTGGGATGATCGTTCTCACCGAGCAGCAGTAACGCCTCTTTTTTGGCCGAGCTCAGGTCAGCTGCCGATTCTCGGATCTGATTCGGTTCCAGCGTATGACCTGCCTTAATCAGGGTTTCACGGAATCCACGTACACGTTCCTGACTGCTGCTGACTTTGGACGGTTCCGACAGAACCGCTACACGGGTGTGCCCAAGTTCAAGCAGATGCTCCGCTGCGAGTGCTCCACCGAGAATGTCATCAATGGTGACTGTATGAACCGACAGGGATGGCATATGACGTGCAATCAAAGCGACAGGGATAGACTGCTGCAAAAGTGGTGACAGAATGTCGGCATTATCGATCCCGGTTCCGATCATCATGCCATCTACCCTTTTTTGCTGGAGCAGATTCAGATAACGCTCTACCCGCTCGTCCTTATTATCCGTGCTGCAGATGACCACGCTGTATCCCAATTGACGGCTTCGATCCTCCACCGCTCTGGCGAGTTCTGCGAAATACGGGTTTGAGATGTCCGGTACGAGCAGCCCCAATGTATACGTCTGCTTACCTGTAAGTGCAGCTGCGATCGCGCTGGGTTGATAGTGAAGGCGTTCCATGATCTCCATAATCTCGGCGCGCCGCTTCTCACTGATCTTGCCTTTGCCATTAATGACCTGCGAGACGGTTGCAATGGATACACCCGCCTCGCGTGCTATATCGTATATGGTTGCTTTCATTGTTTTTCCCCATTTGTGCTATATATAAATTTCGTTATACATAGATAATTGTTCTCTTCTTCTCATTATGCAGGGGGAAGTCTGCATACGCAACTTGAAGCCAGCACAATGTGCGTAGCATGAACTGTTTTACTTTTTCATCAACCACTCATGGTCAGGATCGTTATGGAATTTCCAGGTCCGGGTTGGTCCAGCCATCACGTTCAGATAGTAGACCTCATACCCCGGAGGAGCGCCTACCGGATGATATCCGTCCGGAACAAGCACCACTTCTCCGTTTTTCACTGCTAGCGTCTCGTCCACAGAACGATCATCCGTGTATATACGCTGAATGGCAAACCCCTGCTCAGGCTGTACACGGAAATAATACGTTTCTTCCAGCAAAGATTCATCCGGGAGTGCGTCCCGATCATGCTTATGTGGCGGGTAACTGGACCAATGCCCATCTGGCGTGAATACCTCAACAACGAGCAGACTGTCCGCTTCCTTTTGTTCCGGCAAAATGTTGTGAATCTGGCGTTCCAGATTGCCATATCCTCGTGCCTCTACCCCTACATCTTCGGGTGCAATGAGACGAGCCGGGTACGTGCCTTTACCGGGTGCAACACATATAGCGATTTCCAGTTCGGTACGTGCTGTGATCTGCACTTGATCGGAAGTTGAGACGTAGACCGAATACGGCGGAATTTTCTCGAAAACACTCATTCTTTTTCCGATATTATCCCATGTGTGCTCCCGGGTACTTACATTGGCGAAACCACTGAGAAGCACCACACAGAGTTCCTGATCACCGCTCTCACGGGTTAGCGTCTCCCCCTCCGCCAGCTTCGCTACCTGAAAACCAACATATTCCCACCCCGCCGACTCCGGTGTTACGTTTATAAGTGTACCGTCTCCCTCCGGGTTGACCACGGGTTTCACAATACGTTCTGACATCTTGTCATCCACTCCTTTCTGTAATCATCCACAACAACCTGATACTTATAAAAACAAAAACCTGGACTATTCATGCCCTCTATTAGAAAAAGTGACTTTAATCATCCACTATGGCGTTGCCGTTTGCGATTCCAGTGACATCCCAGGAACTTCACTCAGCTTCACAGGTCTTCCCCGCTCCATGGACAGTTTTGCTGCCAGCGCAATTCGTTCTGCCTGTACTGCATCGTGGCCATCTACGATAACCGGTGTATCATGGAGGATTGCATCGATAAAGAGGGCTGTCTCCTGCACATACGCTTCATTGTAGCGTTCCAGGAAAAAGTGTAACGGTTTGTCGCGCATGAGCCCGGCCGCTGTACTGATCTCAGCCGTATTCGGATGATCATTCGCCGCTGCGGCGCTGCCCATCGAGCCAAATACTTCAACACGCTGGTCATACCCGTATACAGCCTGACGACTGTTATCAATGACACCAATCGCTCCATTGGCAAAAGTCATCGTTACAATAGCTGTATCCACGTCACCATGTTCCGCAAAGACCGGATTGATCAGCACGTTGCCCTGAGCGTACACTTCTTCCACTTCACTCCCGGACAGATACCGTGCCATGTCAAAATCGTGGATCATCATATCCATGAAGATTCCGCCAGATACCCGGATATACTCCGCAGGTGGTGGACTCGGGTCGCGAGACGTAATTTTGATAATATGCGGATCACCAATCGTACCATCCTGCACATGCGCACGTATCCGTCTGAAGTTGTGATCGAAGCGGCGGTTAAATCCAATTTGTAGCTTCACTCCAGCCTTCTGAACTGCCGCTACAGCCGCTTGGGTCTGTGCCAGATCCATGCTGACCGGCTTCTCGCAGAAGATATGTTTGCCCGCCTGGGCGGCCTGTTCGATCAGCGGCACATGTGTATCTGTTGAAGAACAGATCAGCACCGCGTCTACATTAGGCATCGAGATCAACTCGCTGCTGTTCGTTGTTACAACAGGGATGCCACGACTGGAGGCCCAAGCCTCCAATTCAGGACCTGCAAATAAGTCACTGATTCCCACAATCTCGGCATGCGGGTTACGCAGGAGATTGTCTGCATGAATTTTGCCGATCCGTCCAGCACCGATGATGCCGATTCTCACTTTGTCCTTGCCCATTCCGTTATCCTCCCTATTTGCGTCCATATGGGCTGGGCGTTCCCCTTAGCCCGAGTGATGCTCTGGTTGTTACCAGCGCGCCGTTACCATCTTCTTGCGAGTGTAGAATTCAACACCATCCGTACCATTGGCATGTAGATCACCATAGAAGGACTTTTTCCAGCCCGAAAACGGGAAAAATGCCATTGGCGCAGGTACGCCCAGGTTAATACCCAACATGCCCGCATCAATCGTTTCACGGAATTGACGCATACTCGCCCCGCTGCGGGTGAACAGACACGCCCCATTGGCAAAGTCGGAACGGTTCGCCAGCTCAACAGCTTCCTCCAGCGTAGACACTCTTGCCACCGAGAGTACTGGAGCAAAGATCTCATCCTGCCAGATTTTCATATTGCTATCAACTTGGTCGAATACCGTAGGCCCTACAAAATAACCGGATTCACCTGTCGCCTGATCCTTACGTCCATCCCTGATCAATGCCGCGCCTTCCTGCTCTCCGGCTTCAATGTAACTAAGTGTGCGCTCTTTATGTGGTCCACGGATGACGGGACCGAGGAACACGCCATCATCCATACCGTTACCAATGGTAATGCGGTCTGCTGCTTCCACCAGCTTTTGTACCAGTTCGTCAGCCACATCACCCACAGCGACAACAACCGCACATGCCATGCAACGTTCCCCTGCTGAACCAAAAGCTGCACTGGTAATCTCTTTCACGGTTAGATCCAGATCGGCGTCCGGCATAACGATGGAGTGGTTTTTGGCACCCGCGAGTGCCTGTACCCGTTTGCCATGCTTGGATGCAGTAGTGTAGACGTATTCAGCTACAGGTTGTGATCCGACAAAGGAGATCGCTTGAACATCCTTATGTTCCAGCAACCCGTTCACGACATCATGTGCACCGTGAACAATGTTGAGCACACCGTCCGGAAGCCCTGCTTCCTTAAACAGCTCTGCCAAGCGGCCTGCCAGCAGCGGTGTACGTTCGGACGGCTTCAGAACAAAGGTGTTACCACACGCAATAGCCAGCGGGAACATCCAGCACGGTACCATCATCGGGAAATTGAATGGGGTAATTCCCCCAATAACACCGATCGGGTAGCGATACATGCCCGACTCCAGCCCTGTAGCGATGTCAGGCAGTTGTTTGCCCATCATCAAATTCGGGGCACCTGCCGCGAACTCGACGCATTCAATGCCACGTAATACCTCGCCGTACGCTTCGGCATAACTTTTACCGTTCTCCAGTGTCACCAGGCGAGCGAGCTCTTCCCAATGTTCAACCAGCAACTGCTGGTAGCGGAACAGAATACGTGCACGGCGCGGAACCGGTGTGCTGCTCCAGGATTTGAACGCTTCTCGTGCTGTCTGAACCGCCAGATCCACGTCCGCTTGTTCAGACAGTGGCACATGTGCAATAACTTCTTCCGTGGCCGGATTCACAACCGGCTCCGTACGAGTTGACACTGGGGTTACCCAGGCACCTCCGATCCAGTTTTGTACCATTCTCGCTGTTGCAGACGCTTCAGAAATTCCTTTTCCCATAGCCCTGTCTCCCTTCGCTTATGTGTGATCCCTTATGTTGAACTTATATCATTGATGTTTGATCTGTATGAGTGTGTTATTCAAAGTATTGCAAGGTGCTTCAAGACACGGTAATCTCGCCCCGATTGCAACGTTCGATGTAATCATTCACCTGTTCTACTGTTGGCATCGCATCCGAACAGCTGTGGCTTGAAATGACGATACTTGCTGCGCCACTGCCATAGGCCATACTGCGCTCAATTGTCCAGCCCTGCATCAATCCATACAGGAACCCGGCTGCGTAGGAATCGCCTGCGCCAAACGTTTTGACCACTTTTGCCGGATAGCTGTCCGCACGGTGGGAAAGTCCTTCACGCGTATAAGCAATGGACCCTTCCTTGCCGTGTTTGATTACTACAATATTCGCTGAGAAATCAAACCATTTCTGTGCAGTCACCTGATCGCTATGATCCGGATTGTGGTCGAATGTCTCCATCATGTCGAACTCTTCACGTGTGCCCAGGATGATATCGCATTTCTCGGCTGCGAGGTTGTAATATACCGCTGTCTCTTCGTCCGATGTCCATGTGTATGGGCGATAGTCCAGATCAAACACAATAACTGTGCCATGTTTTTTTGCATACGTTAGTGCCTGTAATACGGCTTCACGGGATGGGCTCTGCGCGAGGGCTGTGCCTGAGATTAGCAGCACTTTGGAGTCAGCAATCAACTGCTCTTGTACCTCTTGCGCCTGTAATAACAAATCCGCTACATTGTCCCGGTACATCAGGATACTGCAATCCGTTGGGCTTTTGATTTCGGTAAAAGCAAGCCCTGTCACCGCTCCAGTGTCATCTGTAACTACATTTGATGTGTCGATGCCGTTCTTCTCCAAATAACTCTGGATGAATCTGCCCATCTGGTCACCCGCGATCTTACCGATAAAAGCCGTCTCCATACCCAGTCTGGACATGCCAATCGTAATATTGGCCGGAGAGCCGCCAACATACTTCGTGAACGTCATCGTCTCTTCCATCGGGCGATTGATCTCATTGGCGTTCAAGTCGATACACAAGCGGCCAATCGCGGTGAAATCCTTCTTCCTGGATACCGGAAAGGATACGTAAGTCATTGCATGTGAGCCCCTTTCTGTAGTGGGATTTTCCATGTTGTATATGATTATCTAGACTCGTTACTCATTCGATCGTGAGGATTAGTAATCGGCTAGAGTAAGTCAGTTTTATTTTCCAATCGTAACGTTATACTCTTGCTGGCCTTCTTCCTTTTTCACTTCATAGGTGCGGCATCTGACCGCTGCAATGCTGAACGAATCAGCTGTGTTGATATAACGACTCCATATAGTTCAAAGATCGCTTCGCATACTCATACGGGTTATGAATTGCAGGGTCCTGCTCTCCTTCAAGCATCGCCCAGCCATCGTACCCTCGTGTGATCAGTTCTTGCAGAATTGGTGCAAAATCAATGCATCCATCCCCTGGTACGGTGAACACTCCTCTACGAATACAGCCGACAAAGTCAGACTGCTCCGCGCGTGCTTCATCCAGCACATGAGGGCGGATATCTTTCAGATGGATATAGGCGATCCGATCATAATGTTTGCGCAGCAGCTCAAGTGGATCGGCTCCGCCATAGTAGGCATGACCAGTATCATAGAGCAGATACACGAGAGAAGGGTCTGTCAGCTCCATCAGTCGATCAATCTCATCCGGTTGTTCTACCACTGTGCCTCCATGATGATGATACGTAAGCTTCAACCCATGTTCGCGGGCAATAGCTCCTGCTTCGTTCAATCCTTCAGCGAGGATATGCCATTCAGATTCGCTGAGTCTGAGCACTTCTTTTTCATTCGGTGTCCGTCTTGGATCAAAATGAAGTGACCCGCCTACCTCTGCCGTACTGATTACCTTACTGCCCATGGATTGTAGAAATTCCGCATGTCTGCGATAACCGTCCAACTCCGACTGACGATATGCCGGGTCGGAGAAAAGTACGGATTTCCACTGGGAGACCAGCTTGATATTCCTTTTGCTCAATTCCTCACGCAATATAGCAGGATCGGTAGGATATTTACGTCCCATCTCTGTACCCGTCAGCCCAAGACGCTGAATGTCATCCAGAATCTGTGCACACGTTGTCGCATCACCATGCTCCTTCACATCTTCACCGACCCAATTGATCGGATGAATCCCAAGCTGGAATGGCAGCTTGCTCATTGCTCCACGTCTCCTTTGTCGTTCATCATTGTGGTTCACTATATTAAACCGGATTAAATCAGTCTTGCTTTGGCACGGTTGGCTTGCATGGTGTGATGAGCATGAACTACCTTCTCTTCGGCAGATACCTCAGGTACACCAACATTCCACCATGACTCGTATCCACCTGCGTTGGTTCCAGGCACGACCGGAATCTCAATCAACGTACTCACTGTTTCGTTCTTCGCATCTCGGAGTGCTTGTTCCAGCTGTTCTGCTGTCTCCGCTCTATAGGATTTGGCTCCCATGCTTCGGGCGTGAGCTGCAAAGTCCATTGGCATGTAATCCCCGGTCAGTCGTCCACTCTCAGATTCCCGATAACGGAACTCATTGCCGAACCCGTCACTACCATGTTCCCGCTGCAAATTATGAATACATTGGAATCCATTGTTGTTGAATAATAAAATAGTCATCTTCTTCTGTTCCTGCAAACTGGTCACAAACTCCGAATGCAGCATCAGATAACTACCATCCCCTACCATGGCGTACACTTCACGATCCGGCTCGGCAAGTGCTGCTCCGAACGCTCCACTTACCTCGTACCCCATACAGGAGAACCCATACTCCATGTGATACGTCTTTGGTTCAGCCGCACGCCACAGACGATGCAGATCACCCGGCAGACTGCCCGCCGCACACACAATAACGGAGGATGGATCAATGGTCCTGTTAACGATGCCAACTGCTGTAGTCTGTGCCAGCCCTGCTTCATGTTGAGCTGCATACAGCCGATCCACTTCTGCATTCCACTCAGCGCGAAGATCAGCGATTTCAGATGCGCCATATGCACTTCGGTATTGTCTTTCCTGCAATTCCTTTTGCAGAGCCTGCAGTCCTTCGCGTGCATCTGCCAGAATGGCTTCCCCGCCTAACTTGGCGGCATCCATACTGTTCAGGTTGATGTTGATAAATGACACTTCTGAATGTTGAAAAGCAGAGCGGGACGCCGTCGTAAAATCGGAGAAACGAGTACCGACGCCGATCACAACGTCTGCTTCTCTCGCCAGCCTATTGGCTGCCAGAGAGCCGGTAACCCCGATTGCCCCCACATTTAGTGGGTGGTCCCAAGAAACTGCGCTCTTGCCCGCCTGCGTCTCGGCGATCGGAATACCAAATGCCTCGGCGAATTCCACGAGCTGGGCGGATGCCTCAGAGTACAACACACCGCCGCCTGCAACGAGCAGCGGCTTTCTGCCTCGGGCAATCTGCTCCGTTGCCCGCTCAATGGCTGCCTGTACCGGGGGGCGACGATCCAGATAATGTACTTTGCGGGCAAAGAACGATTCTGGATAATCGTACGCCTCTGCCTGCACATCCTGCGGCAGTGCGAGCGTTACTGCTCCCGTCTCTGCTGGATCGGTTAGCACACGCATGGCCTGTGTAACAGCAATCATCAGCTGTTCGGGACGAACAATGCGATCCCAGTACTTGCTGACGGCTTTGAATGGGTCAGTAGCTGAGATTGTATAATCACTGCTCACTTCCAACTGCTGAAGTACCGGGTCCGGTTCCCGTGTAGCAAAGTTATCTCCAGGAAGCAATAAAACCGGAATCCGGTTCACTGTTGCAGTAGCTGCCGCTGTGATCATATTCAAAGCACCAGGTCCAATGGATGTTGTACATGCATAGATCTGTCTACGGTTCTTCTGCTTGGCATAAGCCGCTGCCGTATGCACCATCCCTTGTTCGTTCTTGCCTTGCATATACGTCAGGCTTCCCGGACTGCGCTCCAGCGCTTCTCCAATGCCTGTTACATTGCCATGTCCAAAAATACCGATGATTCCCTTCACAAACTTGGTTTCCACCCCGTCAACCGAGATATATTGCTGATCCAGGTATCGAAGCAGTGCCTGAGCCATCGTTAATCGAATTGTTTTCATGAGTTTGATCGCCGTCCTTTCCTTTACGGGTTAAGCGCTTAATCTACGTTAAGTTTAAGCGCCTTACCCCTAAAGGTTAAGCGCTTAATTGATATGGTATTACAGGTTAATGATTTACGCAAGCTATTTTTGTAAGCGTTTTTATAAATTGTGATAAAGAAAAGATATTCTTGTGTTCGAACATGTGTTAGACCTTCTCTATTTGACCACTTCTACAATGACTAAGAACAGACTTAAATGAGGGGGAATCCATGGTGAGGATGGGATACATGCTAAAGCCATATAATCCGTGATCTTTGCATACAATTATGATCAATATGCCTGTTAATGCAAAAAAAAGAAAGAGACGGTGAGTACCATCTCTTTCTTTTTCAATATTTAAGCGGGTGATGGGAATCGAACCCACGCTATTAGCTTGGAAGGCTAAAGTTCTACCATTGAACTACACCCGCATAACAACAATCGGGATGACACGATTTGAACATGCGACCCCCTGGTCCCAAACCAGGTGCTCTACCAAGCTGAGCTACATCCCGTTATCTATACCGGCGAGAGGACTCGAACCTCCACGGTTTCCCACTCGATTTTGAGTCGAGCGCGTCTGCCATTCCGCCACGCCGGCAAAATATGAAGTT
>NZ_JCAXEL010000038.1:0-10617 GCF_059759055.1 Paenibacillus sp. GQ49
GAATTCGTCCACACCGTCCAGAAATCCGCCCCAGCGTCCATAGGTCTTGCCCGGTGTGCCCGGCGCTGAATCATATACCTTCTCCTGGTCCCAGCGTTCTGACGGGATTTCGGTAATGCTGTCCGTTCCACTGCGCAGATTCTCCCAAAATTCATGGATGTTCCGTGCTCCCGGGTACCTTCCCGCCACACCAATAATGGCGATATCCTGCTTCTCCTCCTTCTCTTGCACCTGAATGGATGATTCAGTTGGATTTATCGAATTCAAAGAATTCATTGGTGCTGCGTTCTTCGACTCTGGATTAGTAGCTTGTTGATTCTTTAACGTCCTCTTTTGGCGTAAAATGTCCTTGGATTTAACGTCCTCTATTTCTGGCTTCTGTACAGCAACCGAGGTCGGAGATATACTAACGGACTCCTCAGAACGTCCTCCCCCTACAATGGGTCGCAGTTGTTCATGATGGTGCTCAAGAAAATATTCGCTCAGAGCCCGAAGGGTCTGATACTCAAAAAAAAGTGTTTTGGGCAAGAGACCAAACTGTTCTTCCAAATTGGTAGTCATCTGCATAATAAGCAGCGAATCTATACCGTATCGATCCATGGCTGTATCTACGTCAATCCTTGATTTCGGAAGACCGATGACACGGGCTAAACGCTCTTGTAGAAATTGAACTGTTTTTACTCGCAAATCAGCATCATTCTTCTGAATAAGGCCAAGGTTCTCTTCTTTTTTATGCAGGTCCATTCGCTCCTTCCCCATCGGGTGGATCTGACCGGTAACTTGCTGGACAGTTTGACTCATGTTCAAGTGTTCCAAGAGTGTCTCTGCAGAAATGTCCCATCCATGCCGGGCCAGCAGTCTGCGGGAAAGTTCACTCCATTGCACCGGGTCCAAACCATATTCACTCCAGTCCATGTCCGGGTCCACGTCCTGCTCCCCTACGTTCAACAAAGCGGCAACTTCCAACGTGAGCACCGCTATAGCTTCCTGCCGAGTCATGCCTCCCGCCAGAGGGGCTCCAAGCTTGGTGGATACCCATTCCGACACCGGTTCAAGCTTGTCTGCCTTTACCGGCTCGATCGGTTCAGATGACCCCGAATCTCCCGGCTCCAGCAGGCTTCTGCGCAGCACCGACAGCTTGCCTTCCGCCACCGCTACCTGACTGCTTCCACTCGCCCAGGCCTGATACAGCGCCTTCACACCCGACGCGGTTCCCAGCGGTCTTAACCCATGCTGTTTCCACAGACGTGCCTTCCCCTCTTCCTCCAGCTGCATCCCGCCTTCTTCCCACAACGGCCAGTTGATGGATAAGGTTCGCCCTTGACACTCCCCGCGTTTCATCCGCGCATTTCGGCTCACCGCATACGCATCCATATACCCATTCGCGGCGGCATAATCGCCCTGCCCTGCATTCCCCGTCACCGCTGCACCCGAAGAGAACAGCAGCAGTACATCCAGCGCCTCTGTCCCGATCGCTTCTTCCAGATTCCGTATGCCGACTACTTTCGGAGCCAGCACGGCCTGCCAGTCGCTTTCCGTTTTGTACCGTATCAGACTGTCCCGGATCTCTCCGGCACAATGCAGCACCCCGTTCACCTGGCTATACTGCTGACGGATACGCCCGAACAGTCCGTGGACCGCCTCCCGATCGGTGACGTCCACTGCTTCATAAAGCACCCGGGCAGGAAGCTGCGCCATCTCTCGCTGTACCGCCTCTGGCATAGCCGGGGATCGGCCAGTCAATATGAGCGTACTGCCTTCCGTTTGGACTGCAATCTCCCGGGCCCAGATCCGTCCCAGGCCACCGGCTCCGCCTGTAATGACGTACACGCCTCCGTCTCTCCAAGGGGACAACAGCGGGAAGCCGCTCTTCCGCTTTGTCTTCACCTCTGTCTCTGCATTCCCATTCGTCATCTTATTCATGTCCACGTTCTCATCCATGTTCACGTCAACCGCCTGCCAGCCCGCTCGCTTCAGTTCGTCCGCTTCCCAACGCAGATGGCTGTCCTCCGCATGAAGCGCACACTGGTGCAGCTGCTCGGTCAACCGTGCGGCGGATGTCCCCGGCTGGACTTCGACAAGCTGTGCCAGACAGCCCGGATGCTCCAGCCTCACCGTCCGCAGCAGCCCGCTCAAACCAGCGAACCGTCTTCCTTGTTCATCTCCCGCCACGACGACCTGCACAGCCATCCGGTGGCTTCGCTGCATCGCAAGCTGCTGCTGCACATGGTGCAGAATGGCCTGAACAGCCTGTCCGTACCTCGCCTCCAACGACCCCGTTAACACCATCGGCTTCCAGGACACATCCGCAGTTGCGAAGTCTTGCGGGGCCCAATCACACAGCAACACCGCGGGTTCAACCGCCACAGCTTCAGCCGGTAGGAAGCGCTTCGGCAGCTCCTGCCACTCGGGCTGCACCAGCAGCACACCTTCCCGGCTTTCGGGTACACGCGAGGTCACGCCCCGCAGTCGAATGCAAACCTGTCCCTCTGAATCGCACAGCTCCAGATCCAGTTTACGGACGCTAGCCTCCGCAGCGGAAGATGCCGCAGACTCGGGGCGAACACGCACCACCGCCCACATGTGCGCCTGACAAGGAGATATCACTTCCGCCTCCTCCAGCGCAAAAGGTAACGGAGCGGAAGCGGGCGGGTTCCCATGTCGTTCTGTTGTGCTCGCAAGGGCCGTGCTCCCCAAGCTTACTGCACCCTCCAGAGTAGTGGATCTCAGCACTTCCGCGATCTGATCTCCGGCCAGCAGGGCGATGGATGCTTGCAAGGCCCCATCCACCATACCGGGATGCAGCACGGTGTCACCTTGCCCTTCGAAGAGCGCTTGTGGCAGACGCAGCTGCGCCAAGGCCTCGTTTGTCCCCCATTGCAATTCGGCAATGGTCTGATGGGACGGACCGTACTCCAGACCCAGTTTTCGGAATGCTTCATAACAAACTGCTCCACTGGCCTGTCCCTCTGTACATCGGCTGCGTACAGCCTGCAAATCCAAGGTTTGCACGGCTTCTGCGAGAGGTCGTCCCACACTTACACGCCCTTGACTATACACCGCTTCGCTGGACTCAATTGATGACGCTGCCGATATTTTATAGGACAAGCTCTCATCTGCCTCAGCCTCAAGCGCCAGATGAACCTCCACAGGCTCCTCTCCAACAACGAGCGGCCTGCTCCACATTACATGCCGCAGCAGCAGACTGTGTGTGAGCGGAGGCCAATTCGCTGCATGCACCGCTGCTGCCCGGGCCATTTCCAGCTGAACAACAGCCGGAAGCAGCTTGTGCCTCTGTACCACATGATCGCTTAGGAAAGGCTCATTGCCATTGAACTGACTGCTGTACCACTGGCCTCGCAGCAGGTCCGAACGGTTGTGGTGCAGCATGGAGTGCAGTAATATGCTCTCATTTGATGGTTTAACTATTGTTGGTTTTTCTATTAATGGTGAGCAATTCATTTCTTCGTGCTCCACCCAATACCGCTCTCTGGCAAATGGATAGGTGGGTAAGGATATGGTCCAATAGTGACCCTGCTCAAACAACAGATCATAATCAAGTTCATATCCCTGGATATACAGATCCGCTGCAGTACCCAGATGTTCTAAATATTCGCTTGCATGTGTCGTCTTCCGGCAGCTCCGCAAACATTCATTTCCATATCGCTGTAATGAGGAGTGCTCATGTGAAGTGTCCGGTGTTCCTTGTGAAACCCGAACCTGTGGTGCACTTCCCTTATCCAACCAGCGTTGAAGTATAGTCATCGCTTCATTCAGACTTCGGGTCACACAGGCGAGGCGGAAATCCATATGTTTGCGTCCCAATAACAGCGTGTAGCTCAAGTTACCGCAATCCTGTTCCGGCAATTGTCTTCCGTAGGCGGTGAGTTGTTCAACCTGCTGACGCAATTGTTCGGCGGTACGGGCTGAAAGTGCAATCAAATATCCCGGCATCGGCTCTGACGCTCTGGATTGCAGCGGTCCCTCCTCAATGACCATATGGGCATTCGTACCACTGAAACCAAATGAACTGATTGCAGCACATCTTCTGCCACTTGACCCGGCTTTCCATTCCATCGTGGCTGTAGGGATATAGAACGGGCTGTCATTTAAGGCAATCTGGCTGTTGGCTTGATGAAAATGAATGGAGGGGGCTATTTTTTGATGACGCATCCCCAGCATAATTTTAAACAAACCCGCTACTCCAGCTGCCGTGGCCGTATGACCGATATTGCTTTTTACCGAGCCAATCGCACAGAACTGCTTTTCGTCCGTATGTTTTCTAAACGCCTGCGTCAATGCATTGAACTCAATCGGGTCTCCCAGCCTGGTCCCTGTCCCATGAGCCTCGACCAGCTGGATGTGTTCAGGATTAATATTAAAAGTCTCATATACGTTCTGCTCAAGCCGTTCCTGGGATTTCGCACTGGGAGCCGTAATTCCATTGGTGGACCCATCCTGGTTTATTCCGCTCCCTCGAATGACTCCGTAAATCTGGTCACCGTCATCCAGCGCCTCGCTAAGCCTTTTCAGGATAACAACCCCTGCGCCTTCTCCTGGAACAAAACCATCTGCTGCTTCATCAAAGGTATGACACCGTCCTGTTGGAGACAGCATTCCCGCTCGATTGGAGGCAATGTAGAATCCAGGGGTAGACTGGATGAATACACCTCCGGCAAGAGCCATATTCGTCTCGCCTGACCATAATCCTTGACATGCCAGATGAATGGCCACCAATGAACTGGAACAGGCTGTATCCACTGTAATGGCCGGACCGTGCAGATTCAGGTAATAGGCTATGCGAGCAGGCACAATAGAATTGGCGTTCCCCCAGAAAGCCTGCGGAGGGCCCTCATGTCCAAATATGCTTTGATAATCCATGCCGCTGCAGCCTACATAGACACCACATTGAAGGCCCTCGGCCTTTTTGCCAGCATAACCGCCATCTTCAAGCGCCTTCCAGGACTCCTCCAAAAAAATGCGCTGCTGCGGGTCCATATAGGTGGCTTCCACGCCGGATATATTAAAAAACAGAGGATCGAAACGATCAAAATCCTCTATAAAGCTGCCATGTCGACAATAGGACTGCTGATCCGCGTAATAAGCGTCCAGATCCCAACGTTTTACCTCTCCAATCAGATCATTCCCGGCTTGCAAATGTTTCCATAACTCCTCAGGATTGCGACTTTGTGCAAATCGGCCACTGATTCCAATAATCGCTATTTCCTCCCTGACGGGCGGTGTTTCTTGATTCATTATGGCCTCTTCTACCACAACGTTTTGCTCCCATGGCTTAGCAGAATACGGCTTAAAACGTTGTTCTTCAGGGATATGTACCACAATTTTGCCGATATTACTGCGGTTTCCCATAGCCTTATATGCTTCTTTCACTTGCTGAAAAGGATAAGTGGCATATATCGTCGGACGAACGATGTTCTCGTCAATTAGGATCGCCATTTCCCTCATATAGGTTCGAATTATAGAAGGATCACGGAAGGCCATGCGTCGTAAATCTACCGAATAAAATGCCTGATTGTTCGATAACAAGGATAAATCAATATTTTTGGCTGATTTGAGGGCAGTCATAGCAATTTCAATATATCTGCCACCGGGAGCAAGACAAGCCATCCCCTTTTGAATCGCATCACCCGATAAAGTATTGATAACAAGATCTACACCTTGCCCGTTCGTAAGACGGTGGATCTCCTCGGCAAAATCCTGCTCCACATACTGAATGGTATGGTGCACACCCTGTTGTTGCAGATAGTTCAGTTTCACATCTGAACCCGCTGTGGCATAGATTTCCAGACCATAATGCTGCGCCAGCTGTACGGCAATAAGACCTGTCCCTCCGGCCGCCGTCTGAATCAATATTTTTTCACCTGGCTGCGGTTTGGCTTTGTGGAACACATCAAGCATGGTCATAGTGACGGCCGGCAGTGAGCAGGCTTCTTCAAATGTTAACTTTTTCGGTTTGGTTACTACATGAGCTGCCGGACAGATCACCATATTGGCATGACCACCCATCTGCTCACCCATCATGGCCACCACTTCTTCACCACGTCGAAGGTCTGTAACCTCGGAACCTGTTTGAACAACGACCCCGCTGACTTCGAAGCCAGGGGTAAACGGATATGCGGGCATGGTTGGATACAGTCCTCTTACACATAACAGGTCTCCAAAATTAAGTGAAAAAGCATGTACAGCAATTTGCACTTCGTTTGACTGGAGTGAACGCGATTGATCCTGAATCAGTTTAAGTTCATCGGATTCTCCAGGTTTCTCCAGCAGCAATCGATAATATGAACCTTCCGAAATGGATCCCAGCTTTTCGTTATTAACCATTGTGCGTGTCCAAGTCGCATTAGGATTACTCCTCTCATCCCGAACTGGCAACCGATCCTCATTCCTATGCACAGCAGGCTTATCAGCCTTACGATTATCGTTGCTCATGTCCAAAATGATGGCTTGTTCGTCTTTCCTCTGTGGAGATGTAGCCGGGTCAGGCAGCATGTAAGCCACAATCTCTTGTCGATATTGCTCCAGCATGTGCTTGCTTAAGGCATGGACCGTGTTATGATCGAACAGCACTGTAGTCTGCATCACTATTCCACATTGCTCGTTAATAAGATTGACCAGATTGACGGCAACAATCGAATCCACGCCATATTCAGAGAAACTTTGATGATTATCGATCCGCTTCTGACTCATCTTAAGTGAAGTTTCTATGCTGTCCCGGATGACCGTAATAATATGATCTCGGATCAGGTGGTCAGGAATATCTGCTGTAGGTTGAATGTTTCCAGTCTCCATAACCGGGGATGAATTGGGTCTCCATTCCACGTCAGGAATCGCTCTGGTTTGTGTCTGTACAGGATGAGATACAGGACTCTGTTTTATTTCATGTATAATGATGCCGTCACTTTGAGATACAACGATTTGTTGTCCCCACTCTTCAGCATTTAATGCCGGAAAACGAACATTTCTGAACCCCTCTTTGGCGAGCACCTTTTTCCATGTATTAGGTGTAAGTCCTGGGCAGCCCGGAATACGCAGTGCCTCATCTTCGTATAACCACCAGCCCTCCAACAAACCAAACGTAATATGGGCAAAAAGTGTATTATCGGTTATCTCGTTCAGGAGCAAATGCCCCTGTTTTTTGATCGCTGCCTTGATATGTCCGAGGGTTTGACGGATATTGGGTGTAGCATGCAGCACATTGGCCGCGATTGCTATATCATAGACAGCTTCATTAATGGATTGACCCTGCAGTTGTTTGGTCACATCTATTTTTCTGTAGGTTAAATATGGGTGTTCATTTCCATAGCGCTGCTCTGCCTGCAATAGAAAAGAGGAAGAGATATCCGTATAACAATATTCCTCAATGTACTGCTCATACGGTCTGAGCTTATCAAGCACAGGGGTACTGGTTCCGCCAGTACCCGCGCCAAATTCAATGATTCTCAACCGAATGGTTGCATTCTTTTTTATTTTTTCTTCAATAATTGTTATAAGTTGCGATCCCATAACCTCATTGAAATAGTCGGCGATGGGATTGTTTTGGTATATGCCTTCGACAAGTGTCATGCTTGAATTGGGGAAAAGAACATCCGTTGCCTGCTTGTGTCCCCGAAGAATATCAGGCAGGTGTTTTAATGCCGTTTCTGCCAAAAGGACCTGGGATTGAAGGTGTCCCTTTTGCAGCCATTGCTGTTTAACTTCATCCCATTTCTGCCACACATTCTCGAAGGTAGTAGCGGTTTGCCCGCCCTCAGCGCCATTCCCCTCTTCTTTGGCTAACACAGCAAGTGTCTCTTCCATCCAGCGATGAAACAAAACGGGTATCCCGTTTTTCTCTAACCATTCCCTGGTGTTGGAATAGCTTTTTTCAAATAACCCCATTGCCTTTAATTCCGCTGACAATAATGCGACAAGCCACCCGTGTAACTGATCTGTCTCACTGCGAAGTCCCTCGGGAATATGTTTTGTAATCGGAATATACACCTGATCATCCATTGTTTTAACCTCCCTGTGGTGGCAGATGCCCATTCATTGGAAACATTTATGTTCCGCTGCTCTCCCGTACCGTGCAAAACGGTTCATGCACCCTGTCAACACATCGTTCTGTTAACCATTCAGGGATGCAACTTTGTTCAAGTTCAGCTCTTGCATAAAAAGAGGTCTGGTCGTTCTGACAAGCCCCAGTTGATCCAGTGATCCTGTCAAAAGGATTTCCAGTGCTTTCATCGCTTCAGCTACTTCAATAGAACCGATACCGGCATTGCTCATAAGGGTGTTGTATTCTTCCGAGGCTACACTTCCCACACTTCCCCAATAACCCCAATTTATGACTTTGACATCATAGGAACGCTCCATCGCAAGCTGATGAGCAAACGCATCCTTGAAAGTGCAGCCAGCCGCATAATTGCTTTGCCCAGGAGACCTGGTAAACGAATTGAAGGACGAGAAAAACAGCATGAAGTCGAGGTCATCCTGTCCAAATACCTGAGCCATGCGTGCACTTACAGCGACTTTTGCAGATAAGACAGCTTGAAAACGATCCTCCTCCATATTGGCGATACTTTGATCCTGCAATACAATCGCAGAATGAATTACACCTTGAATATGGGGATGTCTTCGCTTGATCTGTTCATAGGCCTTCTGGAGGGAATCTGCATTTGTCGCATCTGCCACAATGTACTCGGGAGCACTGCCCAGGGACTCCAAACGTTCTATACAACGTTGAATGCTTGAATCAGGTTCCCTGCGCCCGATCCAGATAATGCGTGCATTGTACTGCCGGATCATGTATTCGCTCCACACCTGTCCAATGCCACCTGCCCCACCAATGACCACATATACTCCCTCTTGGCGATAAGCATCCTTAATTGCATGTTCATTGTGCACATTTACCGGGATCAACTCCTGGCGTAACCACTCGTTATCCCTATACAGATAGGCGTTCCCTTGCCCATTCCTAGGAAGTTCTTGCATTTGGGTCTCCGCCCATTCAACCTCATGCTCCAGATCGAGCAGTTTTATGCTCCACCGGGAGTATTCTTTGGCCAAAGAGCCCGCAAAACCATGAATGCTTGCATGGGTAGGATTAATTTCGTCCATTGGAGAGGATGGGATCGCATTTGTCGTAATGAGGGTCAAACTCAAGCTTCGATTACCGTATCCAAGCTCTAGTAGACTCTTGATCATTCTGAACAGTTGAAGAACCCCCTGCTCCTGTCCCTCAACAATCGAATCATCTGCCATGCAAACATTACCGGGGGAAGGAGCGTGCCATATGATATGATCCAGAATGGCAAACTCCGACAGGTTGTCCTTCCAACCAAGTACGCTGTTATG
Source organism: Paenibacillus sp. GQ49 (assembly GCF_059759055.1). NCBI lineage: Bacteria > Bacillati > Bacillota > Bacilli > Caryophanales > Paenibacillaceae > Paenibacillus > Paenibacillus sp. GQ49. The sequence goes on from NZ_JCAXEL010000038.1 coordinate 9,358, forward strand.
GGGCAACATGTGCATTGCGCCCGGATATAGTTTCAGAGCTTGCTTATGACTTGTATCGTTGTCACTAATGATGAGCACCTTGTTACCAACGGATAGCGGAAGCGCTATCTCCTCCGGCGTAAATACACTCCATATGGGTGTCATCAGAACATGTCCAACAGGAGGTATCCCCCCGGTCGTCAACGGATTTTGAAATAAAGGAAGCTTATCCGCTGTGGGAGCTTTACAAGCCAATTCTGTCATCCGAATGCATAACTTTCCGTCCGGACTATACATCTCAATCTGAAACTTGATCAGCCCCTGTGCCCCAGAAGAGTGATCCATCCGTTGGACACGCACCCACATCTCTTCTGTGCAAGGATGCAGGAGTTCCAACTGATCTAGTGTAAACGGCAGTGGCACTGAATCAGGACTTCGGCCCCCCTCCACATGTTGCTTCAGCAAAAGACCCATGGAGGCCTGGAACGCCGCATCAAGCAAATATGGATTCATTACATATTGCTCTGTATGTCCGACTGCCGGAGACAACCGCAACTGTGCCCAAACCTGATGATCCTGGATGAACAGCTGTGTAAGTCCCTGAAAGGCGGACCCGTAGGATAGACCCAATCCGTCAAACAAGGAATAACACTCCTTACCTGCTAGGACACGTTCTTCCTTCTCAACCAGCCAAGGTTTGTTTCCGTTTGGTTGAACGGATGCCTGTATTCCCCCCAGCAGAACGGAACCCTTGCAATGTGTTCGTTTGAGTTGCTCAGATCCATGAGTGAAGCTATAGATCTCAAAACCTACGATTCCATCATTCTGCTGTTTAAGTTCGATGAGAACATCAACCGGCTGATCCACCTGTAGAGGTGTCATCCATGTGACTTTCTGAATACACCGTACCTGCAACGAATCATCGAAAAGTCCAACAGCTTGCTGAACCGCCGCTCTGGCCATTTCCAGATAGGCTGTACCCGGAAGCCATTTCTCTCCATGGACCTGATGATGGGCCAAAATCGTTTCCTCGCCCGTAAACGTACTGGCATATCGTTGCAAACCAAAGCTGGATGTATTGCAATGTACGAGCGGATGTAAAATAGGTACGCTTGTATGTTGTATTACTTTGCTCCTCTGTTCTCTTGAGACAAGGGGTTCAGGTACCCAGTAACGTTCAGCTGCAAACGGATACGCGGGCAGACTGATTCTGCGCGGGTGCTGCTGTCTGTTGTCCCCGTATAGCTCCATCCACTGAATCACTGCCCCTCGTGTCCACGC
>NZ_JCAXEL010000039.1:0-7459 GCF_059759055.1 Paenibacillus sp. GQ49
TTTAATAGTATGGTATTAACGAATTTCACCATTTGTTTCAATCAGTTTTTGATACCAGTAGAAACTTTGTTTGCGGATACGTCTCAATTCCTTAATATCGAATTCCTCACGATCCACATAGATGAAGCCATAACGTTTGCTTGATCCTTGGTGTGTGCTAACCAGATCGATGGCGGACCAAGGGCAGAAGCCAAATACATCCACGCCGTCTGTAATCGCTAGTTGAATCTGTTCGATATGTTTATTGAAGAATTCAATACGATATGGATCGTTAACCACGTCGCCTTCCTCCAGTTTATCAAAGGCACCCAGACCGTTTTCCGTAACAATCAATGGCAGATGATAACGGGAGTAGATTTGGCGCAGGGTAGAGCGGAAGCCCACGGGATCAATTTCCCAGCCAAACTCCGTTTTTTGCAGATTGGGATTCACAGATCCTCTATATGCGCCCGGTTCACCTACGATTTCATGCTGGTCTCCTGTATGGGAGAAGTCATTACCATCGTTCAGGCTTTCACCAACCGTTTGGGAAGTATAGTAGTTAAACGCAATAAAGTCAGGGTTTCCCTGAGCCAGGATGTCCATATCTCCGTCTTCAATGACAGGCGTATATCCTTTCTCTTCGAGATAACTCCAGGCAATATGATTATAACGTCCATATACCGCCATATCGAGATAGAGCCAGTTACGAATGGCAGCATAGTTATCAGCCGCGAGTGTGTCTTCTGGTTTGGAGCTCGCCGGGTAAATTACACCGATATTAGGAGCTGGGCCAATCTTGGCTTCAGGCAGCATTTCATGACACAGTACCATAGCTTTAGCTTGAGCAACCAGCATGTGGTGATTTTGCTGATATAGTGTTTTTTGCGGATCAACAAGTGTTGTATCCAGTGTCCCCAGAGAGCCGGGATGCAGAATCAGCATATTTTGTTCGTTGATGGTCAGCCAATATTTGACCCGATCTCCGTAGTTCTCATAAAGGGTCTTGGCATATTGTTCAAAAGCATCAATCGTTGCACGGTTGGACCAGCCGCCTTTTTCTTCAAGCGCATAAGGAAGATCGAAGTGATACATGGTCACAATGGGCTCAATACCGTATTTAATTAATTCATTAATGAGAGAATCGTAAAAGGCGAGCCCCTTCGGATTCACCTCACCCGCTCCTTGCGGATAGATGCGTGTCCATGCGATGGAGAAACGGTAGGCTTTGAAGCCCATTTCGGCGAGCAACGCCACATCTTCTTTGTACATATGATAGTGATCACTGGTTACCTTGAAGTCGGTTACACCTTCCACATGATTCCCCATGTCGATGACAGAAGGGCCTTTACCATCTTCATTCCAGGCTCCCTCGATCTGATAGGCAGATGTTGAACCTCCCCAAAAAAAATCTTTAGGAAATGGTTTCAGTTGAGTATGTTTCATAGTTAGTTCCTCCTAAGTTGAATTCATATAATATAAGTTGGGTCAGACAACGAGAGTCAGCAGGACATCATTTTTCTGTACCTGTTCCTGAGTCGTTTCGAACACATCTACTTCTTGCTGCGTTAGGGTCACAATGACAGGTGTTACGGTTTCATATCCGGCATCCTTGATCTTATCGATGTCAAACTGGATCAACAGATCGCCCTGTCTGACGATATCACCTTCCTGAACAACAGGAGAAAAGTGTTTTCCCTTCAACGCTACTGTATTGATGCCGATATGAATCAGGATTTCCGTTCCTGCGTTGGTGGTTAATCCAATGGCATGTCCAGTTGGGAAGAGGGAAGTGACAACACCGTCTACCGGAGCGACAACTTCACCAATCTCAGGGACAATCGCCAAACCTTTGCCCATAGCACCAGTCGAAAAAGCTGGGTCATTAATGGTACTCAGTGCTACGGCTTTACCTGTAAGTGGGCTATATATTTGTTCCTTTTTAATTTCAGTTGTTTTAGTCTCAGATACGACAGGAAGTTCTGCTGGTGTACTTTCAGCCGATGTGTTGGAGACTGATTCATTTTTAACGGAATCTGTGTCTTTCGTTTTGCTTTCGTAACCAAACATCACGGTTAATACCGCGGCTACCGCAAAGGAGCAGGCAATCGCAATTACGTAGACAACCGTTGGTGTATAGACAGGAATGGCAAATATATTGTGGAACACATAAGCAGTCATTTTAACACCAAAGTGACCATTAATGGCACCGCCGATCGCACCAGCGATAACCACGATAGGAATCACACGTTTATAACGCAGGATCAAACCGTATACGATTGGTTCAGTGACTCCTGCAAGTAAACCTGTAAGGCTGGTTGAGCCAGCAAGAGTACGCAGGGTTTTCTTCTTTTTGGCTTTCAGGAAAATACCGAAGGCTACACCGATTTGTGCAAAAACGGCTGCAGCAGCCATGGCTTCAATTGGATCGCCGCCAACCCCTATATTCTGTAACGTGATTGGAGTGAAGCCCCAGTGGAGTCCGAACACAACCATGAAGGTCATGAATCCACCCAGTACAACCCCTGATAATATACCGCTGACACCAATGAGCCAAGTTACGCCGGAGGAGATCCAGTCACCTACCGTGGTACCGAATGGTCCAAAGGCCATTGCGGACAGAGGAACCATAATCATCAAAGCAATCATGGGTACAAGGAACAATTGCAGGTCTTTCAAAATAATTTTTTTGAGTAACTTATCCAGAACAGCGTAGATGCTAATCGATATGAAGATTGGGAATACGCTGGCTGAATAATTCATCATCACAACCGGTATACCCAGGAACGATACATCTGAGCCCTTATCCATCAGCCCGGTGAAGCTCGGTTCCATCAGAGCGGCACCAATTACGCCAGCTACATAAGGATTGGCTTTCAGCTTCATACCCAGTGTGATGCCGAGGAAAATGGGCAAGAAATAAAATACAGCGTTGCCGGCAGCGGATAAAATCAGGTATGTGTCACTTGTATCCGACATCCATCCGAGCATGGTCAGGACAGTCAGCAAAGCTTTTAGCATACCTGATCCTGCCATAGCCGGAATTAACGGCGAGAAACTTCCGGATATAATTTCAAAAACTTTGGATAATAGCGAGGTTTTTTCCCCTGTGGATTCAGCCGATGAGGAGGAATCTCCTCCGAAATCCCGGTTTTTCATAATCTCCGCATATACATGAGCCACGTTACTACCGATGACCACCTGGAACTGGCCGCCGCTTTCGACAACGGTAATAATACCATCGTGTTTTTCAAGCGTTTCGCGTTCGGCCTTTTTCGAATCTTTCAGGTCGAATCTCAGCCGGGTCGCACAGTGGACAAGACCGTTGATATTGGCTTCTCCGCCGACGAGACGAACGATGTCATCCCCCATTTTTTTATGATCCATGTTAATTCTCCTTTGTTGTTAAGATTGCCTGAAAACAAAAAAATACCTAAACGAATGGCTAGAATCATCGGAAAGATGACCTGTTGCCAATCATTTAGGTATCGCCTGCTTGAGCAGTAACAATCCTTGTCGTTAAGTTGTGAGACCTACTATATATGACGCCGAAATCGTTTGCAAGCTTTTTTTATTCCGTGTCGAGTAGCTCGTTACGAGAAGTGACACGTTGAATGTGGATCGTTAAATACACCTTTTCATCAATGGACATGGCACTTTCAAACTTGTCTTCAAGGTACTGATTGATCCGTTGTGTGCATTCAAATGCCTTGTTATATTTGTCCTTCACCTGTTCATACAGAAAGTTATCTCCTGAAGCAAATTGCTCCTGTTCATTACTCAACATTCTCTGCACAAAATATTGAAGATGGGTAATAAACCGGGAATAATTAAACGAATTTTCATCCAGGGCGATGTGGTAATGATTAGTCACAATATTGAAGATATCATCAATAACTTCAGTAATTTCAACGGTTTGTTTCATGCCTTGAGCATCTTGACGAGCGTTTACAAAATGCATCGCAATAAAGCTGGCCTCATGTTCATCCATTTGAATGCCAAATTGTTCCTGGATCAGCTCCACCGCGTTCATGCCAATCCCAAACTCCTTCTTGTAAAACTTCTTGATCTGCCACAAAAGGGAATTCTTCAGCCCGACGGATTTACGGTACCGGGTAATGGCAAACTGAATATGATCGATCAATGATATATAGATATTATCACTAAAAATATCGCCCATTTCCTTTTTGGCATGACCCACAATTTCGTCCGCTAACTTCAAATATTCAACCGATGTTTCCCCAATCAGATCGATTAATTTTTGCGGTATTTTATCCGATTTCAGCACAAAGGTTTTTTCGATTTTATCCTCATCCACAGGCTGTCCGTTTTTCTTTTTGAAGCCAAGACCGTTGCCAATGACAACAAATTCGTGACCAACCTGGTTCTCAGCCCGGATGACATTGTTGTTAAAAATCTGACGGATGATCATATATGTGTTTCACCTCAATTGGTCGTAATAAAAACAAAAAACCCAAACTAAGGCTTAATAGACAGCCTTGGTTTGGGTATCGCCTGCTTACCAGTAACAATCCCGAAGAAGACGTAGCTTCCTCTTTCAATTATGTCCACTATACCGCTTTCATAACAGAATAACAATACAATGATTTATGGAAATGGACGTAAAGACGTGGATTTTTGGTATAATAAGAAATGCTGGAAGTGAATTAGATGGGCTGGGTTGCATAATAAGTTACCGAGGACGGTCATTTTTAAGCATATACAGGATTATTGGAGTGATAACATGAGCAATGCAAAAGGAAAAGGCGGCACCGGCCGTGGTACGGGTAAAAAAGGCTGGAACCGTTGGCAAGCCGCTGCTAACCGGGCGAAAAGTGCCCCGAAGCCTTATAAAAGTAAAGGCACAAAGAAGAAGGACGATACCGAAACTTCAAGTGGCAAGCCCGAGTAAGTATGGCTTGACGATGCCAAAGGAGAGAGCTGCCTGACTAACGGGTGGGTCTCTTTTTGCTTGAAAAGATAAAAAATTAAATTGACAGTATTGTAGATCTGGTAATAATATAGAGCTTACGCAAATTAGATGGTAGTGCTACTATATAGAGAAAGGAGCATCAGCATGCCTGTTAATATGGATGAAAATCCACTTGGACTGATTCTGTCACGGACGTATCTGGCATACAAAAAAACAACAACCAGAAATCTGAGTGAACAGGATATTACTCCGGAACAATTTGCAGTCTTGAATGAATTGAGCAAGGCTGGAAGCCATATATCACAGAAAAAACTGGCCGAATTAACAGTGCGGGACCAGACAACGGTAGGCAAAATTATAGACAAGTTGATTCGCAAAGGTCTGGTGACAAGAGAAGAAGATCCACAGGATCGCAGAGCGGTATTGCTTTGTTTGACGGCGGAAGGACTGGAAATGAATAACGTTCTGACACCAAAGGCAAAACAGCAAGAGCAAGAGGCACTCTCCGAATGTTCCCCTGAAGAGCTTGAAGCATTCCTGAATGTGATGAATCGCATCTATGAAAAGATGAAATAAATTTTTTTGACCAAATATGTGCATGTGCATATATATGTAGTGCAATTATTTTAATTTTAACTAATGGGAGTCGTGAACGAATGAAAAGCTTCAAAGATTTTCTTAAAGTGCCACAGACAAAAATAGGGTTGGTTTTTGCATTGATTATTCCGCTGTTATTTGTTGTGATCTGGATGACGGGTTATCATCAAGCCACGGAGAGAGTGGATCAACTTCAAGTTGCTCTTGTGAACGAAGACGGGACACAGGGAACAGAGGTGCAGAAGCAGATTGAAACGCTCGCGCCTTTCCATGTAAATGTACTGGGTTCTGCCGAGGAAGCTGAGCAACAGATGAATGCAGGTAACTATGCGATGGTTATTGTTATTCCGGAAGGATTCACTGACCAGATTGAAGGAGGTACAGAGGCGAGCTTGTCCTTTTATATCAACCAGGGAAATGCTGATGTAGCTAAATCCATTGTGGAACACGCGGCGACTGGAATGACTGCACAAATGGGACAAGGGATTTTGGAGTCCAAGGTTCAAGTGACCCTTAACCAGGATAGTATCAACAGCGATGAACTGAGTGCAGCCATTGGACAAGCGATGGCGAAGATGAATGAAGGGCCTGTAAAGGCTGAAATTAATAAAACGAACAGTGTGAGTGATTTTGCTACATCGATGCTGCCCATGATTCTGGGTTTTATCACCTACATTGCTGCGATGACTATGAACATTCAGTTTAATATTACGTCGAATATGATGAAGCGTACCCATTCCAAATGGGAAATCTTCTGGGGACGGCAAATGTTGTTATTGTGTATAGCAGTGATCGTTCCTCTAATTGTGGATACAGTTGCTCTTCTGTTCACGGATGTTGCGAGCTCCTTCGGCGCTTTGTATCTGTATCATGTGCTGGTGAGTCTGGCTTGTATCTGTTTTACACAAATGAGTTTTGCCCTGTTTGGCAATGCAGGCCCTCTATTTAATGTAGCGATGGTTCCACTCCAGTTGATGACAGCAGGAAATATCATTCCAGCCGAGATGCTGGCGCCATTCTACCGTTATATCGGAAACTTTCTGCCCGCTTCCAATGGGGTACAGGGATTTATGCGTTTGATCTATAGTGGAGAGGCAGTGGGGGGATACATGGTTCATCTTCTGTTGATCTCGATTATTACGTGGGGAATTACGGTGCTACGAGTTAGCGTGCAAAAAGCAGGTAATGGAAAAATGACGATGACGCCTCCAGCATCAGTGCAGGCACAACATTAAGAGTTTCCTTCTATATATAATGTAATAACACACACAAGAAAGTGGTTCACGTATAGTTATATGCGTGCATCACTTTTTTTGTGTATCTTCTATGGTAGTTCTACTTATACTCGTGGTAACTTACAGTGCCCCCAGTAATCTTGCATGACCTTAATAAAAGGACAACCTAAATTGAGCATATTAATGAAGCTAAAATATATGAGAGGAGATGTAGGCTAATAAGTTTAAAATCAATTAGACATGTATTGCGAGGTATGAATGGAAAAAATGTCATTTAAGCTATAATAAACTTTACACTGGGATAGAGGAGAGCAACACAGTAAAGGTAGTTGATTTGTAGTAAATGAATTTTATTAAATTAAGTATTGTAATTAATATCTATACGTGATATATTATTAATCCGGCCAAGAAAACACGGTTTAACACTGGTGCGGCAAGCGATTGAAATAAGCTTCGAAAGAAACTTGAAAAAAAGAGCTTGCAAAGTTGGTTCGGACATGATATTATATAAGAGTTACTGAAGAGAACGACATTCGGTAACGGAATAAGTTTGATCTTTGAAAACTGAACAACGAGTGAGTAAACATTCTGCTTGCAGAATGAACGCGAAAGTTTGAGATAAGCCTTGGCTTGGATTGACTGGAGCACAAATGAGATGTTTAATCTCGTCAGATTCAAAATGAGCTTATCGCTCTTTTCAATACTTTATTGGAGA